>JBBQRU010000182.1:0-8453 GCA_038214545.1 Cyanophyceae cyanobacterium | reverse complement strand
ATCAAATAGATGTATGACTAGCAAGGAAGTACTCAGAAGCGTTGCTGCAGAAATCCAATTGTTCACCAATATTGAGCAGAAGGAAACTTTTCTGTTCGTACTAGGAGCATTATTATCCAGAGTTATCAGTTTGAAAAAAGCTGCAGACATTATGGCAATCGAACCTGATGTCTTTCTAGAGATATTAGACTTGATGGGTTTAGACTTTTCATATCTGACTTTACAAGATGTTGTGCTTGAGAAAACTTGGTAGGAAAGAGTGAAAATAGTTTTTAACTCCTCTCCATTAATTTTCCTAACGCGATTGGGGTTTCTAGATACTTTTGTTGACTCAGCTGATGAATTTTATTTACCGGCATTTGTAGCTGAAGAAATCTACGCCAAGTCTGATGATGCCAGTCAATCTGTCCGCTCAAAGATCTATTTGGGAAACATCACCCCCAAGGCTATACAATTGACTTTGTTAGCCAATAGTTTGAATATGCGACTAGGTTTAGGCGAATCAGAAGCTATTGCTTTGGGTATCGATTTGTCATGTGATTACATTATTTTGGATGACAGCGCAGCTCGAAAAGAGGCAACTCGACTAGGCTTAAATGTGAAGGGAACCCTAGCAGTTATCAAAAAACTTCAGGCAGATAACAAAATTACTATTGGTAACTTAGAACAATTTTATCAAGAGCTAATAGCAATTAATTTCCGAGTCAAGCGAGCATTATTTGATGCCATTTTTGAAGATTAAGCATTTAAGCATTCATAAAAATTACTTATCATCCCTCATTATTTCAATCAAATAAACCGTTTTCTTGCATGATATCTTTCATCTCATCAAGTGATTTTCGGCACTGAATATCTCTTTTTTCCTTGTAATCTATGACATCTTTTACTTTAATTCGGCGATGGTTGCCAGTTTTTACATAAGGAATCTCATTATTTTCTAACAGCTTAATCAGATGGGGGCGGGAAACATTCAGAATGTCTGCTGCTTGTTGAGTAGTCATTTCATGATTAGCTGGCGAAATCGTTACTGTTGTGCGACGCTTCTCTAGTAGAGGCACAATTTGCTTCAAAACTTGAAACACATCATCGGAAATGGGTAATTCTGTACCATCTGCTGCAACTAGTTTGTGTGTGCAAGTTTGATAACTTTGCTCAATCGGTTTCCTTAAATCACCAGGATCATTTACGGAAGAGTCAATAGTGATCAGCAAATTTTTTGACATAATTTTATACCTATTAAGAATCAAAAAACAGATCCTGTACTAAGCATGACTCAAAAGACCAATCATGTGAAAAATCAACTGCGATAGAGTTTGATATAATCCTTATGATATCAGGCTTTTGAGCTTAACTCGGTTTTTTGCTCGTTTGCTACTCTAGGCAGTAGCGCTCAATGGCATAGTCACCTGCTAGTCTAATTAGAAGAATTGCCGATGACCTCCTTGACTCTTAACCTCACTTCAATTCTTTCGTTGACAGATGAGGTTTTTTTAGAAATTTGCCGAGCTAATCCTGAGATAAAATTTGAGCGTACAGCCAAAGGAAATTTAGTAGTTATGCCACCAACAGGAGGCGAAACTGGGAATAGCAACATTAAGTTATCTGCTAGATTAGAGAATTGGGCTGAACGAGATGGCTCAGGATTAGCTTTTGATTCGAGTACAATGTTCCAGTTGCCTAATGGTGCTTATCGTTCCCCTGATGCTGCATGGATTGTGATGGAACGTTGGTTAGCCTTGACTGCTGAAGAAAGGACGGGTTTGCCCCCGATTTGTCCAGACTTTGTTGTGGAGTTGCGCTCCCGGAGTGACAGTCTTAAATCAGTTCAGGATAAGATGCAGGAGTACATGGATAATGGTGTACGTCTTGGCTGGTTAATCGATCCTGAAGGTAAGCAAGTAGAAATTTATCGTCAAGGTCAAGAGAAAGAGATATTGCTAGCACCTACAACTTTATCTGGGGAAGAACTACTCCCAGGTTTTGTGCTTAACCTAACTCAAATTCTTTAGTCTGATTCTATGCCGGCGATACATTTTAGTAGCAGTTGATGCATCGAAACCGCATCAACCTGATGTCTTATTCCGTGACACTAAAATTAATTATCTATCTAAAGAAGGATGCTTATAGATTCAGCCAGAGGTTGATTTATTGCTTTAACTGGTGTAAAATTGAATGGGCGGTGTTAATCCACTCTCCGATTGATGGCATGTCCAGGGTAGTGTGAGACCTTTCTGAATTTAAAAAGACTCTTTATTTATCTATAGATAGGAGTGGGGATGTGCCGTTAAAATTAAACTTAACCAAACAGTCTACTGTTTCCATTCGATAACTGCATAAGTTCTACCCTGTAACTCCTATAAGAGTCTAGCGAATGAGATCTACCGCCATGACTGAGTTAACAAACTTTTATGCTTTACTGATTGGCATTGATTGCTATGAATCAAATAATTTATATAAAAATTTGCAAGGATGTGTCGGAGATATCGATTTAGTTGCAGATTATCTCCAGAAGACTTTGCAAATTCCTTGTGAAAATATTTGGAAGTTAACTTCTCCTTTTGAAGAAAGTTCTATTTTAGCGGAAATTAGATCGGCGCGGAAGGAAGTAAAACCAAGCTACGGCAATATTATTAATGCTTTTAAAGAAATAACTGAAACCGCAAGATCGGGAGAACAAGTATATATTCATTATTCTGGACATGGAGGACGCGCTCTTACCGTTTACCCAGAATTGAAGGGAGAGGGACAAAATGATGAAAGTATTGTCCCGGTTGATGTGGGTAGTTTGGGAAATCATTATTTACGGGATGTAGAAATTGCTACCTTGATCAAACGCTTGACTGACAAGGGCTGCATTGTGACTGTTATTTTTGATAGTTGTCATTCGGGGGGTGCTACAAGAGGCGATTGTGCCATTCGCGGTAGCGAAACAGATGAGATTGATACCGCACCTAGAAGCCGAGATAGTTTAGTTGCTTCCCGCGAGGAGTTATTGAATAACTGGCGTATTTTAACCCAAGCGAACCCCGAAATATCAACGGGATGGCTACCAAAGACTGAAGATTATGTATTTTTAGCTGCTTGTCGCCCTTCGGAATATGCTTATGAATATGCAATCAACGGTGGCAAAAGAAATGGTGCATTAACTTACTGGATAATTGATACTCTCACCGGCAGTACCTCTCCCTTAACTTACAGGTCGCTCTACAATCGCGTCAAAGGGATGATTCAAAGTAAATTTCCCCAACAGTTACCGATGCTAACAGGAAATAGCGATCGCCTGGTATTTGGGAATAAAAAAGAATTTATACCATATGCTGTGAATGTTGTCAAGGTTGATGAAAATCAGCAAAGGATCACCTTGGATGCAGGATTAGCACAGGGTTTAAGTCAGGGGACTCGTTTTGCAATTTATCCTTTGAATGCAAAAGACTTTGTTGACAAGACACAACAAATAGCGCTCGCCGAAATTACAGACGAACTTCGAGCAGATAAATCTACAGCTAAAATTTTAGATGTAACAGCAGGAGGAATCGCAGTTCGCGGTAAAATTGAACCTGGTGCAACTGCTGTGATGTTAGCTGCACCTGTAGATTTAATTCGGAAAGTGCGCTTTTTCGCAGATAAAAAAGCAGGAGATAAAGAGAACGAATTACAGTCAGATTTAGTTAACAAGCAAACCGTAGCTTTAGAAAAAGTCCGCCAAGCTATTGCAGAAAATGGCTGGGTAGTGGAAGTCAAAGACGGGGAAGAAGCACATTATCAAGTTGCGGTTGGTAGAGATGGAGAATATGAAATCAGTATTGGAATGCCAGTGAAAAATCTGCGCCCAATGTTAATGATAAACGATTCACAAGCACCAGAAAAAGTAGTTAGCCGTTTGGTTCATTTAGTTAAATATCAATCAGTTCAAGCGTTAGATAATATCGCCTCTGAGTTAACAGACTATGTAGAATTTCAGTTGTGCAATCAAAACAAACAACCTTTACCGGATGCCGATAATCTTACCTTAAAAGCTGGAGGAATATCTTATTTAAGAGTTAAAAATACTTATGCTCAACCACTTAATATAGCAGTACTTGATTTAGAACCAACTTGGCAAATTTCTCAAATTCCTATCCAGGGAGATGATTCATCTTTCTTTGCATTACAACCAAACCAAGAAGTATACACTAAACTGCGTTTACAACTACCTGGTGATGGATATCAACGAGCCAAGGAAACGCTGAAAATATTTGTCACCCAGGGATTAGCTAACTTTCAATGGTTGAAATTACCTTCTCTTGATCGCGGGTTGGAAGCTAGAGGAGATCTGAATTCGCAACTTAGAGAAAAAGCTGAAGCATTGAGAACAAGAGGAAACGCTCCAATTATAAATCCTCTGAATAATCTCTTCAGCGCGATTGGTGCGGATATCGACAATCCTCCCAATATAACCCGCACTTTCGTGTACGAATCTGATGCAAATGCAGAATGGATGACTCAGCAGATACAAATTGTGATAACGCAGTAAACAAAAGTATCATCAGTGGAAAAATCTTAAACGTTTCAAAGACCATTTTCAGCCATGTGTAATAAATTGGAATTATTATGAAAACAATCCTAGTTTTGGGATCTAACCCTAGAAGAGACCTCCAATTAGGTCGAGAGATCGATGATTTAACACAAGCAATCGAAAGAAACATCGAACATCAAAAGTATAAGGTGGTGTCTAGGAATGCCGTTAGACCCGGCGATCTATTAGAATTATTGCGGGAGCATAAACCGCGAATTGTACACTTTTGCGGACATGGAGCCGGAGAGCAGGGCTTATTATTACAGGACGATAATGGACGAGAGCAGCTCGTTAGTACAGAAGCGTTAGTTCATATGTTTGAATATTTTGCCCAAAACATTGAATGTTCGGTATTCAATGCTTGTAGCAGTTATATACAAGCAGAAGCTGTGATTAAACACATTGATTATGCGATCGGTATGAGCGAAGAAATTCTCGATCGAGCAGCATACATTTTTGCAATCGGATTTTACAAAGCTTTAGCGGATGGAGATTCTATTGAGCGAGCTTATGAGTATGGTTGCATTGCTATTCATATTCAACTGGAAAACTTGCATGAAAAAACTTCTAGAGGGCAAGGTTTTAGCGGATTTCGTAAATTTGAAGCTATCGATCTCAATGAATGGAGTGCAAATCCAGAACACTTAAAGCCAATTTTACGGAAGAAAAACACACCCCCTTTAGCTTCAACAAATCATTTAAAGTCATCAACAAAGCCAAATGTTACACCCAATTTCATTCAGACAATCATCCAAGAAGTCGAGCGTAAGGAATATAAAGATATCTTGAGGGATATTTTGAATCGATTTGGGCAGGCTTTACCCAGCAAGGGCGTGCAACCTCTAACTAAACAGGAATATCATCAACGAAAGATTTTACGGGAAAAAGTCAAAGACTTCTGGATTGAAGGATTTCTCAAACCCTCTCTCTACGCAGATGCGGCAATTCATCTTGAACTGAAAAAGCGTCCCGATGCCGTACTTCGTTCGTTCATCGAAATGGAAGTATTACCTATAGAACTGGATAAATCCTTTGAAGAACTACAGCAAACAGATATCTATAACCAAATAGGACAAGGTAAGACGCTGTTAATTTTGGGAGAACCTGGTTCTGGTAAAACTATCGCCCTTTTGCAACTGGCTCAACGCCTCCTAGAACGGACGGGAGGAGATTATTTAAGCCAGCCAATTCCAGTGGTGCTTAGCCTCTCTTCTTGGGCAAAAAAGCGACAACCGATTGAGGAATGGTTAATTGAGGAATTGAGAGAAAAATATCAAGTTCCTAAACAATTAAGTCAGCCTTGGCTGAAACAGGGACAACTCGTTTTACTGCTGGATGGTTTAGATGAAGTCCAAGAGAAATATCGCAATGATTGCGTTCGCGCCTTAAATCAATTTATTGCCACCCATGACATGACAGAGTTGGTAGTTTGTAGTCGTGTCAAAGATTATGAAGCTCTTACCCAACGCTTGCAACTCAGTAGTGCCATTTGCATTCAACCCATATCACCAAAACAGATATATGAGTTTTTAGAGAATGTAGGCGATTCACTTGCTGGCTTGAAAACGCTGTTACAACAGGATGCCGAACTAGAAGAATTTGCTGAGACACCACTGATCTTAAACATCATGAGCGTCACATATCAAGGTTGGTCAGCACAGGATTTGTTGCACGAGTTTCGCTCGCCGGGAAATCGCTATCAAAATTTGTTTGATGCTTATATTGAACGGATGCTGAAGCGACAGCGAGCTTCTGCAAAATATCCTCAAGGTAAGGTGAAACACTGGCTCAATTTGTTGGCAAAGCAAATGGTAAACGAATCGCAAACGGTTTTTTTGATTGAAAAAATGCAGCCTAGCTGGCTAAAGAGCCGAAGTGAGAGAATAGTCTACAGAATCAGCAATTTTCTGATGGGATGGCTGATTGTTGATTTTTCAAGAGAAATCACACTATTTGAGAAAGTAAGTTGGTCGTGGCAACAAGCCAAGTCTAAGCTAATGCGCGAGATGCGCCTTGGGATGATTTCTGGGCTGAGTCCAGCGCTGATTATTGGAGTTATTACAGTGCTGATTAATGTGCGCTCAAATAAAACTCTGCATGATGCGCTGATTTATGGACTGAATTCTGTAGTGCTTTCTTGGCTAATTTTTGGAGTGGTTGGAGCGCTGATTAGAGGTCTAAGTAGTGGGTTCGATAGTATTGAAGTAGAGCAGAGAATAATTCCCAATCAAGGAATTAAAAGTTCGGCTAAAAATTTTACCATGTTTGTGCTGATTTGTGAGATAATTTTTGCAATGTTTGGACTGATTTTTGGACTGCTTATAGGAGAATCTTCAGCAGGGATTGGAGGGTTGATTGCAGGACTAACTCTAGGGCTAATTCTAGGACCGTTTGTAGGGGGGAAGTTCGGTGGAGCAGCCTGTATCCAACATTTTCACTTGCGCTGGATACTCTACCTCAAAGGTCGCACTCCTTGGAATTATGCTCGCTTTCTCGACTACGCTTCACAACGCCTGTTGTTGAAAAAAGTAGGAGGGGGTTATATATTTTACCACCGAATGCTGATGGAACACTTTGCTCAAATAAATCCGGTAGTTGCTCTATCAAATCCGGAACCTATTCCTCAGCCTTCTACTCCAGTACTAAATTATCTTACCTGCAGCAATTGCAGTCAAGAAAATCCAACTAATAACAAATTCTGTAATAAGTGTGGGACGCCATTATCTTGAGGGTAGCATTTTGGCTGGTTCGGGGAAACGAGTAGACCAATAGATCTTACCCGATTGATAGATGTTGGCGGACTCGTTTTTAGTGTTCCTATTTTGTAAGTTAGGTGTAGAGATAGGTCTTTGACATCAACAATTAAAAATATTATGTCACAGCAACCTTGCTATCACTGACCTTTTTGTTCTTGGTCTGGAGAAAGTTTTAAACTTAATAGCTCATACTCATCCCCACTTAAATCAACTCCTCTAAAATCTCTCTCTCCAGCAGCATAACTTCTCAACAACTCTTCAGCATCCATACCTTAACTGTTGACTCAAATTCTTTAGTTTGATTCCATGACTGCAATACACTTCAGTAGCAATTGATGCATCGAAACCGCATCAGCCTGATGTCTTCTTCCGTGACCTGGTAGCACCCACTCAAAGGAGTAATTAGCCAACTTTTGCATTGATTTGATCTGTTCAGACCATGAATACCAACAGACATCACGCCAAGCGATGAGTTCGTGACTATTGTCTGACCAAGCTAGATGGTCGCCAGTAAAAAGGAACTTGTTTTTGTAAAGTAGGACAGTGTGACCTTTACTGTGACCGGGGATGGGGATAATTAACAATTCGGGTGTAAGTTGAAATGGTTCCAAACCAGTTAGTTGAATTTCCACATCACGAGTATCTGTAGAAATATCATCAGTGTGGAGGATGCGATCGCACTCAAAATGCTCAGCAAACTTTTGATGATCCGCCACATCATCCCGATGAGTCAGATACAGATAGCGGATACCACCCAGCTTTTCTAACCGCTTAACGAGTGGAGGAGTAAACCGAGGTGAATCCACTAATACATTACCGGATGGCAGGGTAATTAAGTAACTAGCCGCACCGTAGGAGCTTTCTGCATGATAACCGCAATGGTACACATTCTCAGTGACAGGAATCGGAAAACTCAACTGCGCTATTTTGATATCTTGCGGCTTTTCCACTGTACCGATGGAACTGGTGGGACATGCTAGGAGAGCTTGGAGCGATCGCAGTCGTTCTGCCTCGTCAACAGGTTGGTGATAAACGGATGACATACCGCGATCGCGAGTAAACACCTCTGGAGTCATCCAACGACAGGTATCGCAGTCAATACAAGAACTATCCACATAAAAATCGCCGGTGACATTTTCAGG
>JBBQRU010000181.1:0-8554 GCA_038214545.1 Cyanophyceae cyanobacterium | reverse complement strand
TGTACTTTTTTGAGGGTAAAAGTTCATGCAGCATATTTGGTAGCTAACTGGGGCAAAAGCTCATCTAACTACGGTTTTGCGTTTACACAAAAGTTGTATGAACCAAAAATGGGAAAATTCCATCAAAGTCAACAGCCTAGGTAACGACCCTGGTGTCTATACCCGCGCCCACCAATTAATTCGTCCTTATCAAAGAACCCATCGCTATGCTGTTGTGGTTTTAGATAATGCTTGGGAGGGGTCGCCCGGAGTTGAAAAAATTTGTAATAATATTATGGTAAATCTAATTGAGACTGGTTGGAATGAAGAGCATTGCGCGGTAATTGTAATTGACCCAGAGTTAGAGGTTTGGATACTACAGGATAATCGAAATGTGGAAGAGGCTTTTAGGTTTAGACAAGATATCTCTTTAAGAAAGTGGTTAGAACAAAAAGGTTTATGGGATGCTTCAGCTTTGAAACCTGTTGATCCCAAAAAAGCTGTTGAAGATGCTTTGAAATTATCAAGAACTCCTCGCTCATCAGCGATATATAAAAATATAACTAGTAAAGTTTCAGTCAAAGGATGTACAGATACAGCATTTGACATGTTGTGTAGTAAAATGCGGCAATGGTTTTCAATTAGAGAGGGTCAATGATAAAAATTAAAAAGCTACACATTCCAATAATCAAACGGCGATGGAGTAGATAAAAGCGCTGTAAAGGGTGAAGCGGAGGAAGTATTGCAGATAGCACTTCACTCGCGCTTGTGGATATTACCTTGACAGTTGTCATTGTCTTCCAAATAAGCCAGACATGGTATCAAGCAGATTCTTTTTAGGTTTTTTCAACTCCGGCGCTTCTTGAGGAATATACTGGTTGACAAAATTAAGATATCCTTGTCTTCCTCCCTTCTTAGACCACAACTTGATTGAGGATTTAATCCGCTTGAGACAGGCAACTATTTCGGCTGGAGTTTTACTCTCTATGTCTAACTCAACAGGATTTCCTTTTTCATCGGTCGCGGCCAACTTTTCTCGTCCCAACCGCCATTCACACATTTCTTTGACAGCTTCTGCTATCAGATCCGAGTACCCTTTAGGCTTTCGATAAGAACTGGTTTTTCCTTGAGCTTCAGCACTGTAGTACTTGACTAACCACTCTAGTCCTACCTCCACCTCCACATCAATCAGATCAAGATGCTCTCGATAACACGTAATAATCGCACTTTCGATATTGTGCAACACATCTTCATATTCTTCTTCAAAACTCATTGTCCCTGACCTTATTCTCTCTTTTGAACAATTTTATCCCTGTTTGTCCCCGCAATCTGATCGCCGACAAAGTTTCCATTTGACATATAGAATAAAATTATCCAATAATAATAGTGAGTGAATACTCATGAGTCCAGAACAAGAGTTATTAGTACAGTGGCGTGGACTTCCCAAAGACAAACAGGAAGAAGTTTTAGATTTTGTCGAATTTCTGCACTTGAAAAAGTCAGCAAATAAAACTCCCTTAGGAGAACGTTTGCGGCAGATTCGCGAGAGGATTGTTGCTTCTGGCAAACCTTTATTAGATGAAGATGAAATAGAAAAAGAACTTGCTCACCGTAGAGGTGGGCTACAGGGTAGAGAAGAATGAAAATAACTTATGTTGATTCAGGGGTCTTAATTAGTGCAACAGATGGCGTGGGTAGAATTGCCGAAAAATCCCTTGAGATATTAGGAGATTATGAACGAGAATTCGCTTCGAGTGAGTTTGTCAAGTTGGAGGTACTGCCTAAAGCCATTTATAACAAGCAAACTGAAGAAGCTAAATTTTATGAAGAATTTTTTAGCGATGTGAAGTACTGGGCGAATGATTTGGCTCAGATTGTTCAAGATGCCGATCAAATTTCTTCTCAATATGGCTTAGCTGCGATGGATGCACTTCATGTAGCTGCGGCGTTGTCAGTTGGTGCAGAAGAATTAGTAACAACGGAGAAAAGAACCAAGCCCATGCATCGAGTAACTAGCATTAATGTAGTTTCTCTTTTTGATTAATTACTTTAAATATTGGTTCGCCATTATGCAATCATCTTAACTATTACCCTACTTCTATTCCCTAAGGAAGTAAACTCCTCTCTAAAAGTAGCAGAAGTAAGGCAAAAAATGTATCACTCTACACGCCGCGAACGCTAGCATATGCCCAGTCTAGCCAAGGAAGTAAAGCTTCAATATCAGTAGTTTCGACGGTCGCCCCGCCCCAAATTCGCAATCCTGGGGGTGCAGAACGATATGAGGCAACATCAAAGGCGACGGCTTGCTGTTCTAGGAGTTTTGCGAGTTTTTTGGCGCATTTAGCTTGTTCTTCAGCACTTAAGCCGGTAAACCAAGCATCGGTAATTTTCAAACAGATAGAGGTGCAAGAGCGATTTTCGAGTTTCTCAGCTAAAAATGCTGCCCAATCGCTTTTTTCTACCCATTTGGCAATGGCGGCTAAATTCGCTTCACTGCGGCGAATTAGTCCGGGAAGCCCACCTATACTTTCTGCCCAAATTAGGCTATCTAAGGCATCTTCAACACACAACATAGAAGGGGTATTGATGGTGTCGCCTTGGAAAATGCCTTCAATTAATTTACCTTTTTGGGTCATGCGAAACAATTTCGGTAGTGGCCAAGCTGGTTGATAATTTTCTAGACGTTCTACAGCCCGAGGTGAAAGGACGATGACTCCATGCTGGGCTTCACCGCCTAGGACTTTTTGCCAAGAATAAGTCACTACATCCAGCTTATCCCACGGTACTTCCATCGCATACACAGCGGAGGTCGCATCGCAAATTGTGAGTCCTTGACGATCAGCGGGAATCCAATCGCCGTTGGCGACTCTCACACCGCTGGTGGTTCCATTCCACAAAAACACTACGTCATGACTAAAATCAACTTCGCCTAAGTCTGGCAAACTGCCATAAGGTGCTTTGAGTAAGCGAGTATCGGCTAACTTCAACTCATCAACAACATCTTTGACCCATTCTTGACCAAAGCTTTCCCATGCCAAGATATCCAGAGGACGTTGTCCGAGTAGTGACCACATTGCCATTTCTACAGCCCCTGTATCCGAAGCCGGTACAATCCCTAAGCGATAATCGGCGGGTACACCGAGGATTTTTTTAGAACGTTCGATTACTTCTGTTAATTTGGCTTTGCCATCGGCGGAACGGTGGGAACGACCGACACAGGCATTTGCCAATAGGTTCACAGACCAACCTGGGTGTTTGGCGCAAGGACCTGAGGAGAAATAAGGAACGTGAGGCTTGAGGGAAGGAGTAACAGGTGACATAAGCGCGATCGCAACAATAGAAGCGAATTTATTTTATCTCGGTTTATATAATATCGGGTTTGTGTTCAAGTGTACTTGACGTAAATTGTCTAATTCTTGCTGCATTTGATCTACTACCAAATCGTAGCAAGCTTGAACATAAACGCGATCGCGAGCTGCTGCCACCCCATAATGTTCAAAAACAATTGGTGGACAAACTCGTGTCTGAATCGGTACGGGTAAAGGAATATTTGGCAATGGACCGATCGCTAGTCCCCAAGGCAATCCCAGATAAACTGGGAAAACTTCTGGATCGAGTCCAAATAGCCAAGGCATACCCCAAGCATGAAGTTGCTGCAATATTTCGTAAAAGTCAGCTAATACAATTAATGTATCATGAGCGCCGACCGAGATCATTGGAACAATGGGCACTTCCGAACGTAAGGCTAGCTTGATAAATCCTTGACGTCCGGCAAAGTGGATGCGATCGCGCATTTGATGAGGGCGAAACATATCTGAAGCTCCCCCAGGATAGACGAGAACGGTGGCTTTTTGTTTTAAGGCTGCACTTGCCACTTTCGGATGAGCGATAATTGCACCTGTTTTCGCAGCTAAATTGGCGATTGGTGGTGTTACCTTCCAGACATATGAATGCATCAAACCATAGACAGGTCGATCTGTACCAAATAAGCGAAACCAGTCATACATGATCATAAACATGTCCGGAACAGCCATTCCCCCGTTGTGACTCCCGACGAGCAGAACGTTTTTATCGGTGGGAATATGCTCCCAGCCACTGGTTCGGACTTGAAAATAGTGGTGGTAAAGCCATCCCCACAATGGCATCAGCAATTCGATGAAGCGCGGATCTCGCTCATCTAATGACCATCCAGGTAAGAAGTGGGATTCGTATGAATTTTGTGACATCCAGATATTCTAACAGCATTGGCGCTCCCCACACCTGTGTGAAGCACTTGAGTCTTCAAATTCAATTGAGGGTGATACCCCACAGAACAACTCAGGTGAGCGTTGCTAATATATATATAAATTTAATTAGTTAAGAAGTCTATGCCTATTCACTTGGTTTTGCTTTAAACATAGTGAAATGCCGCTAAGTTAGGTAAAAAGAAATACTGAATACACAACCTGTCAAAATAATTGGTTCGATGTGACACATTTCAAATCGACGATTTTTAAAGATATTCCAAAATCCTATGGGAATAGAAACAGGCCAGAAGACCGTCGTAATTAGCAAAATAACTAAAGATAAAAATGTGTTCTCAGGTGATGGGTCGGACTTTTGGCGCGAAAAAAGCAGCCACCTGAGCGTGAAATAACAGCAACCAATAATGTAGGTAACGATTGTGGGTGTGATAAATAAATCCATTTTTTAAAAATCCTTAAAGTATTAACAATAGATAAGGTTTTTAAAGGGAAATTGAAGACATTTGAGTAAATAATTTTGAATAATATTCATTTACACTGATTGACTCCAATCAAAATGTTACTCGTAATTATCAGTATTGCCAAGAGTGTTAACACTTAAAGACACTATAGACAGGTAAAGATAGGAACCGATTGCTTTAGTAAAGATACTGATAAATCTGGCTGATGTCACTAAAGTTCAATGAAAGATTTCGGGTGACTTAAGTTCCCTGTACTAGCAGTATCCTCTAACAATACAATGTGTTTGAAACAACAGTATCATTTAATGTTTGTGATTGATGGGGCTTCATGCCTGACTCTTAAGTATGGTTGGTGGGAAACAGGTAAGCGATCGCCACGGAACCAGCTAAAATCAACAAACTAATCAAAAAAGCCGCCAAAACAAGAAGAAACATAACTTAATAATGTAAATATTTTTAGATAAAAAGACTACTTTTGCCCAAAATCATGTGTGATATCGCTGGTTTTTCGTTCTCGGTGCCGCTAACTACCGAAGGAGCGTAATTTATCCTGCTCTACAGTTAAACAGCCATTCAACACATTTAGATCGAGCCTAACAGCCGGAGATGACAAAGCTATGGCTGATTTGTGTCAATTAGTTGTAGTTGTTAATTAACGCCTGAAGTATTTTCCTCAAGCTAAAGGTATAAAAAATCGAAAAGTGCTACCGACTCCTAAATGGCTTTCGACTTCAATCTGACCGCCTTGTAATTCAACCAAGCGACGAGAGATAGCTAAACCAATCCCACTACCTCCAGAATGACGAGCGCGAGATTGATCGGCTCGCCAAAAGCGCTCAAATACATGTTTTGCTTCTTCCTGAGTCAAACCAATTCCTGTATCAACCACTGCAATCCAAAGCTTATGAGATTCAGACCAGACGCGCAGATGAATGAAACCTTTGGTAGTGTAACGTACAGCATTACCCAGAAGATTAATCAAGATTTGTTCAGTGCGGTCAATATCGGCTAAGACCAGAGGTAACTGGGGAGGACATTCTAATTGCAGCACTGGACCATCGTCAAGTAACTGGTCAGAAAATTTTTGCACCAATGAATCTAATAGAGGAGTAAGATTTACCGCTTGCAAATTAATCGGTAAATAACCAGCCTCTGCTTTTGAGAGTTCTTGTAAATCGTTAACTAACTGTTCTAAGCGTTTAGTTTCTTTAACTAAGCGGAGATAAATATCTGGTGATGGTTCTAGTTCGCCGTCAGCGAGTTCTTCTAAATAGCCGCGCATCACCGTTAGGGGAGTGCGTAACTCATGAGTCAGGTCGCCAATCAATTCTCGTCGCCGCTGTTCTACGCCTTCGATACTCGCCGCCATGTGATTAAAACTAGCACCTAAACGGTTAAGTTCAGGGATATCACTTAATGGTAGCCGCGCATTCATTTCACCCGTAGCAAATTTATGAGTGATTTGTTCCATCTCAGTTAAACGCAGCATAATTCGATGTGATACCCAATAACTTAAAGAAGAGGCTGCAGTTGCACCCACAAAAACCGACCAAAAAGTACTGCGATTCCAAGCACTTTCAAAGCCTTGGACTAATTCAGTCCGAACATCAAGTAAATCAAAGCCTTCATTTTCGAGTTGTTCTAAGTGGAGGACGAAAAAGCGCGGCGAAGAAATTCTGCCGATGATGACCAAACTCATTACTCCGACAATCATTACCACCAGGTGAGAGATGAGGAGGCGCGATCGCAAGCCAATTTTCATGATCCTTATAACCCAACGGAGGTATCTTCAAATTTGTAACCAACACCGACAACAGTTTTGATAAAAATAGGTTGAGCCGGGTCAGGTTCAATTTTTTTCCGCAATCTCGCCACATGAGTATCTACCACGCGTTCATCACCAAAAAAGTCATCACCCCAGAGTTTGTCAATCAACTGAGTCCGGTTCCACACACGACCAGGATAACTAACAAATGTGGACAACAAGTTAAATTCTAAGGTAGTTAAATCCAGGTTCTCTGATTCTGTAGTATTAATCACCCGTTGAGCTGACCGTTGATCGAGATCGACAACAAAATGTTGAGTGCGATAAATTTGACTTTGGGTACCATGCCGGAGACTGCGACGTAAAAGTGCTCGGACGCGGGCAACTAATTCTCTAGGACTAAAAGGTTTAACCATGTAATCATCAGCACCAGTAGATAAGCCGATGACGCGATCAATTTCTTCCCCTTTAGCCGTCAACATCAAAATATAAGGGTCTTTGCTACTGCGGAGAGAGCGAATTCTCGCACAGACCTCTAACCCATCCAACCCTGGTAGCATGAGATCGAGGACGATTAAATCTGGTTGTTGTTCGGTAAAAGTCTGTAGTGCCGTCAAACCGTCGCGACTGGTTCGACAGGTAAAACCTTCTTTTTCTAGGGAGATTTGAATCAATTGGGCGATTTCCGGTTCATCCTCAACAATTAAAATATCCATTTAAATCTAGTAGTTAGGTGTAATTCAGAAAGCGAATCTGTCCTCAAATATCCTACTCCTGTGAGATTCGTTCTTGACAAACCTTTCCCTAGAGAGAAGTTGTGGTTTTGTAAAGATGCTAAAACTATAGAGAGTTTATCCACCCAAACACGATCGAAAACGTATGAATCGTTCTGCCTGTCTGATCTTTAATCCGGTTGCGGGTCAAGGCGATCCTGATGAAGACCTGGCAAAAATTCGGGCACTATTAGAGCCAGAATTTACTTTAGATATCCAAATGACAACAGCAGAAATTGGGGCTGACCAATTAGCTAAAGCCGCAGTGCAACAAGGTGTAAATATTGTAATTGCTTCGGGAGGAGATGGGACTTTATCTGCAGCAGCAGCGGCTGTGGTTGGGTCTGATGTCTCCTTGGGGATTATTTCTCGCGGTACAGCTAATGCTTTTGCCACAGCTTTAGGCATTCCCGATACAATTGAAGCTGCCTGTGAGACAATTCTGCACGGTTCAACTCGGACTGTCGATGCTGCTTTTTGCAACGGTCAGCCACTAGTACTTTTAGCTGGGATTGGCTTTGAAGCCAAAACTGTGGAGAAGGCAGACCGAGAAGCGAAAAATCGCTTTGGCATGTTAGCCTACGTGATGGCTGGACTTCAGCAATGGAGTCATTTAGAGATGTTTGACGTAGAAATTGAAACCGAAGACAAAATCATCAAAACTACCGCCGCCGCAGTTACAGTCGCAAATGCTGCCCCTGCGACTTCAGTTTTGGCTCAGGGACCTGCTGGTATAATTGTTGATGATGGTTTACTTGATGTGACAATTGTTGCTCCCACAAATAGAGCTGGAGCGATCGCGGCGACATATCATCTGTTCCAAACGGCTTCGGCACACAGCGCTGTAGAACGCGATGACATTGGCTATCTGCGTGGTAAACAATTTAAAATTACTACTAATCCGCCGCAAAAAGTCGTAGTTGATGGCGAAATTATTGGCAAAACACCGATTGAGATTCACTGTGTTCCTGGTGGTTTGAAGGTTTTTGTCCCTTTAGTTGAAGAAATTGTACCTACAGAAAAATTAGAAGGGTTGCCTAATTTAGTTGTCGAATTAAAACACCCTGAGCATGTGGAAGAGGCTGTACCGCAGTAAGGGTTTAACGAACCGCATCAGCGCAGCGCCAGCGCAGCGTCAGCGATAGCGCTAGCGAAGCGAAGCCGTTAGGCGTTAGGCGTCAGCCGTTAGCCGTTAGCGAAGCGAAGCCGTTAGGCGTTAGGCGTTAGGCGTTAGGACACGAAGAACACGAAGAACACGAAGGAAGAGAAGGAAGAGAAGGAAGAGAAGGAAGAGAAGGAAGAGAAGGAAGAGAAGGAAGAGAAGGAAGAGAA
>JBBQRU010000180.1:0-8581 GCA_038214545.1 Cyanophyceae cyanobacterium | reverse complement strand
AGTGCTCTCTAAATCTACAATAATTAAGGTATGGTTCACCTTCACAGCTTGCCTGACTGCTGACTTGGATGTTACTAATTCTACATATGAGACAATCAGTCTTTCACGGCAGGAACTTTTCAGTTAACAATGAGAGAGTGTGATAACGTTGCTTGTGCTTTCAACCCGGACAATTCAATACTTACGGCTTCATCTCAATTGCGCTTTTGGGCAGCGTGTAGAGTTATCTAGTAGCCAATTAACGTGAAGCGACGATGTATTGACTGGGGCAAACAGCCATTGTAATCAGGCGTGTGACATGTTCGGTTGGCTGGTATGTACAATCTCGTCGCTAACTCTAAAATTGTCGTGCAGTGCGTACCGTAAGGCGTGCTGTGCTATCGCTTACTGGAATGATTTCATTCAAGCTGTACGACCCAAGAGTGTGAGGGTAGACGGAGAGCCAACAAAAGACAACCAGGATGATGTTTTGACCAAAGGTCGGTTCACTGCATGGAATTTTCAATCGCTACACTACTTGCCAATTTCACCGATGATAAGTTGGTCGCTCGCAAAGTTTTGGAAAAAAAACTCGGTTGTGAGGACGAACTTAGTCTCCAAAAGTTACATATCGCCTTAGAAGTGCTCGAAAAAATCGGGATTCTAGTCAAAGAACGAGGTAAGTATCGCCGCGTTCAAGAACAAGACCTGATCGAAGCTAAACTGCGGTGTTCAAGTAAGGGTTTTTGCTTCGCCATTCAAGAGGAAGAGGGTTCAGAGGATATTTACATTCGCGAAAGTTATTTAAGCAATGCTTGGAATGGCGATCGCGTACTTGTAAGAGTTCTCAAAGAAGGTAGTCGTCGTCGAAGTCCTGAAGGAGAAGTCCGGCTGATCTTAGAACGTGCTAATCAAAGTTTGCTCGCACGGATTAAGCAGGTAACAGACGGTTTTCGGGCTGTTCCCTTAGACGATCGCCTACTTTTTGAACTTTATTTGCAAAAAAACGGCAACAACTTAGCCGAAGCGATCGACCACCTTGTGCATGTGCAAGTTACGCGCTACCCATTAGCACAAGATCCTCCCCTCGGTCGAGTGGTGCAAATCTTGGGAAGTGATGCGGAAGCCGCCGCTGATATCGATTTAGTCACCTGTAAGCACGATTTAGCTCGGACTTTCTCTGATGCGGCGATTGCGGCTGCTTCCAGCTTGCCAAACAAAGTCAGTAAAATCGAACTCAAAAAGCGGTTAGACCTACGCCAGCTCTTTACGTTGACATTGACTCGCGATCTCCCAGACTCAACCCTGGTCGAAAATGCTTTTTCGTTGACTACAACCAATGACGGCAAATGGCAACTTGGTGTTCATATTGCTGATGTCGCTCATTACGTTCAACCAGAAGAAATTCTCGACCGCGAAGGACTCAAACGGGGACGAACAGTATATCTCGGTGAAACAGTATTGCCAATGTTACCGGAAGCGGTACAACAGCGCTGTACTTTTTTACCAGGAAGCGATCGCCTAGCAATCTCTTTACTCGTCACTCTTGATCCAGTAACGGGAGAAGTGGATGAGTTTGAAATTCAACCGACTGTGATTAAAGTTGACACTTCACTCAGTACTCAATCTGCAGAAGAGTTACTAGCTACACCTGATACCGCAAACTCAGAGCCGAAGATTCAGCTACTGTCTAGACTCTCTGCTTTAAGTCAGGTGGTAAAACAAGAGCGGTTGTCACGAGGAAGTTTTGAAATCAATCTTCCGAACAGTATCAATCCTTACGACGATGAAGGAATGATGGGTATCGTGTTGGCGACAGACTCGAAAGTGAGAACACTCCTGCTCGAATTACTGGTGCTGACAAATCAACTGATCGCGATCCAACTGCAAACCTTAGGTGTACCAGCGATTTACCGCTCCTCACCTCCTCCTGATGCTGAAGATGCTCAGGAAATGATCAAGTTAGCTAGCAATTTGGGTGTAGAACTTGCCTTAGACAAAGAAGATAGTGTCCAACCTCAAGACTATCAGCGCTTTACGAAAGCTTTTACTAGCTCCGAATCAGAGCAAGTTTTGACTTATCTGCTACAAGACACACTCAAGCCAAGTTTTTATAGCACGACAGCATCTACTCACTTTGGTCTAGCCCTTACCGAAGGTTATACCCATGCTCATGCTCCTTTACGCCGTTATCCAGATTTACTGATTCAACGCGTATTGCACACAGTTTTTGAACACGGACGCGATCGCCGCACTACCCGTGCTAAAGAACGTGTCAATCTTCGCCACAGTTCTAGCTACGGGGACATTAACTGGAACGTCTTACCACCAGAAATGCACCAAGAACTCGAAAGCGATTTGGCTCGGATCATCGTTCAGGTTAACGACCGCGAAAAAGAAGTCCAAGAAGCTGAAGCTGATTTGACAGGTTTGCAAAAAGCTCAACTGATGAAACAGCGCATCGGAGAAGTCTTCGATGGTGTAATTACTGGTGTCCAATCTTACGGCTTTTTCGTAGAAATTGAAGTGCCAGCAATCGAGGTGAGTACGTCTGTGACTCCAATTCGAGTTGAGGGCTTAGTACATGTCAGTTCCCTCAAAGACGACTGGTATGAATACCGCGCTCGCCAACAAGCACTGTTTGGTCGCAAAAATCGTGCTTCCTATAGACTGGGCGATCGCGTCGCTGTCCAGGTAAAAAGTGTTGATTACTACCGTCAACAAATTGATTTAGTCACCGTTGGTGGCGATCGTCAACCTCATGGCGAAGCCGGTGACGCGAATGGAAATCATGAAATGCCCAACGGCAATCTCGCCGCCTATGATGCTGACGAAGAGTAAGCCTTAGGGAGAGGGAGAGTGCTCTTGAGTGGGGGAGTGGGAGAATTTTTTTCCCATTTCTCATTTCCCATTTCCCATTTCCCCCTCCCCCACTCCCCCCCTCCCCCCTTCCCTTCCAACACAAGTGTTAGATAATAAAAAACCTTTAATTTTAGGCATATCAGGTGCATCTGGGCTGATTTATGCGGTTCGCGCGGTGAAATTTTTGTTAGAAGCTGATTATGCAATTGAATTAGTTGCCTCTAAATCAACTTATATGGTCTGGCAATCGGAGCAAAACATTCGGATGCCAGTAGAACCTTTACAACAAGAACAATTCTGGCGACAACAAGCGGGTGTGGCTATAGCCGGTAAACTCTATTGTCATCCTTGGGGTGATGTCGGCGCGAACATTGCTAGCGGCTCTTTCCGCACGTTAGGCATGATTGTGATGCCTTGTAGCATGAGTACTGTCGCCAAGCTGGCTAATGGCTTAAGTTCTGACCTTCTAGAGCGTTCAGCCGATGTCCAGCTCAAAGAAGGGCGTAAACTGGTAGTTGTACCGCGCGAAACTCCGTTTAGTTTGATTCACTTGCGGAACTTGACGACTTTAGCTGAAGCTGGAGCCAGGATTGTGCCAGCTATCCCCGCTTGGTATCACAATCCGCAAACTGTGGAAGATTTGGTCGATTTTGTTGTAGCTCGCGTCTTGGATCAGTTAGACATTGACTGTATTCCAATTCAACGTTGGGAAGGGAGATAAATCAATATGGCTGTAATTCGCTTATTTTCATTACTGGTAGTGTTGGGTGGACTAAGTTTATTACTAGCGCAGAACCTCTCCCCGCCTCTGTCACTGGTATTTTTAGGTATGAGAACCCCAGCATTGCCACTGGCGGTGTGGATTTTAATTTGCCTCGGTTGTGGGGCATCAACTACTCTACTGGTCGCTACCTTGTTTAGAGTGTCAAATTATTTTGCCGGAGGGGGACAAAAAAATCCCCGCAGCGCTTCTGCGCCGAGTTACCGCACTCCAAAGCGTTCAGAACCTGCATCATCTCGTCAGACGCCACCTTCTAGTACCTCGCAATCAAATCGCCAAGCTGATGGAGATGATTGGAATGAGGATAATACTGATGATGATTGGGATTTGGAGGAAGTTGCGGATACACCTGTTAAAGATCGCGATTTTGAACGTCCACAAGAACCGAAAAGTGGCTCTAAGTCCGGTTCATCATACTCCTACAGCTATAAAGAACCACAAAATTCTGGCGTGGGAAAAACTGAATCAATCTATGACGCCGATTTCCGCGTACTCACACCACCTTACAAACCACCAATTACCCATCCTGAAGAAGACGATTGGGGGTTTGAAGATGAGGATGATGTGGGAAATGATGCTCCAAAAAAGAAACGGTGAAAAGACTTTCTCGTACTTCACAGATCATTCGTGATTATAAGTGGGGTCGTACTTCACAACTCATTCGTGATTATGGGTGGGGTTGTCTATATCTCGTCAAAAGATAGAGCCTCCGATAGCTGCGGTGTCACGGTACGCTCGCGAGCTTCTTGCTTGACTTGACCACTCATAGCGGCTTGCTGCAAGGTCATAAAAGCATTGAAGTCTTCTAGCTCATATTGGGTTCCTAGTAGCTGTCGTAGTTGATTTTCGGCTTCAATCGTTAGATATCCAGTTATGAGAGCGTTTTGGACAACATCTCTAATCCGCGTCATGCTTAAATCCTCCGATACATCACCTCAACAATCCGATTGAGCGATTAATGCTCTGCTGAGAAGGCAGGCGAAATCCCTGGTTGAGAATTTGATGCCTACTTTTTACGTATGGACTTATATTGTTCCGATAAAGTTGCCAGAAAATTAGATAAATTTTCTGTTAAGCATAAACATACCTAAGTAACTGGCAATTAGTCACCTAACAGACGTTATTAAATTCGTTATAAGTTTATTTTTGTTTTATTCAAGTTTTATAATTAGTCCGTTAATATAGTGCCTTAGCTACTAATAATAAATTCATGATAATGGCAATTAATTCAACTAAACTAGAAGAGGAATTTTTTGAGGCAAAAAATAATTGGAACTTAGAAAGATTATACATTGATTTGGCATCCGCTAAGGGGAAAGCTCTGACACCTGTGGAAAAAAAGTTCCTCAGAGGTTTACTTTGCGGTTATAGTCCGGCGGAAATTGCTACCACAGTTTATCAAAGTCGTAGTAGCAGTACCGTGAGAGTCTACCTCTCTAACGGTTTATATAAATACATGGAGGAAATGCTGAGTGTCAAAACAGAGTTAGCGGTCAAAATCAAAAATTGGAGTCGCGTTACACAATTATTAGAAAAAGCCGGTTATAAAAAAAATTCAGCCCAATTTGAGATGGAACCTGAACCAATTAGCACCAATAATCCACCTCTTCCAAACACAGTCATGAAATTGGATGTTGTTCAAAAACAAGATTGGGGAGAAGCCATTGATGTAAGTATTTTCCAAGGCAGAAGTCAAGAACTTGCTCAACTAGAACAGTGGATCACTGTTGAACGCTGTCGATTGGTCGTATTGCTTGGAATCAGCGGTATTGGGAAGACAGCTTTATCTGTACGCACTGCTGAACAACTCCAAGATAAGTTTGATTGTGTGATCTGGCGATCGCTACGTTTAGCCCCAACCCTAGAGGTGCTCTTAAATCAATTAATGCAATTTTTATCTCACCAGCCAGGGGTTAATTTACCAGAATTTGATGGTAGCATCTCGCAACTCATCGATTGCCTGCGGTCTACTCGGTGTTTGATTGTGTTAGATCACGTTGACGCGATTTTATCTGGCGATCGGCATGAGTATTTAAATATACATGAGCTACTTACTTACGCATTGCCGCAAATTCAGTATCGAAAAGGCTACGAGGGTTATGGTGAATTAATCCGTCGTTTAGGAGAATCTCGACATCAAAGTTGTTTATTACTCACTAGTCGGGAAAAACCCCAAGAAATCGCCGCGCTAGAAGGAGAAGCATTACCTGTGAGATCTTGGAAACTATCGGGATTAAGTAATGTTGACACTTGGAAAATCCTCCAAAATAAAGGATTTGCCAACTCCAGCGAAGAAGAATGCCGCGTTCTCGGTCAGTGGTATGGTGGAAATCCGTTGTTTGTCAAGTTAGTGGCGACGGCAATTCAAGAATTATTTGGCGGTAATATCTATGAATTTCTTGAACAAGGGACAATGGCTTTTGGTGATATTCGTCACATTCTAGATCAACAGTTCCATCGCTTGTCTGACTTGGAAAAGCAAATTATGTACTGGCTTGCCCTCAATCCTGATTTTGTCTCCCTGCGGAAATTACAGAAAGAAATTTTTCCTCAGGTATCCCAAAGATTATTGCTAGAGGCAATCGAGTTATTACAACGGCGATCGCTAATTGAAAGGCAATCATCAAATTTCTCCCAAACTCCCGTGGTGATGGAGTATATCGCCGAGAGATTGATCCAAGAAAACTTTAAGTTCAGCGGCGAAAAGGAAACCTTGTTACTCGCAAGCAATTCATTGTTTGAATCACAACTCAAGAACCATATCCGTGAAAGTCGCATGAATCTTCAAATGTAATCTTTGTTATAGGTGCAACATACCGTGTTTCTAGTAAATTTACTGGCTCTCAATGGCTCAAAAGTTGCTTAGCTATCTGTTCTAGAGTCTTTTTACTCAAGTTTTCCACCCAGAAAACAATTAGACTTATGTGTAAGAAATATGATTTCATTGCTTTGGAGTAGAGGGCAGCAAGGTGAAAAGTTTATTAAAAGGAGTCAATTTGTACTTAATCGGTATGCCCGGTTCTGGGAAGACAACCTTAGGATGCTTGCTGGCACAACATTTGGGCTATAGTTTTGTCGATAGCGATACAGTGATTGAAAAAGCGGCTGGGGATACTGTTACTCAGTTATTTGCAAAGTACGGAGAACCTGCCTTTCGCCAAATTGAAAGTCAAGTCTTGGCAGAAATTTGCGCCCACACCAATTTGGTGATTTCTACCGGCGGTGGTATTGTCCTGCGACGTGAAAATTGGGGTTGTTTACGCCACGGCTTAATTATCTGGTTAGATGTGCCGGTGGAACTGCTGCTGGTACGATTAGCAGAAGATACCACTCGTCCGCTTTTACAAGCAGTTGACCTCGAAGACAAGCTGCGAGCGCTCCTAGTACAGAGAAAATCTCTCTACTCACAAGCTGATTTACAAATTACTATCCGCGAGGAAGACACTCCAGAACAAGTTATTGAAAGAATCCTGGCTTCATTACCTCAAATATTGAAACCACAGGCTAAAATCCTGTAGGTGATCGTGGTTGTTACCATCAAGTAAGGCAAAAACACGCTCGTAATCTGATTGTCATCAACTATCAGATTACAAATGTTTCTGTGATACTTGCCAGACCGAGAGTAATCCTGACGCTGAATTGTTCTTTAGATTCTCCATTAAAGTATAACTGAATATAATTATCTGCATCCTGCGATGTCGCGGACATAAAAATTTCTCCTGATTCATCTAGGACAATAAGTTGTACATTAGGTGGTAAACAAGCCAGCTCGCCTGCAGGATGCAACTGAATATGGATATTTGTGAGATTGACTTTGGATTGAATTTCTACGATTAAAGCTAGAGGGTAATTTCCTAGTTGTATTCCCAGATCGATCAACTTAGCGCGTTTGATTTTATCGCCAAAATCAGGATCATCTCGATTACCAGAACTGCGAAAACGATAAGCTAGATTGGTATATTTGTTACCAAACAACGCCTCCACAGATTGCCAACCACTGGTAAAAATATTATTTAGCCATTCACTCAAGTTGACTATACTCTGATGGCTTAAGCGATCGCACAAATTTTCTAATGGTTGGAGTTGACTGATAGCTAATTCTTCATCGCTCACATGTGTCACAAATCCTAGCAAATTTGCTTCACGCCGTGATTCGTCTACCCTCACAACTACATAACCAATCCGATCTTCCCAGACTTCTGGGGGAACGTAACAAGTTGATACATCCATTTTCAGCGGACGACACTCTAAGCGACCACAACCGATAACTTCTAAATCAGCTGTATCCGCACAAAGCTGAAGCAGTGGATTCCAACTATCACTCGCTTTTAAATCGGTGGGAATCCCCAGCATTTGCAAATAATTATTCACTACACAGACAGCAAGTGTATTTAAACGTACTTGTTCTGCCTTCGCAGCCGAAGGTTGTTTTTCGGAGAAATATGCTGCAGTATTCAAACAAGCTTGAGTAATCGGCAGAAAAAAAGAATGTGCAACTGTGCTGTTCAACATGATCTGACCTCATTATTATAAATATCCTTGAGATTCACCAAATTTACGCAACAGAGGAAGACATTTTCTTTGATAAAAGCTGCTTAACGTCGAAACAGAAATATTAAATTCTCTGGCTAAAGTTTTCCAGTTTGTTTCTGGAGGTAAACGTCGCAAAATCAGAACTTGACAGTTGACTTCTGGATGTCCGTGGATATGAATTCGTCGTAATTCATCATTTGTTTCTACCCATTGCTTCACCGTTGGTAACATTGGCGGTGCTTCGGTCGCAGCCGGAACATCAATCATTTGCCCATTCAATAGTGGATCAGGGTTAGCGCGTCTCAAACCCTATTGACAAGAGGACTTGCTTGATCGGTGATCGGGTTTGAAACAAAGTGGAACCATCTGAGCTAAGGTTAGATTTAATCCATCTAGCTGTAACTCCTCTCGTTATGCCAACAGGAT
>JBBQRU010000179.1:0-8834 GCA_038214545.1 Cyanophyceae cyanobacterium | reverse complement strand
CCTAAGCAGAAGGCTTACAGATTAGTTCCCATTGAGGATTAGTAATCAGTTGATTAGAGGTTTATGGCAATATGCGATCGCATCACTCTTATCGGGTTGCGATCGCACTGTTTTTTCATCGGTTCTGGTAGGCAAAAATTTATATCTAGGTTGGCGAATTGACAATCATAGAGTAATTATGTTATTACATTTGTATATATTCGTAAGTGCAGCCGTTTGATACCTTCTGGAAAAATTAGCAGTCGCCATTGTAAGCTACCTTGATCTATGGGCTGAAAATAAAATGCATATATTAAAGATTCGTAAGGTTGGTAATTCTTTAGGAATAACCTTACCCAAAGAGATTTTGCAAAAGCTGAAAATGAGTGAAGGTGATAGTTTGTTTGTCACTGAGACTGTTGATGGAATCCAGCTTACGAATTACGATCCTGAGTTTGAAAAAGTAATGACGGCATACCGGAAAGTCGGTAACAAGTACAGAAATGCACTACGCGAACTTGGCAAGTGAATGAGCCTTATTGGATATCTGAGTCAATTGCAAGAGTGATGCATGAAGATCAGCTTTTGCAACATGGAGGTAGCCCCGGTCTTCGAGATGAGAGCTTGCTATCAGCTATTTTGGCATTTTCAGATGTTCAATCGGAGATTTTGTTCTGATTTCCTAGCGTAAACCGTTATTAAGGGGGAAACTAAACTTATTGACGATTTGCTTTTGAGGAAATATGAAAATGACCGAAATCGCTACCATCGCGGAAAAAGCCCTTTTAGAACGGCAAAAACTACCAAAAGTAGGGAGTAATGCTGTCCGACCTAGTTATGATGGCTTAGGATTGGCGAATATTTCCGCTTTGGTGACTCATTGGCTGAGTCCAGAAGCACCGAGTTTATGCGAACAACCGGCTTTACCGCCATTTAACCCAGAATTATTAGCAATTCCTGCTGTCACCGATGCTTGGCAATCTTGGCAAGATTTCCCAATTAATCATGTTGTCTTGTTGATCATGGATGGCTTTGGCTACGACCAGTTACAGACAGTGATGCATGACGGTGATGCTCCAGGATTAGCGACCGCCTGTGCTAGCCCTCAGGCTTTTTTTATGCCTGCTACCTCCGTGTTTCCCTCTACAACTGTCACAGCGCTAACCTCGGCGGCGACCGCCTATCCTCCGGCTGAGCACGGGGTAATGTCTACTAATATGTATATGCGGGAAATTGGCAGTACAGTCAATTTTATTGGTTGGCAACCGGCAACTAACCCTAGTAAAATATCTTACTCAGACACTCAACTTAATCCAGATACCCTACTGTCAGTCCCGAATATCTATCTGCGCTTGGAAAAGGCGGGGATTCATGTAGAGATTGTTAACTATTATCAGTTTAAACAAACCAGCATTTCTCGCTTTACCAGTGTTGGCAGTCAGGCGGGACAAAGTGGGTTTCAAGATTATTTAACCCCAGTGGATGGTTTTGCGAAACTGCGCGATCGCTTGCGGGCAAATCGTGACAAGGAAAAAAGTTTCACCTACATATATGTATCAAATTTAGATTCATCTGCCCATCGTTACGCTCCTCTCACCCCCTATTATCGAGCTGAGGTCGCCGCCTTAGATTTCGCCCTCAAACGCGAACTATTAGATCCTCTCGCCGGTTGCACAGATACAGTCCTCTTATTAGCCGCCGATCACGGACAGCGCCGAGCCTACTCTGATAAGATCATGTATATCAACGAACATCCAGACTTAACTAAACAGATGTTTGCCCCCGCTACAGGCGAGTCACAGTGCCGCTATTTACACCTCAAACATGGTGCGGAAGCCGCAGCCTTAGATTATATTCAACAACACCTGAGCAAAAACTTTTTTGCGCTGACGAAAAATGAAGCGATCGCCTTAGGTTTATTTGGTCTACCAGGTCAAGGTGTGAGTGAAGAATGTAGCGATCGTCTTGGCGACTTGATTCTATTACCGCGCCCTGACTGGACTTGCTATCAACAACGGTGGAAAAAGGAAGAACTGCAACTATTCGGGGTACATGGCGGTCTCAGCCGCGAAGAGATGCTCATTCCCTTCTTAGCTTATCGATTTTGAATAATTTTATTGCTATTTAAGAACAATTTGGCAATTTTATGCGAAAAGTAAGTTGGTGTAGCTGAAGCTGACAGAGAGCTACTAAAGTCCAATTATAAATTCCCGGATAGCAATGATTGACATCAATACCGTAATTAATGCCCTCAAACCCTTTACCAGTAGTTCTGTCACCTCTATTACCACTCAAGCTCAGCGAAACAAAAAAGTAATTGAGGTTTTAAAAGCCTTAAGACTCGACCCAACACAGCCACCAAAAGACGTTGATAGCGTTTATGCTTATGCTTTAGTAGAATATGGGGTGTATAAGCCAGAGCCAATACGGAACTTGTTTGGCGAAAAAGAGATAAAAAATGCTTTTTGGCAAGCTTATACTGCCAACAATTCATTCCAGTTTCTCAAAGAAGTGAAACAATTCCTTGAGTGGAATGCTTTGGGAGATGAGGTACAAGCAGCAAAAATTGAACTTAGTTTGGAGTTAGAAGAGTTCGGAAAAGCCTTTATCAACGTCGCCCAACGGACAAAATCAATAGAATTCCAGCCTTACCCGGACTGGAATATGGACGAGTATCCTGAAGAATTTAAACCACTCATCATCGAAAAAATTCGAGCATTTTGCGGTCGTAAGTTTGTTTTTGACGCTTTTGCTCAATTTCTCACCAACCACCGTCATGGATACTTCGCAGTAGTGGGGGATGCAGGGATGGGGAAAAGCGCGATCGCTGCTAAGTACGTTTTTGACCACAAATCCCCTTGTTATTTCAACATTCGTGCTGAAGGTCGTAATCGACCCGAACGGTTTCTAGAAAGTATTCGCCAACAACTAGTTAAGCGTTATCAGTTACAAAATTCCGAAAAAGCTGATTTACCAACTTTGCTAGAAAAAGTTAGTAAAAAATTACTTGCTAACCAACGCTTAGTAATTGTAGTTGACGCTTTAGATGAAGTAGAGCAAGAAAAAACCGGAGATAATCTTTTATATTTACCCACGACACTTCCTGATCGCGTCTATTTTCTCATGACTAGACGACCCTATACCCCAGAAACAAAGCGATTATATACGTCTCCTGGTGTTCCAGTGGAGGAGATAGATTTAAGAGCAAGTCAGTATGTGGGCTTAAGTCTTAGCGATTTGCAAGAGTATATTCGCTTTATTTTAAATAAAGATCCAGACTACAAGTATGATTTGAATAAGTGGATCAAAACTAAAAATCTCACACCTGAAAAATTTATTGAGCAGGTAGCATCAAAGAGTAACAATAATTTCATGTACCTGCGTTATGTTTTACCAGCGATTGCTCGTGGTGATTATAATGATCTGACTTTACAACAATTACCTGATGGGCTACAAGACTACTATCAACAACATTGGGTGCGAATGGGGATGAATGGAAAACCTCAGGAAGCAAAGGTAATTATCCTATTTATTATAGTAGAAATAGGTACGGCAATTACCTGTGACATAATTGCGGGAATTACTCAGCAAGATGAATATGATGTGCAATTTGTTTTAGATGAGTGGGTTGAGTATTTGAAGCCTCAAGAAATACAAGGACAAATCTGCTACAGCATCTATCATGCTAGTTTTCTTGACTTCCTGAAAGCAAAACGGGAATTAAAGCCAACTCGGAAAATATTTGATGATGTGAATACAAGAATTGCCAACTACTTGTATCCATAAATGGAGGTTGCATATAATGGTAAAATCGATGAATAAGTTAGTAACAACAGATCCTGCTCGCCAACGCGCCCGTTTAGGTGCTTTATCTAATTTGATTAAGTCAAATAAGCCTAGTCATTTAGAAAAGTATTTTCAACTTTTGACTGATTTTGATTTCCTAGAAGAAAAGAATCAACATCCTGACTATGGAATAGAAGCTTTGATTAGTGATTATAATTTGCTCGCTCTTCCAGAAGTAAAAAATAAACTAGACCATGATCAGGAAAAAGTGAAAGTACTGAAATTGATTCAAGGGGCACTCGTACTGTCAGCGCATATTATACCTCAGGATAAGACGCAACTGGCAGGACAATTGTGGGGACGCCTATTATCTTTTCAGATGCCAGAACTTCAGGCAATGCTTTCACAGATAAAGCAGAGTCAAACAACCTGGTTACGTCTGTTGACATTGAGCTTGAATCCTCCTGGCGGGTCTTTGTTGCGTACCCTGACTGGTCATAGCAACAGGGTAAATGCACTCGCAGTCACCCCCGATGGCAAGCAGGTGATTTCTGCTTCAGATGACAAAACTTTGAAAGTCTGGAATCTGGAAACTTTCCAGGAGGTTTCTACCCTGACTGGTCATAGCGACTGGGTATATGCACTCGCAGTCACCCCCGATGGCAAGCAGGTGATTTCTGGTTCTGATGACAACACTCTGAAAGTCTGGAATCTGGAAACTTTCCAGGAGGTTTCTACCCTGACTGGTCATAGCAGCGAGGTATATGCACTCGCACTCACCCCCGATGGCAAGCAGGTGATTTCTGGTTCAAGAGACAAAACTCTCAAAGTCTGGAATCTGGAAACTTTCCAGGAGGTTTCTACCCTGACTGGTCATAGCAGCGGGGTATATGCACTCGCACTCACCCCCGATGGCAAGCAGGTGATTTCTGCTTCATTTGACAACACTCTCAAAGTCTGGAATCTAGAAACAGGAGCGGTTGTTACTACTTTCTTTGGGGAGCATCCGTTAATTTGTTGTGCTGTTGCAACAGACGGAGTGACAATTGTTGCCGGAGATAGTTCAGGGCGAGTACATTTTTTGCGGTTGGAAGGAATGAACAGGGAGGGAAATGATGAATTTAAATCCTAAACCCTCAATTACCAGTAAATCCAGAGGACATCCGCCAGAATTTGAGGAAGTTATTCGGCAAAAAAGCCAGAATTTTGTTGGTCGTGATTTTGCCTTCACCGCCATTTCTGATTTTCTCCAGCGTCATAACCGAGGTTATTTTTCCATTGTTGGCGCACCTGGTAGTGGTAAAAGTGCCATCCTCGCCAAGTTGGTGATGGATAATCCTGATGTTATTTATTACAACGCCCAAGTTGAGGGTAAACATCTAGCGGCGGAATTTATCACTAGTATCTGTACTCAACTAATTAACCAATATCCTCTTAATTACACCTTTCTCCCTAACAATGCTACAGAGGGTAGTTGGTTTATGTCACTCCTCCTGCAAAAAATCAGTGACCAACTACAACCTAATCAAAAGTTGATCATTGCTATTGATGCTTTGGATGTAGTTGAACCCAATAGTCAACTCCCAGGCTCAAATATTTTCTATCTTCCCAGATATCTCCCAGAAAAGATCTATTTGATCCTTACCCGCCGTCCCTACAGCAGAGAAAAATCTGGGTTGTTAATAGAAACGCCCTTACAAATACTGGATTTATCAGAGCTACCAGAAAAAAACACTCAAGATTTATACAGATACATTCAAACTTACCTCACCTCAAACCTCGTGCAAATACAGAGGACTGGAGAAAAGGAACAGTCACTAAAATCCTGGCTAAGTTGTCACAATATTGGTGAGGAAGAATTTTGCGATCGCCTAACCATCGAAAGCGAAAACAATTTCATGTACCTTAGCCAAATCTTCAGCGCCATTGTCGAGGGTTTCTATCCTGATCCTTGGCAACGCTATCAACTACCGTCTGGTTTAGAAACATATTACCAACAGCATTGGCAGAAAATGACGGCGGGCGGTTTATCTGATCTCGCGTTAAAAGTACTTCGCGTCTTGACTTCTACAGAACAAGCAGAAGGAATTTCAACTGTAGCGATAGCGAAGCGCAGCAGCACGTTAGGGCAGATCGCTCAAACTCTCAATGAAGACGAATATGAAATAGAAGAAGTATTAGAAAATTGGTTCGAGTTCTTACAACAGCAGCGAATAGGCGAAGAAATCCATTACAGTTTTTACCATTCCAGCTTCGGTAATTGGTTAGCAAAAATCAATGAGTAACTTATGATTATGTGACAATTTTTATATTTCCGCTGTTTGTGACCAACTTGATCATCGCGACGGGATAGTCTGGATTAGCAGGATTGGGAATTAGTCGTTGATTTTTACAATCAGGAAGCAGATCTAATAGTTCAAGTACCACCTGACCAATAAGAACCTCATTACCAACAACCAATGCTTCCACTGATGTTTGTCGATTTTCGCAGACAATTTTTACGGGTTCGGTGACTCCCACGGGTTCCTCAAAACCGTTGGCGTATCTAGCTATTTGTTGACCTCGAATTCTTAAACCCAGTTGTTGAGCGATTTCTGGTGGCAGTACTAAAGTCAATGCACCTGTATCAACGAGAGCTTGAGCTTCACATTCACGTAGAAGATGCGGCGCAAGAAGACCACGATTTACCAATGCCTCATCAATCGCATTAGTCAACTTTACCTCAACACGCACTGCTCCCATTTTCCTCAACTCCATCACAAATCCTTAAAGCTATAGTTTATATTTTTGCATTAGTGGGATGGGATTTTTAATATCCAATCCTCACTCATTGTCACAGATGTCTTCCTTGAGCTTAATCGCAGAATTAAACCGAATACGCCTGTGCTAGATTAGAAATTGAGTGGCAAAGGAGATGTGATGCATGAGCCAGATTTTGACAGTAGAACTCAACGATGAGGTATATGCTGCTTTAAGTCAGCAAGCAGAGGGGGCAGGTGTGCCGCTATCTGAGTGGATTGCTATTTCCCTTGAGCAACGATCTGGCTTATTAAAAGCACGACGAACTGAAGCAGAAAAAGAACTAGCACGCAAGCGTTTTCGTCGTTACGCTGGAGCAATCAATCTGGGCTATCCAACGGGGATTGATAATGAAGGCATTGATGCTGACCTGCTCAAGGTATATAGCAACGAGTAGGAGACTTAATCTAAGTGCTATTACTTGATACATCAGGATTACTCTGCTACGTCCATCACACTGAATTGCAACACCTGGAAGCCGTTAAACTTTTAGATTCTGCTAGTTCTAGTGTGACTCATAGCTATGTCATAGCCGAATTTGTCGCACTGGCTCTCATTCGTCGGTTTCCTCGTTCTTTGACACTCTCATTCACTGCTGAATTATTGGACAATCCAGACATTGAGGTTGTGTGGGTTGACGAGTCATTGCACCGTGAAGCAGTCCAGCTTTTAATGGCGAGGCAGGACAAAACTTATTCACTGTGTGATGCCGTTAGCTTTGTATTGATGCGTCAGCGAAAGATGATCAAAGCGCTCACAACAGACCATCATTTTGAACAGGAAGGATTTCAACGTTTACTGTAGAAAATTATTAATGCTGTAAACTTACATGGTTTGACGCTGTGCGAATCAATTGGCTCAAGTTAGCAACGGCTCTGGCATACTGAGGATCGGCTGATGTTCCTAAGGTTTGGTTTTGTGCCAATGCTTTCTGTTGTGCTTCGGTTAACTTCACTGTAATATCTGGGGCAATGCCGACATGATTTATATCTCGACCTTTTGGTGTGTAATATTTAGCGATCGTTAGTTTGAGTGCGGAACCATCCTCCAATGGCTGGACGGATTGAACTAAACCTTTACCAAAAGTGCGAGTTCCTACTAGTGTGGCGCGATTGTCGTCTTGCAGTGCTCCTGCTAAGATTTCGCTGGCGCTGGCAGATCCTTGATCAACTAGTATCACTAAGGGTTTATTGGTAATGGGATGTCCCGTGGCATTATAACTATCTCTAACTTGGTTGCGATTTACCAAAGAGACGATCGCTCCTTTCTTCAACCACATATTAGCAATTTCCACACTCGCATCTAGCAGTCCGCCTGGGTCAGATCGTAGATCCAAAACATAGCCTTGCACCTGCTGTTTTTCTAGTGCTTGAATTGCCCGACGCATCTCTACCGGAGACGTTTGGGTAAACTCCGGTAAATTCATGTAACCAATCTTACCTTCTGGTGTTGTTTGCGTGTTGTAAGTTACTGGATGCAGAGCGATGTTAGCGCGGGTGAGTTTGAAAATTTGCGATTGATTGCCGCGTTGAATCGTGAGTGTCACCTGAGTGCCAGCTGGACCGAGAATCTTCTTGACAGCATCGTTGATATCTATTCCCTTAGTTGGTTGACCGTCAATCTGCACAATTACATCCCCAGACAAAATACCCGCTCTAAAAGCTGGTGTTCCTTTGATGGGTGCAACAACGGTTAAAGCTTTGGTTTTGGCATTCTCCCCTAACTCCATCCCCACGCCGCTGAGGTTGCCAGAAAGGTCATTATCCAAGGCGCGAAATTGTTGAGGGTCAAAAAAGGTCGTGTAGCGATCGCCTAATTTACCCACCATTTCTTGAATCGCTGCATAAGTTTGTGCCTTGGAAGTATAGGTGCGGCTGAGATACTGTTGTCGAACTGCTTTCCAGTCTTGATGGTTAAAACTACCATCAACATAATTTTTATCCAAGATTTGCCACACCTCATCCACCAGTTTTTGCGGGGTAGGTTGGGCTTGACTTTCAGCTTTAGAAGCGTAGAGACTACTTCCGGCTAAAATTAGTGCGATGACGGCGAGTTCAATCTTGACGAGCAATTTGTGCTTTAACATACTTTTAGCGCTCAGGATGGATTTACGAATAACAGTGCAGAAATTTGTAGCGATTTTTCACAAAATTTATATACAAAGAAAATCTATTTAGGACTGCTCAGGTTCTTTCGGCTAAGTTGCGTGCTGTTCAACCATTTAATCTTATCAATGTTGCCAATTAATGATACGTGTCTATTTTCATGGT
>JBBQRU010000178.1:0-9202 GCA_038214545.1 Cyanophyceae cyanobacterium | reverse complement strand
TCTGGAGTCATTACATCACCTCAATCTAGTTAGTTTCATTATCTCAAATCCTACGTGCATTTTTTCTCTTCCAGTCAAACAATCTGAAAGTAGTACAAAATGTTTATCTCTGGCAAACTAATAAAAAATGGGATGCTCCCTGGGTGAAGTGGGTAGGCGATGAAGCAGAGAAAAGGTTAGCTGAGTTTTTTCCGTCTAATTCTGGGGAAACTATACAGAATTATTTGTGGGCGCATACGGTTGTTTGTCCGAGTTGTGAGTCTGTTGTTCCGCTGAGTCCTAATTGGTGGTTGTATAAGCGACCTGAAAAGCAGAATTTACATAAATGGTGTGCTGTTAAGCCAATTCCTAATCCTGAAAATAAGCGGGTTGATTTTGAATTGGTTAAAGGAACAAAAGGAAAAGGAACAACGATTGAAACGGCTGATGGGGATTATGACCCAGATACAACAACAACTATTAGTAGAGGTGTTGGTAAATGTCCTAATTGTCATAATGTAATTGAAGATAAAGTAATTAAATCTCAAGCTTTATCTCAAGGTTTAAGGCAAAAATTATATGCAGTTGCTTACAGAAGGGGTGTGAGGAAATTTGAATTTAGGATTCCAGTAAATCAAGATATATTTGGATGTGAATTAGCTGCTAAAAAATTAGAATTACAACTAAAAGAAACAAATAATACTGAAATATTCCCATCAGAAATCATTATAAATGACCACGGACAGATTCTCAATTATTGTCGAAGTTGGTTTGATATTTTTAATCATCGTCAGCTTTTGACGCTCGGAACTTATGTAAAAATCATAAATGAAGCAAAAGCATTAATTCAAGCAGAGTATGAATGGGAAAAAGCGGAAGCTATTTTAACTTATTTAGCTTTAGTTTTAGATAGATGTGTTGATAAAAATGCCAGACTTTGTATATGGGATTCCGGTAGATGCCATTCCCAAAGAGCTACGACACAACATGCACTAAATTTAATGTGGAATTATCCAGAAATTAATGGTGCTGCTGAATTGTGGAATTCGTGCGCGGATGCTGTAACTTCAGACTTTGTAGCTCTGTGTTCACTTTTCGGAACAAAACCAGGTTCAATAGGTATTCCAGGAATTGAAAAATATGATCTCAAATCTATTCAAATTGACGCAGCATCAGCTAATAATTTAACTCATATTTCAGATAACTCTGTAGATGCAGTTATCACAGATCCACCTTACTATGGCACAATTCCCTACGCGGATATTTCGGATTTTTTTTATGTTTGGCTAAAACGCACTCTCGGCGATATCTTCCCCGAATTATTCTACCTAGAACTCACCGACAAAGATCGGGAAGCCGTTGCCAACCCTTCGCGCTTCCGCAATATGGGAGTATCCCCCGAAGAACTCGCTAACCAAGATTATGAAGCAAAAATGGCAATGGCATTTGCCGAATACCATCGCGTGTTGCGTGACGATGGGGTGATGACGGTGCAATTCAACCACAAAGACTCAGGCGCATGGGATGTGCTAGCCAAATCTCTCATTAATGCTGGTTTTGAGATTACCGCATCTTGGGCAGTCAGTACCGAAAATCCGCAAAACTTGCACCAAGCGCAGAAAAACGCCGTATCCAGCACTGTTCTTTTAGTGTGTCGCAAACGCGAACCGGATGCAATTCAAGCTTGGTGGGATGATGTGCGAATCGATGTGCGAAATATCGTCTTTGAAAAAGCGCCAGAAATCGAGAAATCCTTGACCGCAGATTCTCGTCCGGTGGCTGATAGAATCGCAGACCCGCGCCGTCGCCTGAAACCACCTGGTATTGACTTGTGCTTGACTGCTTTCGGTTCAGCTTTGAGTGTATTTACTAAATATAGTTCCGTCCTCGACAGCGCAGGTAATTCTGTCGAACCGAAAGCAGCTTTTGAAGAAGTGCGCCAAACCATAGTCGAGTACCGACTGCAACGGTTGTTAGAAGGTAAAGACTTCAACGGTATCGATCCGTTAACTCAATGGTACATCCTGGCTTGGGATACTTTTGAAGCGCGAGAATTTCCGTTTGATGAAGCCAGACAACTCGCTTTAGCTGTTGGTGGTTTTGATGTATCTGATTTAGTCAAGACGCATAAATTACTCGATTCCGCCAGCGGTTACTGTAAATTACTCACACCAGAACAACGTTTGAAAAAACGCGCTTTCTCTGTTAATGATAATGAATTTTCTCCACGCTATTTAGTTGATGGACTCCACGCTATAATCGCGCTTTATCAAGAAGAAGGTGGGATAGAACCTGTTCGCCGGTTTATGAAAAATACTGGGTTAGTCAGCAACGATTTGTTTATGCGGACTTTTGAAGTGGCGCTGAAAGTTATTCCCAGAATTGGCGATGAAAAGAAGCGGATTCCTGAAGAAAAGGCGTTGTTAGATTTATGGTTGGCGATGGATGAGATTAAAGCGCAGGTATCTTATGTGCAACCTGAGTTAGGATTGAATTATGGACAAATAAGTTTAGATTTTGATTTGGGTGATGAAAATGCAAAAATATATTAAATACAAGGAATAAATAATGGGTTGGTATTTATTACTAGTCTCGGTGCTGGTTCCAATAACCGTTTCAATGGCTATTGGATATGTAATTATTCAGAGAACGGTCGGACGTGAAGCGACTCATAGAGGCTTAAAACGCGCGGCTCCGATTATGCTGATTTGTGTCATATTAGCTGTAATAATTAGTTTTATCGCTGGCGGATATTTCACATATTTAGTGATAGGTTTTGGTTTGATTTTGGCAATGCTTCTATGTTTATGGATGATAACTTGGAAGGAGCGAAAAAACAAAGCTGGTACATTAATACTGAACATTGGGCAGCTACCGACAAGCAAAGTCTACTTTAGGGTAGGCATACTTAATGGAGTAGCATCAGGATTTATAACTTATGTGGCAATCTATCAAATCTCAACAGCGCTGACTATTTCCACATTAGAACTACAGAGTATAACACAAGCAATTCTTTCTTGGTCTATGGCAATTTACTTCATTTTGTTAGGATTAAGCAGACTGGAATTTAGAGAGAATGGGATTTGCTATATGCTTTCATTCTTGAAGTGGGACAACTTAGCAGCTTACAGTTGGAACAAAGAGAAGCCAAATATCCTGACGATTAGATTCAAGCAACCAAGGTTTTTTCTCTCGTCAAAATTCTGGAGTGTAGAGATTCCTTCCCAAAATCGGGATGCAGTAGAGAGAATTTTAGAGCTACACTTAATCAAGAGTAATACTATGTAGTCAATTCACTCTTTGTTGAGACGGAAGCGGACTTAGGCTATGTTCAACTATAATCCCTTACATTGTCTACCTTCATCTACAGAATTACCTGATTCTGATGATACGCCTGTGGATAACGAACTACAACTTTTAATTCCCAATTTGTTGTTAGCTATCTTAGCTTCGATGTGGCAAAGCCGTGATGATTGGTTTTTCGGAATCAATATGGGAATTTACTATGACCCTAATGAATCGGCTATTGTTCCGGACGCCTTCCTTAGTCTAGGTGTAGAACGTTTTGTTGGTGAAAATGGCAGGCTTAGCTATGTACTTTGGGATATGATGGAATTGTCCCTCGCTTTGCTTTAGAAGTCGTCTCGAAAACATATAACAAAGAATACGAACAAAAAAAACTTGATTATGCTCAATTAGGTGTTTCCTACTATGTAATTTATGCTCCAACACGCCAACGCCGCAAGCGAAAATCTTTAGAAGTCTATCACCTTGTTGACGGAGAATATATCTTACAATCTGGTGATGTCATTTGGATGCCTGAGGTTGGTTTAGGTATTGGACGCGAACGCGGAACTTATCAAGGTCTGACGCGAGAATGGCTATACTGGTATGACAAAAATGGCAACCGATACCCAACACCAGAAGAACAACTACAAACTCTTTTAGCTAGATTACAACAAAGCGGAATTGACCCCAACACTCTCTAGGGATCGAGCCATCGAAGTGAAATAGTGAAACGTTCTATTTTGAGCTTTTTGGAAAGCGCATTCCCAACGTGAGAATGCGCCGCAGAGGGCTTTATTGACTTTGTTCGCGCAAAGCTCGACGAGCGTTAATCACCTGTTCCAATTGCTCAGGAGAAGTAATTGTGATTCCTGGTTCAGCGTAAAGGCGATCGCATAGTGCATGAAATGCATCCGTGTCATTTATATTCGCCAGAACATAAGCTCTTAAATCTTTTTTCGTCATCGTCTCGAAGTTTGGCTGGCTCATAAAATAGTTACCTCCCCTAACGAGTGTATGTAAACTTCTGTTTCATCGCCTGCGAGGATGATGATATCTTGTGTCCGTTGATCTAACCGAACTAGATAAATCGGCAAGTACATTTTTGTTAATTGTTGACACATCCGATAAAGTTCCATTGCTTGCTCAACGGTTGGTCTCATGGCTGTACATGAACCAGCATCAGGTCAAGTAGCACATTCTGCCTAAAGTGGACTATCTGCGTACTGTTTACTAATTCTATAGTAAAGCGTTGGGTAATGTCGTCGGTCAATTGCTTAACCCCAACTGTCGTTGTGTTAAAAGTTTGTGCAATCATAGATTTGAGACCTTGATTTCATCGGTTTGTCATAGAAGGCGATTCAAGCTTGCCGGCACGATCGCCTTTCCCTGAGCAACTATAGCACAATACGCTATTAACGTAGCATTGAACGCATAGAAAGCTCGATTTGCTTAACATGCGTGAGGCGTTGAACACTTGGTTAACGCTATGCTATTAGCATCAATTGCTACTAGAGATGGGGTTTTTTATGAGTTCAGCGCTAATGAAAGCGAAAGCGAGTAAAGTTCGCTGGAAGTTAAGAGAAGTGATGGCGCGACGAAAAATTACCAACAAAGCTTTGGCGGATAAGCTAAAAGTACACCAAACCAGTGTTTCTAGGCTCAAGACTCAAGATGTGTTACCAGAAATCGGTGGCGAGATGCTAGGTCAGCTAATTGATGCTATCAATCAACTAAGTGCTGAAGGTTTCAGTTTATGCTCTTTGGCGGAATTAATTGAGCTAGTCCCCGATGAATATGGCGAATAGTCATAGCGATCGCTAACTAAACAACTGTCAATCACCTTGAAAAAACTTCGCGACCAACCGTGGAAAATCAGCTATTCTAGCAACACTCACAATCCAATCGCCGATTTTTACATTCCAGCTTTAGAATGTGCTATCCAATACGATCGCAAGGCTGGTTTCTTCAGCAGCGCCATCCTCAGCAAAGTTGCGCGAGGGTTGGGTGCAATGCTGGACAATCAAGGCAAGATGCGACTAATTATGGGGTGTCAATTTACACCTCAAGATCTAGAAGCGATCGCTCAGGGTTATACACTGCGAGATGCATTATTAACTCGTCTCGACGCTGACCTCAAACCGCCAGAAGATTTCGTCCAACTCAAACACTTGGAAATCCTAAGCTGGTTAATCCAAAATTCTTATCTAGATATTAAAATTGCTATACCTCTGCAAGCAAATCAACTACCTGAAGATAGTGTTCAGCAACTAGACCCACAACATATTTTTCACGAGAAAGTTGGTATTTTCACTGATGACAATGGCGACCAGTTAGCTTTTAGCGGGTCTAACAATGAATCTATTGGCGGTTGGGAAAGAAATGTCGAATCTTTCCACGTTTATTGTGGTTGGGAAGGCGGACGCGAACTAGATAGAGTTCAAGAAGAAATTACCAGGTTTGAGCAACTTTGGTACAACATCTCACCCAACGTCCAAGTATTTGAAGTCCCAGAAGCTGTACAGAAAAAACTATTGCGCTACACTCCCCCAGCCAAACCCACCTGGAACCCACAAACTGAATTTGATACCACCCCAATCAAAAATCCCCAAAACCCACCCCAGCCTGCGAAGGCAGGCTTTGTTCGTATAGCCCCACCCTTCCAGGGTGCGGGTGCCAATGCGAATGCCGATGCCGATGCCAATGCCAATGCCGATGCCAATGCCGATGCCAATGCCGATGCCAATGCGGGTACCGATGCAAATCCGGACACAATTCTACCTTCCTATGATACCGAAACAATCAGCAAATTCACGCAACTCGCCAACCTGCATCAACATCCTGGTGGCTTAGACTTTTGCCTCAAATCAATCCCAATTAAACCTTGGCCACACCAAATTAAAATCCTGCGTCGCATCGCTGACAAATTCCCGCAAAATTTTCTCATCGCGGACGAAGTTGGTTTAGGAAAGACGATTGAGACAGGTTTGATTCTGCGCTATCTGCTGCTAACGAAAAAAGTCAAGCGAGTCCTCATCCTCGCACCTGCTAGCGTCCAACCGCAATGGCAAGAAGAATTACGCGAAAAATTTAACCTGCATTTTTGGAGTTATGCTCAAAATGAGTTTAAAGACCCCTTTGCACAAACCCTCTCGACAGATGGGGTAAATAATCCCTGGAATACCCAAAATTTAATCCTCGCTTCGTCTCATTTGGTGCGGAGAACCGAGAGAATGCACCAGTTATTAGCCGCAGAACCTTGGGATTTAGTAATTTTAGACGAAGCACACCACGCGAGGCGCAAAAGTCCTCAAGACCGTAAAGAAACGCCTAACCGCTTGTTACAGTTAATGCAGCAGCTAAAGGAAAAAACCAAATCCCTGATTCTGCTTTCCGCAACTCCGATGCAAATCGATGCCATAGAAATCTTTGATTTATTGCACCTATTGGGATTGCAAGGTCATTGGAGTTATGGCGACAATTTCTGCAATTATTTTGCCTCACTAGCAGAAATTCCCGATCGCGTAGTTATCGACTTTTGGCAAACTATGTGCAACGATTATTTTCAACGCGGTAGAGAAAGTGCGATCGTCTTCACCCAGTACACAGATACAATGGATTATCTGCGAGATACTCTCCAGCTATCATATGGCAGTCAAGTTGCTTGTTACTCCGGTCGCGGTGGAGAATTGTACCAAGGTGAGTGGGTTACAGTTCCTAAAGAAGAAGTCAAACGACGGTTTCGGTCGGGTGAAATCAAAATCATGCTTTGCACCGAGTCAGCATCGGAAGGCTTGAACTTACAAAATTGCGGGGTGTTAATCAATTACGATATGCCGTGGAATCCGATGCGAGTTGAACAGCGGATTGGCAGAATCGATCGCATCGGACAAGTTCATGCAACAGTGAGAATTCACAATTTTTATTACGACGGCACAGTGGAAGCTAAAGTTTACCGAAAATTACGCGATCGCATCAATGCCTTTGCTACCGTTGTCGGTAATCTCCAACCAATGAAGAGCGCAAGTACCAACATTTATCGAACAGGCGGTAATGAGCGCCGATCCGGAAGAAGAAGACGTTTTAATGTCCCAGTTCGATTCCTTCTTAGACTCGCCACCGCTACGTCCGGCGATTGCGGAAATTGTCGCAATGGAAATGGAAGCTGACTTAGCAGAAATTCAAAAACCGATGACACCTACTCCTTTTACACCAGAAATTATCGAGCAATTATTTACTTGCTCAGCAATTATGCAGGAGATCGGCGCAATTTTTATACCGCAAACAGCCTCCTCAAATCCTCACCTATGGCAATTAACTTACAAAGGACAAAATTATACTGTAACTTTTTATCCTGGTGTATTTGAAGAAATGCCTTCACTGCGATTAATGAGCTTTGGCGACCCTTTATTTGAGAAATTATTAGCTCACGTCGAAACACTACCATCTATGATGTAATCAAACCTAAATCTTGCGCCACCACTCCAACTTCCCACTCCCGACTGACGACAGAGTCACAACAGAGTCAGAAAATGAGTTTGAATATAGCTGAGAACAGAAGTAATGTACAAATATAAGGAAATATTGCGGGTCATCCTGGCTGTATCCATCGCTTTCGTGGGAATAATTCACTTTGTGATCCCGGCACCATTTGTGAAAATTGTGCCGCCGCAACTTCCCTATCCTCTAGAATTGGTTTATATTAGCGGCTTTTTTGAAATATTGGGTGGGATTGGGTTGTTGGTTCCGCAAGTCAGTCGCGCTGCTGCTTGGGGATTGGTGGCTCTGTTTATTGCTGTTTACCCGGCAAATATTAATATGGCGGTGAATCATATTAAGCTGGATAATATTCCGAATACTAACTGGTTTCATGCGATTAGGTTGCCTTTGCAATTCGTTCTTATTGCTTGGGCTTTGTGGTATACCAAACCTGTCAGTGGGGGAAAACAAGCTTCTATTCCTGGTGTGTCGGAAATTTGAAATGGTCACGCATTAGCGCAGCGCGTTAGCGTTGCGTTAGCGATAGCGTTGCGCGTCAGCCGTTAGCCGTAGGCGTTAGGCGTCAGCCGTTAGCCGTTAGACGCAAAGAAAGACGCAAGAAAGCCGTAAGTAAAAGGAGGTAGGTTATATCGCTAATATTGTGAAGCCGCCTTGTGATGAAGGGGTGATTCTAGCTACGGCTGGGGTGGTTGGTTGTCGTGATAGTGCTAAGCCTTGGGTGCTGGCGGCGACTATTTTGGGGTCTAGTATGGCGATGATTGATGGTACTGTGGTGAATGTCGCATTGCCGACTCTACAGGTTGCCTTACATGCTAATGTCGCTGATGTGCAGTGGATTGTTGAGTCTTATGCGCTATTTTTGGCGGCTTTGATTTTGGTTGGTGGGTCTTTGGGCGATCGCTTTGGTCGGCGATTGATCTTTGCTTGTGGTGTGGCTTTATTTGCTTTGTCTTCGGTTTGGTGTGGTTTGTCTCCGAATGTTAATCAGTTGATTCTGGCTCGGTCTGTTCAAGGGATTGGTGGCGCGTTGCTGGTTCCTGGTAGTCTGGCTATTATTAGTGCTTCTTTTGATAGTGAACAGCGTGGACAGGCGATTGGAACTTGGTCGGGTTTTACGGCGATTACTTCTGCACTTGGTCCGGTGTTGGGTGGCTGGTTGGTAGAAAATATTTCTTGGCGTTGGATCTTTTTTCTCAATGTACCGCTGGCGGCGATCGTGTTGACGATTTTATTTTGGCATGTGCCAGAAAGTCGCAATGAAGAGTCGGCGCGGTTGGATTGGTGGGGTGCGGTGTTGGTTACTTTGGGTTTGGGGACGATTGTGTTTGGGTTGATTGAATCGTCTAATCTGACACTGATGCATCCTTTGGTACTGGGTTGTTTGTGTGGAGGTGCAGTCATTTTGGCTGCTTTTGTTTTTGTTGAGGGTAATAATCGT
>JBBQRU010000177.1:0-9255 GCA_038214545.1 Cyanophyceae cyanobacterium | reverse complement strand
CATTTCTTTACCAGCGTCAGGACCGACGAGGCTAGCGGTGACTTCTTTCATTGCTTGGATAGCTTGGACGGTAGCACCGACGGGAACGCCTAAGGAGTTGTAGGTTTCTTTCAAGCCATTGAGCACGCGCTCGTCAAGAATTGAAGGATCGCCAGCTAACATCGCATAGGTGGAGTAGCGGAGGTAGTAATCCAAGTCGCGGATGCAAGCTGCATAACGACGGGTGGTGTACATGTTGCCACCTGGACGGGTGATGTCAGAATATAGCAAAGATTTTGCTACAGCTTCTTTGACAATTGCGGCGGCGTTAGCGCTGATGGTGTTTGCCGCACGGACGCGCAGTTCACCAGTTTGGAAGTAGCCTTTGAGCTTTTCCATTGCGACGGTGTCGAGGTATTTACCTTGAACGTCGGAAGAATTAATAACAGAGGTAATTGCGTCTTGCATGTTGTTGATTCCTTATTTCCAACCTTATGGCAATTTATACAGTCGGGATGACCCTACTGCATAGCACCGACTACATAATCAAAGTAAGAAGCTGCTTCAGAAGCGTCTTCTCCAGACATCATGCCTGTAGCAATGCCTTTCATAGCGTTGATACCAGCAGCTACTGCATCGATGGGGGTACCCAATGAGCGGTACATTTCGCGCACGCCGACAATCCCGATTTCTTCAATCGGGGTGACATCGCCAGAAACGATTCCGTAGGTAACCAAGCGGAGGTAGTAGTCCATGTCGCGCAAGCAAGTTGCGGTCATTTCTTCACCGTAGGCATTACCACCGGGGGAAACAACGTCAGGGCGTCTTTGGAACAACTGGTTACCAGCTTCTTTCACGATGCGCTCGCGGTTTTCGGTCAATGCTTGAGCAATGCGTAGACGGCGTTCGCCACCGGAAACAAAGCTCTTGATCCGATCTAATTCACCGGGGCTTAGATAGCGGGCTTCAGCGTCCGCATTCACGATGGATTTCGTGACGATACTCATTTATGGATTCCTCCAAAAAAAGGGTTGTTAAACTGGCGAGACTCAATTCATTGGCTGAGATTACTGTCTCGACCTTCAGACATAACAGTATAAATCACTAGTTGTATCTAAAGGAAGAGAAATACTTGAGAAAACACAAGTAAAGAAAACTCAATTACCTTCAGACAATATTTTCCGGCATTCTGTTGAGCATATACCGCTACTCTTAACAGTTTTTAATATTTATTTTCAGTTTTGCCCTCGCCAAGGCTGGCTGAAAATCCGGAGGTGTTGTTTTTTTGGGGCTGTAGAGACACGATTCGCATCTCTACAGGAGAAGATAATCCCCCACGACCTTGTGGGGTAGACTCTCAATTACAAAGCGTCAGGTGCTGCTTTAACGCTACCGAGGTAGTTTCCGGCAGGTAATGCGGGGAAGCGGTGGTATGGCACTACATCTTCACCAAAGTACTGAGCATACTCAGAACTGTTGATGAGATTGTCGATCGCGACTTTTACTCCTTGATCTAGCAAATCGTTGTATTGCTGAATCTCAGCGACAGTCGCCGGTGCGCGTCCTAGCAGATGCCGGAACAGGAACTCTAGAGCTTTCGGTCTGGGATAGCAAGACAAGAAACGCTCAGCGTATGTGCTAGAGCTAGCTAAGCTGCGGACAAACTCGCGGACAGAGATTTCAAAGTGCTGGAGTTTGGTTTCTAAATCAGGCTGACTAAAGGCGGAAATTTGCTCAGGTGCAATATCCATCACTTGACAGTAGATCGCAGCTAAAGCTTCCTTCACATCCGCACCAGGAGTAACGCGATAAATTCGCGCACTGCGGCGGCGATAAATTCCGCCTTCAACTCCAGAACTGACAGTCCGGCTAAGTTCCGCATACTCTCGACCAACTTCACGCCGTGCCAAAGCTTCGTTATCAGCTATCGCTTTCCCGGTCATGGGCATTGTTGCCGCATCCATCCGAGGTTTGATCGTGTCAAAGCTAGGTACTACCAATTCATCATTTTGCTTGGTGAGTTGGTTGTAAAGTCTCTCAGTGTTGGGGAAGTTAGCTGCAGGTAGGGTGGGGAAGCGGCGGTAAGGTACCACATCTTCGCCAAACACCTGGAGATACTCCATACTGCTAACCATCGCGCTGACGAAGGCACGCAGACCGCCACTGGCGAGGATTTGGTTATACTTGCGGATTTCTGCTTGGTTTTGGGGGGCGCGTCCTAAGAAGTGTTTGGTGCCGAGTTCAATCACCTTAGTGTTGGGATAAGGAGTGTAAAACTCTTTAATGTAGAGTTTCGAGCCACCTAAACCTTCAATGAACTCTTTCACCGTAATTTCCCGGTTGCTGAGTCGGCTTTCTAACACCGAGAATTCGTTCTTGATGATATACGGCTCGATGTCGCGCTCAAAAACTTGGCGATAGGCGGCACGAATCAAGGTTTTCACTGCGACTTTATCGCCGATTTGGGCGGTCAACTTGAATACCTTGGTTTGTTCGCGCTGCTTGTTTACACCTTGGTTAACGCGGAACTGGACATCGGGTTCTGTCCGTGTTTCAGTAACTGCACCCAATTCGATAAAGCGAGGTGTTTCTTCTTTAGGAATTGTGGAGGTGATATCTTCACGAATACTACCAACTCGTAGCGATCGCTGTGATACTCCGGCTGGTGTCAAATACCGTTCATAAGGAACTGTATCTTCCCCAAAAGCTTCCGAATACTCCAGGCTGTCGATAATCGAATCAACCAACGCATAGAAACCTTTTTTGGCACAAATATCAAAGTATTTGTTGGTTTCTTGACGACCGTAGGTGGGACGACCCAACAAGCGACGGTGAATGTACTCAACCGACTTCATTACATACAGCGAAGTCCAGTACATTTTGCGGAATACTTCCGACTTAGCTACAGCGCGGATAAACTCCCGAATCGGGATTTCTCCGTTTTCTAGCTTAATTTCCGCATACTTTTGGCGTTGACCTTCGTAGACTTCCCGACCAAAGACTTGCAGGTAAGCAGCTTTAATTACTGCTTGAGTCGAACTTTCGGAGTATTTGACACTCACACCCTTCGGTGCTTTTTTACCTCTAGTACCAGGGAGTTGGTCTAAACGGAAGACTTTTGGTCCTAAGCTACCAGGAAACTGACCACGGGCATCAGGATTGCTATTTTGGTTATTAATCCCTGGTCCTTGGTGAATTAAGATCCGTTTGGTATCTTTACCAAAGAAAGCCGGACTGCTGCTAGGGTTACGAGTTTCTTTCGGGAAAATCGCCCCAAACTGAATTTCCAGTGGGTCGTTACCGGAACCATAAGGATGTTGGTCAGGTAGCGGCTGATTGTACGCAGCGAAGGTGGTGATGAATTGCGGAATCTTGCGGAAAGGCGCACTGTAATTCAACAGGTCTTGCTGCGGTCCCCAGTTGCGACATTCTTGAGCTTCTTGACCTAAGCCTCGTAGGTAAGGTACTGTCTCCTCACCAAAGTAGTCAGAATACTCAGAAGAATCGACTAAGGCATCAATTAAAGCCGGTAAACCGCCTTGAGAAACAATGGAGAAGTATTTTTGAACTTCTTCACGGCTGCTTGGACCTCGTCCCAAAAAGTGACGGAAGGCAAGTTCCAAAGCACGGCTGTTAATATATGGCTGGAAAAACTGTTTTTGATAAAGGGGTGATTTGCCTAAACGACGAATAAACTCCTTCATGGAGATATCGCCATTTTTTACCTTGGATTCTAAATCAGAAACCGATAGGCTGTAGGCGCGGGTGATATCGCGTTCAAAGATTTGGCGGTAAGCCGCTTTGATCACGTCATTCTTTTCAACTGCACCCAAACCAGGCTTCATCGCGTACTTCGGACGACGTTCAGCAGCATTGAAGTAACTCTGTGGGAGTTCCAAACCTTGCTGGTCATCAGAGGGACGCTGGCGGGCTTTGGTGGAGGGTGTAGGTGCTTTGAATTCGGTAATCAAAACATCCATGTACTGACTGACGATGTTTGTGCCTTCTTCATCTTTGCGGAAGTAGGACAGTGCCGCCGCCCGCATTTCTTGTAAAGCAACAATTGTGGCCTCAGTCGAACATGCGTTTTCAATAATTTCCCGCAATCCCCGTGTATTTACGGTGATAATATTCGGATCGCCGGCAACGATCGCGTATGTTAAATAGCGCAAGAACCACGATAAATCGCGTAAACTCTTCGCCATGTTGCTAGGACCATAGCGAGCAACGTTGATCGGTCTAAATCCGGCGGGGATTGGTCCGCTGGGTGTAGCATTGAACAGCGATCGCAAGCCTTCAAAAAAGCCACCACGACTTTCGACGTAGGTGACTGTGCCCAATTTCATCCCTTCTTTGAGATCCATCACCGGCGAGGCAACAGCCATTGCCATTTCTGGTTCTGGTGCTTTGGGCTTTTCTAAGAAAGCCATTGGCGAACCACCGACAAAAATCCGGTTGGCAGCGCGAGAGACAATAATCTCGGAGTTGTCAGAGATTCTTTGGGCAATCTCGATGCGCTTGGTACCAGATGCAAAATAGCCAGCTAGTTCACTCAGTTCGCCCCGTGCCAGAAAGCGGTCTTGCTGTTCTGCTTGGGATATTGTCGCCACTGGTACTGTTTGGTATAGCTGCGGACGCGCAACTGAGCTTCCACCACTTGCCTTAACACTCATTTGATTTCTAAAGCTCCCATCTAATCTTTACTGTGTTAAGTCTGGGATGCCAATCGAGAGAGCGATCGGCATGTTTGCCTGGTCATTCCCCAGCCAGACAGCTCAAGTTATGGGTTTGTAAAACTCAATACGCATAACTTAAAACTTTGAATAACGACCCAGTCAATTTTTAGATTAGAACCTTTTGTGCTCTCTTAACTGGTTTGTGAAGAAGTGTGTACGATTTCATGATTTTACCTAGATAATTTGGCTGACCACACCGCTCAATTGTCTGAGCGAAACAATAATTTTTATGACGAAACTGCAACAAAATCCATTCTTTCAATATCCTGTGGGTCTAAACCAGTCACTCTCAAAGTCACTTGCTGTCCAGATCGACTCCAACTCCCACTACTCCAAACGGGAACATAGGCATCTTGACTTTGAAAAAAATCATTGACAAACTTAAAGTCATCAATGAAAGCGTTGCGTTCACGCCGAAAATCATCATTTTCGCTTAATTCCCACTGACGCTTGGGTAAATCGTCAACGGTAATGTGACGCAACTGCGAACGAAAGCGAAATGTCTCGCAGATAATGACGCACTCTGCGGCTGCGGGTGGACTCTCGGGAGAAAAATCAGACTCACCGCAATATGTAAATTTTTCTTGCGACTCACCAGAGGCAAATAGCTGATACTCGACCGCGCCGGCTGTATCGCTACAAGCATAATAAATCGCTGGCGTTTGCAATTGCGCCGAAATCGCTTGGGCGTCTTCTTCTTTGAGCTTATTTTGTAATTGCTGGGATAAAGTCTCAGGGTTAAAATTTTTCATACTGTAAGAAACAGTAATATTTTCCTCGTGAATTAGCGTCCAGTTGTGACCGGGAAACCGAAACACGATAAAACAAATATCTGTTAGTTGCACTGCTTGCTCAAAAACGTCCTGTTTCCAGATACTCGCCTGTCGGACTTGACAAAGTGCTTGCGATACCTTTTCGACTGGGGCTTGGACTAAAATAAATCTATCATTCAGGTCGATGGAATCAATCCCCCGTTTTTGTAACATCGGTATCGGGTGATATTGCTTAGCACCGGACTCACGCAGAAGTTTGACAATTTCTAAATGCCCCGCCTGTTGGGCATAGGAAAGGGCTGTGTCACCGTAGTTGGTGGCGCGATTGAGATCAGCACCAGCGTTAATTAGCAGCCTGACGCTGTCGATATGACCGGCATACGCAGCCCGCATAATCGGGGTAAAACGATCATTTTCGTCTAAATTAATATCAGCCCCGGCAGCAATTAAAGCTGTAACGATTTCTAAATTGTTTTTTTCTGTTGCTTGTAGTAAGGCTGTTTGTCCAGATGAATCCTTGGCATTGACATTCACACCTGCCTGGATTAAAGCTTGGACTTTGGTAATATTTCCTTCTTCAATCGCTTCGAGTAAATCAGCGGCGCTGAGACCCTGGGCTGATCCGCTGGCGATTCGCAGCATCTGGGCAATCCCGACTCGTCCGGCTTGTTGGATGTCATCTAAAGTATCAAATAAACATTCCAAGTGCTTAAATTTATCTTCTAGAGTATCACCGCCGGCAGCGAGCATTTTTTCCCAAGCGGCTAAATCGGGCAGAGATTCAGTCAACGCGGCTGATTTGTTGCGGGTGGCATACATTAAGGCGGAATTGCCTTGGTGGTCTTTGGTATCAATATCGGCTTTATAACGAATTAAAATAGCAGCAATTTCGGCATTGCCAACCGCTGCGGCAATAATTAAGGCTGTTTGACCCTGACGATCTTTTTGATTAATACTCGCCCCGGCTGCTAGGAGTAAGTTGGCAATTTCGGGAGAACCTTGCAGCGCCGCATTCATCAACGGCGTCTTCCCGTCTTCCGGATCGGCGATATTCACATTCGCCCCAGAAGCTAAGAGTAATGTGACCACCGCTGTATGACCATGCTGAATGGCGTAATGTAACGGAGTGCCTAAATCCCAAGCAACTCGATTTACATCCGCACCGACAGCAATTAGCGATCGCACGACATCGACGCGACCTTTGACTGTTGCCATCATTAAAGCATCATAAAATTTCTTGGTCTTTTTTTGCTCGCGGTATTTACCATAAGTGAGTAAAACCTCAACTATTTCTGTAAAACCATTTTTAGCGGCTAGTTGTAATGGTGAGGATGCACCTTTTTGGACTGATGCCCCGGCAGCTAGTAAAATATTCACAATATCTAAGCGGCGTTCATTGGCGGCAATTTCCAGTGGTGTCCAGCCACTATATTCATCGATTTGATTTACATCTATTCCAGAGGTAATCAAAGCTTGCACACCAGCAATGTCATTTGCCTGGATGATGCCATAGATACCGGATGCAATCGATTCCGGGTCATCTTGGCTATTTAAGCGCATAATCTTCAAAGACATTTTTGATATTTCAATCTGTAAACAATTGTCAATAATTTTGTGCCGTAAGTTGAAAATCTCTCCGGAACACAGATTCAAATCCTGAATTGGGATGAAAATTTTGACATGGCATTAAATTTATAAACTTCATTAGTAGCAATTGCCCTCGGTGTTTACCATGATTTTTGTGATCGTCGTCAAATAAAAATTCATAACTGATTGCAACAAGTGTCAGTAAGAGCGATAAACTCAAGATCGCTTTATGTGCGTGCTGAGTATGTCAGATTCTCAAATTCTGAGCACTGAGAAAGTTGCTCAACTCTACAACACCTACCCGTTTCCGCCAGAACCTTTGCTAGATGAGCCACCTCCGGGTTATAACTGGCGCTGGAATTGGCTGGCTGCGTATAATTTTTGCACGGGACAAAAACCCCGTAAGGAAAATATTCGGATTTTAGATGCCGGTTGTGGGACTGGTGTGAGTACAGAGTACTTAGTCCACTTGAATAAGAGTGCGGCAGTTGTCGGAATTGATATCAGTGAGGGGGCGTTGAAAGTCGCCAAGGAACGTTGTCAAAGGTCTGGGGCGACACGGGTGGAGTTTCATCACCTGAGTTTGTATGATGTGGATCGTCTGGATGGTGAATTTGATTTAATTAATTGTGTGGGGGTGTTGCATCATTTGCCTGACCCGATTCGCGGAATTCAAGCTTTGGCGCAAAAGCTAGCCCCAGGTGGTTTGATGCACATTTTTGTGTATGGCGAATTGGGACGCTGGGAGATTCAGTTGATGCAGCAAGCGATCGCTTTGTTGCAAGGTGACAAGCAAGGTGATTATCGTGATGGTGTAAAAATTGGGCGGCAATTATTTGCGTCTTTACCAGAAAACAACCGAATTGTCAAGCGCGAACGCGAACGTTGGGCGATGGAGAATCACCGGGATGAATGTTTTGCGGATATGTATGTGCATCCGCAGGAGGTTGATTACAATATAAACACGCTATTCGCTTTGATTGATGCCGCCGGATTGGAGTTTGTCGGGTTCTCGAATCCCACTTTTTGGCAGTTGAGTAGACTTTTACCGCCAGAATTGCGGAGTCGGGCTGAGTGGTTGAGCGATCGCGAAGTGTATCGCTTGATTGAACTTTTAGATCCGGAAGTCAGTCATTACGAATTTTTCCTGGCGCGACCCCCGCTAGTTAAAGCCGATTGGTCAAAGGATGAGACAATAAATACGGCGATTCCAGAGCGCAATCCTTGTTTGGAGGGTTGGCCGAGTGAAACGCTGTTTAATTACGATTACCAAATTGTCAAGTTATCAGAGGCGGAATTTGCTTTCTTGAGTGCTTGTGACGGTCAGCGAACTGTCGGCGAAATTTTAGCTACGGTGGGTTTGGGAATGGAGGGAGTGCGATCGCTACAGCAGCGACAGTTGATCATACTGACACCTAGATCACATTAAACGATTTAGATGTCAAGAGTGTATTTATGGGTTTATGGAGTGCAAGCGCCGGCAAATACAAAGACAGGTTTTTTAATTATTTTTTAAGTATTGTTACCTCCCCATGATATGATTTCAACTGGCTCATCAGAGTCGAGTCAATAAGCTTATGGTCGGTTTTAAGATTCGGGAAATTGTCAATCAAGCGAGTCAAACCCCACCACTGACTGAGGCAAAGACTAAGACGCAGGAAGTCACAAGCAACCCGTCGGAGTCGATGCAAGAGTACCATCAGCTATTTCAAAAGTTGGTGTATGTAACTCTGACCCTAACAGCGATTATTTTTATTTGTGTGTGGATTTATTATTCACTCAACACAGCACTAAATTATTTGCTAGGGGCGTGTACAGGTGTGGTTTACTTGAGAATGTTGGCGAAAGATGTTGAGCGGCTGGGTAACGAAAAGACAAGCTTGAGCAAAAGTCGTTTTGCTTTGTTTATTGGGTTAATGATTGTGGCTGCCCGATGGGATCAGTTACAAGTTCTGCCGATATTCTTAGGATTTCTGACTTACAAAGCCACGCTTTTCGTCTATACAGTACAATCTGCTTTTAATTCTGATTAGGTCTTCCCAACAATGCTCCAATCCTCGAATTTTGGGGAAAATTCTTGAAGAATGCACATGCTTAGTGTCTTAAACACCTTTAATTCTTTACCCCTTGCCGCATTGGAAGTAGGTCATCATTTCTACTGGCAATTGGGTAATTTAAGA
>JBBQRU010000176.1:0-9333 GCA_038214545.1 Cyanophyceae cyanobacterium | reverse complement strand
TTGATCTGCACAACTAATACTGGTGGCGAGGATTTACTGAGGATGTCTGGTGTGGAACCAGTTAATCTAGAGATGGATATCCAAGAGTATCCCGCAGGATATGTGGTTCCTGTGAGAAATAGCGAGGCGATCGCCTTTTGTCTCAAGATTTTATCTAATCATCCCGAGATCCTCCAAGCTAAACGCGACGCGGCTCTAGAAATTCGTGACGCTGGTATGGGACTAAATTGGAGTAGCTATGCTCAACGGGCGATCGCGGCATACGAAGATTTACATAAACTAAATTAGAGGAATCATCAATGTCAGATAGCAGCCCCTTGGTTTCAATTATCTTGCCTGTTTACAATCGCCAAGAATTTATTGCCCAAGCCATAGATAGTGTTTTAAATCAAACTTACAATAACTGGGAATTGCTAATTGCTGATGATGCTTCAGGAGTAGAAACACAATCTTTTTTGAGGCAATATGAAGGAATCCCCCAAGTAAAACTATGTGTTAATACAGTCAATTGTGGTCTATTTGGTAACATAAATAAAACAATAAAGACCGCAAAAGGTCAATATATCCTTATTCTTTGTAGCGATGATTTTTTAAAACCTTTATGTTTGGAGACCCTTGTTGCTCTACAGTCTCAATACCAAGAAGCAAAATTAATCCTATCTTCTTTTGATATAGTTAATGTCAACGGGGAGCCGATGTTGAATGGTAGTGACTTTTATTACAACCAATTTGCTAGAGATACTGGTTTATGGTTTCCAAAACGACTAGTGCCGATCCTGCTTCAGTATGGAAGTATTAATGGAAACATAACGGGAATGTGGTTTAGCAAGGAAGTGTTTGAAAAGATCGGAGGTTTTCGAGACGATTGGACACATGCCGCTGATTGGGAATGGATTTATAGAGTATCGAGAACCTATCCAGTTTTAATTTCACGCACAAATATCGCAACTATCCGAAATCATGACAAACAACTGTCAGTTGATAATCGTGTCAACTTGAGAGGTACGATAGAGGTATCTGAAGTTGTAAAAATGCTTTTGACTGATGAGTATCTTTCTGCTATTCCTCAGCGTAAGTTATGGGCAAGGCATATTATGCAATATCATCTGTGGCTTGCTTGTAAGTTTGCCCTTAAAGGTTATTGGGGTAAAGCTCAAATAATCATTAAAGCGGTAAACAACTCCACTGGCTTTTGGGAAACGCTTTGGCAAATGATAAAATGGCTCCCAGTTAGATGGCAAATACACAAATCTAAAAGTTTTCCACTCCCTCCATCCTAGTAGTTATAGTATGAATTCACAGATTTCACTTAATAGTAAAACGTTTTATCAAAATAGTGGCAACCGTTCGATCTTACAATTTTTAGACGAGAGCGATCGCCTGATATTGGATATAGGCTGCGGTGCAGGCGATACAGGCAAGTTAATTCAAGAAACATATCCTAATACTAAAGTTACGGGTGTTACTTGTTCTCAAATAGAGTACGAAGAAGCACTGACGAAACTTAGTTCTTGTGTTTATTTAAATCTTGAAGATGAAACTTTGCCCGACATACCTAAGCAAACGTTTGATGTTCTTTGTTTTTGTCATGTTTTGGAGCATTTAGTTGATCCCGTAAAGGTTATTAATAAGCTCTTGCCATATCTGAAACCGAATGGAAAGGTTATTATTGCTTTACCAAATGTTGCAAATTGGCGATCGCGTTGGAAATTGGCGATCGGTAGATTCGAGTATACTGATGGTGGTGTTTTTGATAGAACCCATCTTCACTTTTATACTTTTCATACTGCCCCGCAGTATTTGATTAAGCCAATTCCTGCTCTAAAAATAGAGGCTCATACTGTTAAGGGTAATGTTCCATTAGCTTTTCTTCGCCATTACTTACTAAACTCATCAATCAGAGCGAGTCTAGATGCTATGGGATGTCATTCTATGCCTAATCTTTTTGGTGATGAAATTCTTTTAGTTGCAAGATATGACTTATCATAATCATTGGGAATATAGAGAATTAAGTTCGTTTTATAAAAAGATTGATCTACTGCCAAGGTATATTAAAAAGCGATGAATCTTTCCAATCATAATATTCTAGTTGTTACATCTACAGTTGAAGACTATTTATCAGTTACCCTGTTACACGGATTAAAGTCACTTCTTTCGCCGACTCAGGTAACTGATTTCCCAAAATGTGAAACTCTCTATCGGGGTAAGCTATTTCACTCAATTTATGGCAGAGGGTTTACAGTATTTGGATTGATAGAAGATACACCAGTAGATCGTTGGCATATTTATGAAAAATTAATAAATGCCGAATTTAGCTTAATTATTTTTGCAGATATTTATCGAACTTTTGGAACTTATATTGAATTTTTGCCATACCTAACTTATCAAAACACAATCATTTTAGATGGAGCCGATACACCGCAACCATATCCTTATGCTGGCAAATGGTGGCGTTATCCGCCCTATTGGTTTGTCCCCAAAGCGCACACGAAGTTTCTTTATTTTAAGAGAGAATGGACTGAAGAAACAATCAGTAACCTTTGGTATCAGGTTTTACCTAGCTGGCTATGCAAATATATATCTGCTCCTAAGAACTTTCGTCCCATATCTTTTTCGATACCCGAAGAAAAAATCGTTAAAAGTTTGCCAGTCAAAACTAAGCTTTTTCCTAAGCATATAGTCGATCCCGAAGTTGCAGGGCAAGTTGAGGGCAGTCAGACTAGCTATGCTTTCGAGTCAGAAAGCGCCTATTATGCTGATCTTCAAGCCGCTAAATTTGGGATTACAACCAAGCGATCGGGCTGGGACTGTCTACGTCATTATGAGATCGCGGCTAATGGTTGCGTTCCTTGCTTTAGAGATTTAGATAAGAAACCGAAGACTTGCGCTCCCCACGGACTCAATGAAACGAATTGTATCGTGTATCATAGTTATGATGAGTTGATGAATAGGATTAGCGGTTTGAGCGAACAAGATTATACGGATTTACAAGCAAATGCTTGGGAATGGGCAAAAAAGAATACTACAATTGAATCGGCAAAACGATTGCTGCAAAATTTTACAAGGTGAAAAACATGTTTTGGAGATATCTTCTAGGTAATATTCTTGTCAAATTTCAAAATATTCCTTATAACCCAAGAGGTAAGCAACGTCTGGTAATGTTAATTGAGCAATTATTTGGTTCCCAAATAGCAGTTACAGATGAGGGGCTTAAGCTCAGAATTTTACCATCAAGTTCGATGGATGCCTATTATTTCCGAAATGATGATAGTATTCTTCCATTAAAAGAATTAATCAAAGATTTGTCAACTAATTCTGTATTTATAGATATAGGGGCTAATATTGGCTACTTTTCGTTGATTGCAAGTCGTCAAATGCAAAATAAGGGTTTAGTAATATCATTTGAGCCATCTACTAGAGAACTTAGAAGATTGTTGGAAAATATTGATCTCAATAATGCAAGTAATATTATTGTAATGTCTACGGGTCTTGGCTCTGAAAATACTATAGCCAACCTGTTTATCAGTAACCATACTGGTTTAAATCGCTTCTCAGAAGGTATAGAAGGTTCAAAAAGGCACATACAAAAGCAGCAACCCTGCGCGATTTTAAAATTCGATAATATCTCCACTTTGATAGAAGATCGTGACGTTATTGATTTGGTTAAGATAGATGTAGAGGGTGCTGAACTTCAAGTTTTGAGGGGAATGAAAAGTTTTTTAGAAACCAAAAAAATCAAAAAATTGTTTATTGAGATTACACCTAGTTTTCTTAAGGACTTTGGAGATAGTAGAGAAGAGCTATTCCAATATCTAGATGGGTATGGTTATAAACCTAAGTTTGACAAGTATTGTTTTCAGTATGATGAATTGTTTGAGATTTTAGAATAGTTCATTCTTACTTATTGAGTCTGTTTAATCAGCCAAAGAGAGGATCTGTTTTGCAAAAGATATCTTTAAAAAGTTTTCTGAAAGGTAGCTTTTGGGTTTTCCTCGGTACTATCTCTGTGCGTTTATCTGGTTTAATAGTTTTGCCTTTTTTGGCACGATCTTTAAATCCAAGCGGATTAGGAATCTACAACCTTCTATACAACACTATATCTACTGCCGATTCTCTGTCGAGAATGGGTATCGATGCTGCTATGGGTCGAAATGGTGCTCAGCATGAAAAACTAGGGAAAGAAGCAATAGGTAGATTATTTGGTGTTGGTGGCGCTCTAATTTCTGTTGTTGGAGTACTAATTTCTATTTTCAGTTGGTTATTTAGAAATACCCTTGCTAATGAATGGCTACACGAAGCCGCAATTGAACAGTGGATGGGTATAATATCGCTAACGATTTTTATTGCATCACTCAGTATTCCCACTTGGTCTTATCTCTTAGCACTTCAGGATTTTCGAGCTTATTCTCTACGGACTATAGTTGTATCAGGTTTGGGTGCTTTAGCAGCACTAAATTTAACATGGAAATTTGGACTTGCGGGAGCAGTTTGGAGTTTACCATTTACTGCATTTTTACAGTTTATAGTGGGCTGGAAAATAACTTTGCCTGCTCTACACCACTATAAAATTAAGTTACGCTTTGATCATTTTATTCCCGAATCAATTAGTATTCTTAAGTTTGGCTTGCCCTTCTATGCAGCTAACTTCCTTAGTAGCTTTGTTGCATTACCTCTGCTCGGCTATGTCAGTAAAAGTGGTGGAATCGAGCAAATTGGTTATTTACGGGTTGCCCAGTCCTTATCCCAATTCGTCAGTTTTTTGCCAGCAGCGATCGCCCCTGTCTTAGTTTCTAGCCTATCAGCAAGCCTTGTCGGAGACTCAAAAGATCACCAGAGACTAAAGTCATTGCATCTCCGCGTACTATGGAGCGTAATTTTATTTACAAGCTTAGTGATCAGCTTTAACTTAGACTGGATTGTGGGTTTGTTATTTGGAGCAAGCTATCAACAGGCAATTATTTTATCTCGTCTAACAATCTGGATCACAGCAATAAGTAGCCTAGCGGGAATGCTCAGCCAATATGTACTCAGCCTTGGCAATACCCGCGCGATCGCCATAATTCAGACAACAAGTTTGATATTAATGGTTTTGATTGCCATGATCCTAATTCCCCAATACAACTCTTTGGGACTGCTAATTGCCCAAGGTGTGAGCGTATTTTTTACATTAATTGTATACGTCAAACCTGCCCTAGCTGACATGGACACATCTGAGCATAAATACCTTTGGCTCCTCACCTTTGAAAGTGCTACCTTATTTGTACTTAGCTTTTTACCCTCTATTATTCGCAGTAGCACATTTATTAATGTAACGCTATCGCTTGTATTTTTGGTCATGGGTCTGACCTTGACTTTATCAGGATGTTTTACAGCTCAAGAGAGATTAAGTGCATATTCACTTTTAAAGAATCTAATTGCAAAAATCAAAACTAGATAATATCTTGAAACATTAGTCCATAATTAACAAAATAAATTGACGTAATACTATGCTAATAAATCGATTTAAACAATCATTTCCTGTAGCTTATACAGTTTTATTAAATACTAAACTTCAATTTGTAATTTGTTCGCTTATCACTGTCTTAGCCTATGTCTTTTCTCCCCACTTTTGCTTGGCTTCAGTTCTATTTTATTATCTATTGCTGAGTTATAGCCTAGAACGAAGACATCTACAATCAATGCTATTTACCCCGTTAACGATCCTTGCTTTAAGCAACTTTTTATACGCAGGTGTTGGAGTTATATTTCTTACGATTAGTAATAATTATGAGTTTGATCTCTACCTATTTCTAATACAATCTGCGACTGTAGTTACTTTCCCATTCACAATCTTGATTTATACATTCATTACGAAAGATGTTCCTGTATTATCGCTTCCAGATCCGAACATCGCTAAATCTAAATCACTTTACAAACGCTTGAAAATATTGGCATGGATCATGTTTATTTACGGATTTACGGGATTACTCGTAAGTGCAATAACTGGGGCTGGGGATAGAGGAGTTGCTGGAGATTTCATCGTAGAAACAAGATACGGAATTTGGTCTGCTTTTGTTATTTTTGGTCGATTAAATTATATGTCCTTTGTTGTCTTGCCTCTAATATTAAAAGATTCTAAATTTAAAACACGTTTATTTGTTTTTATTCTTTTAGCCATATTTTTTACATACACTTTTGCTTCAGGAGGTAGGGGGGGAGTATTATATCCTTTTGTTTTTTTTGGGATTGGCTATTGGTTATTTGGCGGTAAAGCCCATATAATCAAGATATCTCTAGTTATTTTTATAGCCGCTTCATTATTTCTCATTCCTTTTATGGATTCTTTCAGAAATACATCAGCATTTCGTTATTCAGCGTTGAGTAACCCCTTAGAAAGATTATCGTCATCCGCTACAGAAACTAGCGAAGCCTTCGGAAGTACTGAAAGTGAGGATAATTTATTTAAGATCGGTCGTTCCTTCATGGCTTCATCCGATATGTATATTTACGAGTACACACCTGCTGACATTCCTTTTGCTGGCTGGGAAAATATAAATGCTGCATTGTATGTATGGATACCCGATATAATCTTTCCAGGAAAGCCTCTACTCCTCGATGGTGACAAGATCGCATCAACTTATACTGGAATTAAGCAAGATCGCTCTTCTTCAAATATATCCTTCAATGCTGATATGTATCGCCGATTTGGGTGGTTCGGTATATTCATTGGAAATATTTGCTTTGCCCTATTCTATGCTTGTGTGATTCGGTATTCATTTCTGATTTATTCTCAAAATAATTCTTTGGTTGGATTTGCATTTATTCTGCTTACTTTTACCTTTTTTATTAATAATCCACTCAGCACACTTTTAACTACAATTTGGATTTGGTTATGGGATATTCCAAAATATATGTTACTGTTTTTCGCAATTGATAAAATTACAAAGAGGTTTGTAAAAGATTAACTTATTATTTGCCTAACTCTTAACTTCAGTCTTCTATCAATTACAAACAAATGAAAGCTCTAGTTCTAATTACCGATGCCTTTGGTGGGCGTGGAGGGATCGCTAAATTTAATCGAGACTTCATTAGCTCACTCTGTAGCCATCCAAATTGCTCAGTTGTAGTGGCTATTCCCAGAAAAAAACTTTGCGATCGCCTCGAAAACCTGCCTCCAAAACTCACGTACATTACATCAGGTGTCACAGGCAAGTTATCTTATTTCCTTACCGTTTTTAATACCATTAGAACCAATTCAAAATTCGATCTGATTGTTTGCGGTCATCTTTATATGTTGCCGCTTGCGTGGATGGTCAAACTTTGGACCAAAGCACCAATACTCATGATTATTCATGGTGTTGAAGCATGGAAACCTCGCAAGCGATTGGTTAACTACTGCATCAAAAATTTAGATGGCATAGTATCAGTCAGTCAGCACACAATGGATCTCTTTCAAGCTTGGGCAAATGTGCCAGAAACTCAACAATTCATTCTCCCAAATTCGATCGCTATTGAGCAGTATGGATATGCGCCCAAAAATCCTGAATTACTATCTCGCTACGGTCTGAAAGACAAGACAGTTTTGATGACGTTAGGACGATTAGACTCTTATGAGCGCTATAAAGGCTTTGATGAAATGATCGATCTGATGCCTCAACTTAGTACAATAATCCCGAATTTAACCTATTTAATTGTCGGGGAAGGTCCCGACCGAGATCGATTAGAAGCAAAAGTTCGATCGCTAAATATTCAAAAACAGGTTGTGTTTACAGGATTTATTACCGAATCCGAAAAAGCTGACCATTATCGACTTGCAGATGCATATGTAATGCCGAGTAAAGGCGAAGGATTTGGGATTGTTTTCTTAGAAGCTATGGCTTGCGGTATTCCTGTGGTAGCGAGTAAACTTGATGGCAGTCGTGAAGCCGTGCGAGATGGTTTATTGGGCATTCTCGTTAATCCTGACGATCCTGAAGAAATAAAGACAGGGATTTTAGAAGCCTTGCAACGACCTAAAGGCTCAATTCCTGTGGGTTTAGATTATTTTGATTATCGAAATTTTGAACTGAGGTGTCACGAAATTATTCGCACATCAGTTATCCCGAAAAATCATAACTAGGGCATCATGGAAAAGAAACTCAAGATTCTCCACTACATCGCTGTTTATGCCCCCGCTTGGCAGTTTGGCGGTCCAGTCCTCAGCGTCAGCCAACTTTGCGAAGGATTAGCCGACCTTGGGCATCACGTAGAAGTATTTACCTCTAATGCGGGATTAAGCGATCGACCTGAAAGTCCCGTCAATCAGCCTATTGTTCGTAACGGAGTTAAAGTTACCTATTTTCAGCAACAAGCAGGGCTAGGCATTAATTGCCCAGACATGGAGCAAGCCGTAATCGCCAGAGCGAAAGAATTTGATATTATCCACATCACAGGAGTTTGGCAACGCACCAGTGCCGCCGCTTGCAAAGCTGCCAAAAGTCAAGGTATTCCCTATGTTATTTCCCCTAGGGGCGCACTCGGTCCTTACTCTTGGGGACAGAAGACAATTAAAAAAGTTTTGTATTATCTCTGGCAAGAACGCTTCAACGTCACAAATGCATCTGCCATCCACTACACTAGCAAGCAGGAATTAGAAGAATGTCGTTGGTTGAAATTATCAGGAATGCCTTTCATCGTTCCTAATGGTTTAGACACTCAGTTTTGGCAACCTAATCCAGAGGCAGCAAAGGCATGGCGTGAATCTCAAAACTTTAGCGAAGATGACTTCATCCTCTTGAATGTGGGTCGGCTTCATCACAAAAAAGGCTTAGACTTATTACCTCAAGCCCTAGCCCCATTGAGACATCTAAATTGGCGAATGGTGTTTGTCGGTGGTGATGACGATGGCACTAAGGCTAAATTGCAGCAACAGTTTCAGTCCGCAAACCTATCAGATAAAGTTGTTTTTTTGGAAAGATGTGAACCAAAGGACTTGCCAGCCATATACTCTGCCGCTAATTTATTCCTTCTACCTAGCCGTCACGAAAATTTTGGCAACGTTGTTGTCGAAGCCTTAGCTTGTGGTTGTCCTGTTGTGATTTCTGATAAAGTGGGACTACATGATGAGGTTGCCGATGGCGGAGTTGGGTGGGTACTGCCTAGAGTTTATGCACAGTGGACTCAAGCCATTGAGGATTTAATTCAGTTTCCAGCCAAAACAAAGGAGCTAAAACTTAAATCTAGGGTCTGGATTGATGACTTTTTTACGAGTGACAAAACTTCTCTAACCACTATAAATTTTTATACTCAGACCATCAAAAATCATTATGCTTAGTAATCTATCTAGATTTTTTAAGGAATTATTACTGGTTCAGA
>JBBQRU010000175.1:0-9387 GCA_038214545.1 Cyanophyceae cyanobacterium | reverse complement strand
AATATTGTATTTGCTGTTTGCTTAGCAGTTTGACCGGATGTAAGCAGTGTGACAATCCATTGCTCATTGCGCTGAGTGACTTGCATTTGATATCTCACAGCCATTTGCGGCTTTGACTGATTGGGTTGCGTCAATAACCCGTCTTGAATCACGACTGGAACTTTGACATGGCAGAGTATTTTCTCTTCTATTTGTGAAGTTGTAACTTGAAATCTTGTATCTGCTTCAGTTGTTATCCCCATATTCATTTCCGCCTCTCCCAAAAAACTATTAGTGACAGTTTGCTCAATCCATTCTGTGTCAGTTGCTTGATTCACGGGAAGCTTAGCAACGAGAAGTTGTGTACTGGATGGTCTATCTTTGCTCTTCACAAATGCAACCTTTGCGCCTGAAAGCTGAATGCTAAACACTCCGCGTACACCATTAGGAAGAGAATAATCCAAGATATGGTTTGCCATCACTTCCGCTCGTTCTGGCGTAAAGGCGTTATTAATAAATCTCACGCCAATAGAGATTGCGCCAATAGTTGTGAGTAAGACTGCGCCAGTTGCGATCGCCAACGTTTCCCAGCGAGTAACGCGATATTGCGGAATTTCTGAAAACGAATTTGACATATAATCAGGAGCGCAAATTGATTCCTAAAAAGCGATCGAAGAATTGCGTTCGCCATGTCCAGCGTACAATTAGACACCACTCCAACGCAATCAATCCGAGAAATCCCGTATCTACCGCACTTAAGGGCGAGAGTTCAAAAAATTCGCGCCAGGGTGAGATAAATAAAATCGCTAGATATATAATTCCTGTAACTAAAGCAATAATGCTATACCGCCAATCGCCGCTCAGGGGTTCTGCACCGAGCCAAATTGTTTTCGGTGGCTTCAGAAATGGAATCAGCAATAATTCGCAGAATATGAGAATTGTTACCAGTGCTGTGCGTGGTAGACCATAATCGACTTGATTGAGTTCAAAAGCTGGTGGTAAATCAACTATTGCTTTGACAAGATAGAGAAGGTAAACTGACAAAGCCACGAATGTGATGGTGAGCGTTGCGGGAATGTAAAAATGTAGCATCGAGCGTACCAGACTTTGCTGCGATCGCGCTGTGCCAGGTTGTGCCCAAATGGGAATAAACATTGCGGGTAGCCCAACTCCGATCAGCGTGACGAGCGCACTATGTTTGTTCATGAGCGGAAAACTATCAGTAACAATTGCTGTCGCAAAAATCAGCAATGCAACACACGACAATCGCACCAAAAACAATTTCAGAACATCGCGAATCCCATTGCGAATTCGTTGACCTTCTAAAAATGCTTGAGGTAAGGCTGCAAATGAATCTTTTAACAACACAATGTCTGCGGCGCTTCGGGTTGCTTGACTACCGCTTTCCATCGCAATTCCCAAATTAGCTTGCTTGAGTGACAGAACATCATTAACACCATCACCTGTCATCGCTACATAGTGTCCTGCATCCCGGAGAGATTTTACTAATTGGGCTTTTTGATCTGGCGTGATGCGACCAAAGACATGATGAGTTAGCGCCGCTTGCGTAAACTGAGCCGTATCCATTTGAGCTAGAGTTTGACCAGAAATGACTTGAATTTGGTCACTCAAACCCGCTTGTTTAGCTAAAGCAGCAACTGTTTGCGGATGATCGCCAGAAATGATTTTAATCGCCACTCCCGCCTCGGCAAAACCTTGGATAGTTTCCCGCGCCAACGGTCGTAACTGATCGCTGAAACTCAGAATCCCCCATGCTTTTAGCTTTTCCGGAAGTTGAGGTACAATTCCATCTTCAACACGAATTACCTGAGAACTATGAGCAAACAAAACCACCCGCAATCCTTGCTCAACTTGCTGCTGAATGTAATCGTGTTCAGTCGTTAAGGAAATTGCTCCTAAAATCTCCGGAGCACCTAAGACAAAAGTACCATCTTGCAGAACATCGTCAAAGGCGATCGCGCTCCACTTCCGGTCTGAAGAGAATGGTACTTCAGCGAGCAACCATTTTACATAGCCGGAACAAGCCAGGAGAATTGCTTCACTGGTGCGGTTACTAGCGGTTGTGCTAGCAGCGTAATTGCCAAGTACGACTCGGAGTTCTGTTTCGGGAACAGCGATCGCTTTAACTTGCTGTAAGCAAATCTCGTTAGTTGTGAGCGTTCCTGTCTTATCTAAACATAATACATCGACATTGCTCAACGACTCCACCGCATTGGTTTGCTGAATCAAGACATTTCTGCCCAACATCCGTACCGAACCGATTGCATAAGCGATCGTGATCGCAATTAAAAGTCCGGCGGGGATTAATCCAGCTACGACAGCCGCCCGTTGAATGACTTCATTGAGGGATTGCGATCGACTAAAAAAGCTAATACCAATGAGAATCCACAAAAAACACGCTAACAGCAATAGAACCCGAATTAGTAAATTTATTTCTTGCTGCAGCGGAGTATAAACCTGACGAAAAGCTCGTGCGCCAAGTGTCAGCTGGTAAGCAACCGTTTCTGAACCTACTTTTTGAGCCTGATAGAAGGCGCTACCACTGACACAGAAGCTACCAGAGTAAACTGATTTTCCTTGAGTTTTCGGAATTAAATCGGATTCTCCGGTAAGTAGCGATTCATCCACCTCAATTTGCCCTGTACCGACAATTTCACCATCAACAAGAACTTGATCTCCTGCTTTTAGCTGTAAAATGTCATCCAGCACAATTTCTGATAGATTTAAACTAAAAGTTTTGCCACCTCGGAGAACCATTGCTTGTGGGCGAGTGAGTAAGGCAATTTGATCGAGTTTTCGCTTTGCCCAAATCTCTTGCACAATGCCAATAAGAACACCACTAAAAATCACAAATGCAACGAAAACGGCATCGCTGGGTCGTCCCAATAGAACAAAAACAACACTGATTGCAAAAAATACTGCATTGACAAACGTAAACAGGTTCTCGCGTAAAATTTGCTTGTAGGAGCGACTACTAGGTAAATTTACCTGATTAGTTTGCCCCGCAGCTTTTCTGGCGCTAACTTGCTCATCACTTAAGCCAACTAAATATAACGCTGCATTTTCTTTTGGGATTGCGCGATCGTGCATAAAAGATTCTGGAACCCATCGAAGTTGATAATCTCAAACCCTTTAGGGCTGAGAGTCTCAAACATGTTAGCGTATGTTCATCTGCTGATAATATTAAAGCCGGCAAACAAATTGCGGATTCTTAGCATACATTTATGAACAAAATTTGTCAACTTTTAATAAGTTTTTTGATTACTGTCACTTTAGGGTGGGGGTTGTCACCAGGAATGGCGCAAGCCTTGACTCCAACACCGGAAAAGCCAAGTTCGATTCAGCCGTATTTAGATCGGGTGATTTCCAAACTCACCAAGTTTCAACTTGATAATGGTCTAAAATTCATTGTTTTAGAAAGACATCAAGCGCCGGTAGTTTCTTTTCTTACCTATGCTGATGTGGGTGGTGTGGATGAGTTAGATGGTAAAACTGGTGAGGCTCACTTTCTGGAGCATTTGGCATTTAAAGGTACGACACGCATCGGTACCAAAGACTACAAGCAAGAAAAACCCTTACTAGACCAAATGGATCAGTTAGCGGCCAAAATTCAAAAGGCGAAAGCCGCCAGACTTGATACATCCCAGTTGCAAACCGAGTTTACTTCATTGGAAGCCAAAGCGGCGGCGATCGCTAAGCAAAACGATTTTGGGCGGATCGTGCGACAAGCAGGAGGGGTGGGATTGAATGCCAATACTTCCACCGAAGCAACTCGCTATTTTTATAGTTTTCCGGCGAATAAGTTAGAACTGTGGATGTCGCTGGAGTCAGAACGATTTTTAGACCCTGTGTTTCGAGAGTTTGAGAAAGAGAAAAATGTAATTCTGGAAGAAAGACGGATGCGGGTAGAAAACTCGCCCATCGGTCAGATGTTAGAGAAGTATATTGACACCGCTTATCAAGTGCATCCATATAAGCGTCCGGTGATTGGTTATGACCAAGATATCCGGAATTTGACACGGGCTTCGGTGCAGGAGTTTTTCCAAAATTACTATGTACCTAGCAATTTAACGATCGCCATAGTGGGCGATGTCAACCCAGTTGAAGTAAAAAAACTCGCACAGACTTACTTTGGTCAATATAAAGCGAAAGCAAAACCTGTGGAGAAAATCCCAGTCGAACCAAAGCAAACACAACCGCGAGAAGTAACATTAAAATTAGCGTCTCAACCGTTGTATCTAGAAGGTTACCATCGTCCTGCCGTAACCGATCCTGATGATGTGGTTTATGAAATTATCGGACGGTTATTGAGTAATGGGCGGACTTCGCGGCTGTATAAGTCTTTGGTGGAACAACAACGCATAGCTCTTGAAGCTCAGAATTTCAATGGTTTTCCGGGGGATAAATATCCAAATTTGATGATGTTTTATGCTATGACATCTCCCGGTCACACTGTTGATGAAGTAGCTGTGGCGATGCGGAAGGAGATTGAGCGGTTAAAAATGGAGCCAGTGTCAGATATGGATTTAGAAAGAGTGAAGACTCAAGCTAGAGCCGGTTTGCTGCGATCGCTTAATTCTAATATGGGTATGGCTAGGCAGTTGGTGGAATATGAGGTGAAAACTGGCTCTTGGCGGAATTTATTTCGACATTTAGATGCGATCGCGGCGGTGAAGTCTGCGGATATTCAGCGGGTGGCGCAACGGACTTTTACGGATGAGAATCGCACGGTCGGTAAGTTGTTGTCGAAGGAGAGCTAAATGATACATTTTAAATCGGCAATTCAAAATCTCAAATCATTGCTTAAAAATTCTCAGAAATGGGTTTATTTCTTGGTTGTGCCTTTGGCTGTGTTGGTTTTTACGTTTGATTTTTCGGGTGCGGCGACGGGAGCAAAGCATTACACGGAGTTACAGTTTGCACCTGTACCCGAAATAAAATTACCAAAGTATGAGCGGTTTATACTGAAGAATGGCATGGTAGTGTATCTGATGGAAGATCACGATTTGCCATTGGTGAGTGGTCAGGTATTAGTGCGGACTGGGGAACGTTTGGAGCCAGCAGAGAAGGTAGGACTTGCTGACTTAGTAGGAACAGTGATGCGGACTGGAGGGACAAAACAGCACCCAGCCGCTCAACTGAATCAGATCTTGGAACAACGGGCGGCGGCGGTAGAAGCTGGTATTGGCACCACTTCTGGGAGTGTCGGTTTTAACACCCTGAGTGAAAATCTGGAAATGGTGTTTGGGTTGTTTGCTGAGGTGATGCGAGAGCCAGTATTTGCTCAAGATCAGCTGGATTTAGCAAAGACTCAAGTGGGGGGTGGTATCGCCCGTCGTAACGATAATCCAGGTGAGATTACTGGTCGGGAATTTCAAAAGTTGATCTATGGTTCTAATAGCCCATATGCGCGGACGGTAGAGTATGCAACCCTGACTCCGATTAATCGTCAGGATTTGAGCACTTTTTACGCGCAATATTTCCACCCGAATAATCTGATTTTGGGGATTGTCGGAGATTTTGATTCGCAGAAAATGCGCTCTTTGATTCAAGCCAAGTTAGGGGATTGGCAAAAAATAGCAAATTCGCCGTCGCAGTTACCAACGGTGTCTCAAGCTAAAGTTGGCGGGGTTTTCCTCGCAAATAAGCCGGATTTGACTCAGAGTTATGTGCAAATCGGTCATTTGGGTGGGAAATTAGATAGTCCTGATTATGCTGCTCTGGAAGTACTCAATGGGGTGTTAAATGGTTTTGGCGGACGCTTGTTTAATGAGGTGCGATCGCGTCAAGGTTTAGCTTACTCGGTTTCTGGGGCTTGGAGTCCGCAATACGATTACCCTGGTGTATTTATCGCTGGCGGACAAACTCGAACTGATGCGACAGTACCTTTTATCAAAGCTATCCGCACAGAAATTCAGCGGTTACAAACAGAGAAGGTAACGCCTGTAGAATTAGCCTACGCTAAGGATACTGTACTCAATTCTTTTGTGTTCAATTTCCAAGACCCTAGTCAAACCCTATCGCGATTAATGCGTTATGAATACTACGGCTATCCGCCTGATTTCATTTTCCGTTATCGGCGCGGTGTCGAAGCTACGACTATTGATGATATTCAACGGGTAGCGCGACAATATCTATTACCTGACAAGAGTGTCACCTTGGTTGTCGGTAATGCAGCGGCGATTCAAAAATCCCTAACGCAGCTATCTGAAGTGACACCAATAGACATCACTATTCCTGCGCCACTACAGGTAAAAAAATAGAAGTTCTTTCTTCTTTTGTTAAATAAATTTGGTGAATCAGGGCGGCAATTTCCAGCGGCTCTGAGTAAATATCATACATTTTTTCACCAACGATTACGAAATACCTGTGTCTCAAGATGAGCAAATTCTCGCTCTATTTGCAATGCGGAAGCTAAAACTGCATTTGTAAACTTGATACCTTTTAAGTAAGTCCGACAAGCCGCTAATGGTACAGTCAAAACGTCACTCCAAGCTCTTTCTTGTTGGTGAAAAGCCTGAATTTCCGGCTGTTGTGCAGACGCAACTCCCATTTTGAGCAATGAGTCATCGACTACTGGTCGTTGATCAATTAGCCCGTGATGGTAGTCTCCGACATTCAATAAGATGTCATAAATCTGGCGGGATAATCGCTCTCCAACTAAGTATAATAAATTACACCTGAGCATCGGCAGTACATGCCAAGTCTCTGCAAGTAAATCCTGTCCCAGTCCAGAAACGTGGGCAGGAATTAGTAAATCGACATCACTGATTGAGTGAGTTGCTGTAGACAGTAACATGACAGAAACAACTTCCCACTCTTGTGACTCCATAAGTAATTCTGGTGGCGTGATAATTATGACGAAGCGTGAAGGAGTATTTTCGGCTAAAAACTGTTTTGCCTCGTCTGAGTAGAGTGTTTGTTCTGCACCCGACAACTCCAAAGGACTCTGTTGTAATTGACTAACTTGCCAAATTTCCCCAGGTTGCGGTATTGCTGTTAATTGCCCTGGATGAGACATAGATTTACTGAATGTACGCATAAATTGGTTTCCAGACGAGGTCGTACTTACACTATTAACGAGTGATAGCTGGATTCTATGCTCAATTATACCGCATTACCATTGGGTATCGGAGCGTTTGCGTCCGCTGGCAGTGCTTGCCAACTTTTCTTGTTTAATCTCTGCGGTTTGCAATAATCCTAAGGTCTTGGCAATACGTCCGGTGAGTTCATGCCAGCGTCTGGAGACTGTACCTTGCGTCCAGCCTAGTTCTTTCGCTAGTTGAACTTGGGTTTTACCTTGAATATGTCCCTGCCACAGTTTAAGATATGCGCGATCGGGATAATTGCGATCTAGTTCTTTAATTGCCGCGATCGCATGATTAATTAGATCGGTTTTTTCGAGGGTATCTAATCCGTTAAAATCATCTGCGAGCGTTTCTAATAAGGGTAAATCCGTTCCCCGAATATTTTTATCTAGGCTAAGAATGTGACCGTGCTTTTCCTTCCGCATGAGGTCAATAATCTCAAAGCGAGCAACAGTTGCCACCCAATGACAAAAATCCTCAGATCCACCTTGACGGAATCTCCCAGCTTTTACAGCCTGGAGAACTTTGAGATGAGCGGTTTGTGCGGCATCTTCCCAGGAAACAGAAGTACCTCTGGTCTGCTTGCGAGCAATTCTTTCAATAATTAGTCGATGTTCCGCATCAATCAAAAGTTGCATATAATACATCCTGCCTTAGTGCCGAGTTTTTAGCCCTTAACACTACTTAATAAAAGGCTTTTATTGTGGTTTGTAGTTGCGCTTTAGCGCTAAAACTCAACTACAAACTAAATAGATTTGACACCAGGTTCTTATGCAGGTTGTCGTCCGAAAAGAATCAGAAGTTCCTCAAACATATCAGGCAACAAAAATGTTCACTTAACTACAACAAAATATTTGTGAACAATTGCGGAATATTTTGCCACAAATGTTTTGTTGACTAGGGATAAAGACCGCGATCGCTAAGTGCTTGAGCCACACGACCAACACCCAAAGTATATGCGGCGAGGCGCAACGAAATCTGTCGCGATTGTGATTCCTCACTGACTCGGCGGTAAGCTTTGACCATCAACTGTTCCATTTCTTGGTTAACTCGTTCCTCATCCCAAAACACATAAGAAAGACCCTGCACCCACTCCAGATAACTCACCACTACACCACCAGCATTTGCCAAGATATCTGGTAGTACCGTGACACCTCGCGCCTCTAGTGACTGGTTTGCAGTCAAAGTTACAGGACCATTAGCCGCCTCGGCGATAATTTCAGCTTGAATTTGGTCAGCATTTTCCTCAGTAATCTGGTTTTCCAAAGCTGCTGGAATCAACACATCACACTTTAAAATCAGCAGTTCGTCATTAGTAATTGGTGTAGTCTGGGGAAAACCCACAAGACTCTTACGGTTTTCGGCTGCATAAGTTTTTAAGGCTGGAATATCCAGACCATCGGGATTAAACACACCACCTGACCCAGTAGAGACAGCTAAAATTTTGGCTCCCGCTTCATGTAACAATTGAGCCGCTGCAGCACCGACATTGCCAAAACCCTGAATCACCACACGCGCCCCCACCAAAGACTTACCGCGAGTTGCTAAAGCCTCACGCACAACAATCATCACACCGCGTCCTGTAGCTAATTCCCGACCGCGCGAACCCCCAATCGATAGCGGCTTCCCAGTCACAATTCCCGGTACAGCATGACCGACATTCACTGAGTAAGTATCCATCATCCAAGCCATTTCCCGCGCCGAAGTTCCCATATCTGGTGCAGGGATGTCTACTTCTGGACCAATATCTTTAATTAACTCGCTAATATAACGTCGGGTAATACGTTCGAGTTCGCCAACGCTATAGGATTTCGGATCGATCGCAATTCCTCCCTTACCGCCACCATAAGGAATCCCTAGCAGCGCACATTTCCAAGTCATCAGCATTGCTAAAGCCGAAACTTCCTGCACCGTGACGGCGGGATGGTAGCGAGTTCCACCTTTATATGGTCCTAAAACATCGCAGTGCTGTACCCGATGTCCGGCTAAAACTTCTACTACTCCATTATCCCGTTTCACCGGCACGGATACCGTCACCACCTTACGCGGATGGCTGAGAATTTCCAATAGACCTGGATCTAGCTTTAATTCTTTAGCCGCCGCTTCTAGATAACTACAAGCTTGATCGAATGGACAAATATGCCCTGGAGCATTGTTTTCTAGTGGCAGTAACGACTTAGCAACCATAAAATTTATCTCGCAAAACTGTAGTCTACTATACTATTTGCTCTGTGAGCACTACATATAATAGCTGAAAAATTGGCGTCCAAAGTTTTTAAGCGCTTCCTACTCACGTTCT
>JBBQRU010000174.1:0-9534 GCA_038214545.1 Cyanophyceae cyanobacterium | reverse complement strand
TTGAATTGCTAGTTCTAGTAATTCATCTACCTGTTGACGTGCCTTTTGTAACTCCGGAAATTTATGAATCACATCCTCAGGTATTGAAGATTGAGGTCGCCAAGATTTACTGACTTGTTTCCAAGGTTCAATAATTTGCATAGCATCAATAATTTGGAATGTGGGATAGCTACCTTTGGTACAGGCTGTTCGGCTTTTAATAATCTCTAACAATGGAGCGTGGTATTTATTCAGGGAAGATAATAGCTTTCTCCAACTAGTGACGCGAGTGGCATCTTCTTTATTATTCGGTGCTCGAAACAAAGAATTCATTAAGTTTTCCGGGGAATTAGTAGGATGTCCTGACATTGTCGCGGCAATTCCTAATAACTCTACTGCTGCTGGGACTGGGTTCCACGGTTCGCCTGACTTACGGGGATAGAGGCGAATTTGCTCCACCACATATTGACTCCAGCGTTCTAGATAATTGCTGTAGTGGCGGAAATAGCGATCGCCATTCGGAAATTTCCAGTTTTTGTAGTGGTTGTATTGCAAGATGCCTTGGAAAGCGATCGTTGTATTCCGAAACTCATCTGAGTCATTTGGATTAAGAGGGAGTGACAATATCACTCCGGAGTAAGTCGTTCTCTTCACCTTAGGACTATAGAATGTAACATAATCTTGTCGAAATAGTTTTCCTCCAGCACCAACAAAAGTTCCTTTCAGCAGCATTTCTATATCCCATTCAATTTTTTCATTGATTGCGGGAAAGATTAATCCACGTATTTCTTGAGCAATCTTATCAGGAAGAATTTCTTGATTATTCCAGTTGTTAAGGATTTCTATTTTGTTTTTCAGTACATCCGGAATATCTGGTGTAGGAATAACAAGTGGTTGAGGATTTGGGGTATATTTTCCGGCAAGCTCTTGACTATGTGGTGTTGACGGATTATTTTCTGGCGGTAATACTTGCTTAATTTCTGTCTGCTTAATCTTAATTCCCAGAGAGGGTAAATTAAAAGCTGTATGAATCTCAGGCGGTAAATTGCAAAGTTCATTGGTATCAGCCCATAAATCTAAAAGAATCTGACGACGCTCGTAGTTTTGGCGATCGTTAGCTTTAATATCTTCTTGAAGCATCGCGCTGAGCTTCATTTTGCCAAAGTGTTGTTTGATTGTAATATTTGGAAAATCACCTTTTTTAATATCCTTACTTGCATTTTCTAAGGTATATTTCAGGAGATCTTTAATGATAATTCTCGGATTAAAATCGCCAGGATTTACTCTATTTAGCATTTGTTCTAATGCCTTAGGAGTGAACGGATAAAGACCAATACCATCCACATCCGCAAATCCTGCATGGCAATCCAGGCGATATTCACACTCAGTACAAGCGCTTTTTAGAGGTTCCCTTTGCTCTCCTTCTTGATTGCTAGAAGCCCAATCCTCAATTTCCTTTTCTTCTAAGCGAATCGCATTCAAATATCGAACTACAAATTTTTGAATGTCAGTTTGAGTAATTGTATTTTTGTCATTGCCTATATCGATATTCAAATTAATACTGAATGTAATCCGCTGTTTGACTGTATCAATCAAACCTTCAAAATAGCCTGTAGTACAAGCTAACGCAGTCCGAATTGCACATAACGATTTGCTTCCCGGTTGTTGAGGTCGTGCGAGAACCGCTTCCAGTAATTCACGGTCGATACCCTGTAACTTGGCAAAATCTTCGATGAGTAAAACCAACTCTATCCCTTGTTCTGCTAGGGCTTCACGTACTTCTCGCATTAATCGTTGCAAGTCTTCCCGACCTAAATTCAACACTTGAGTGATGGCTTCGTCTAGGTGGCTGTTTAACCAGTCTACGGTAGCTTTTTGGATCTCATCATTATTGATTAGGAATCCATAAAAGTCTTTAGCCTGTTTTCCAGCTTTAGAGTGATCTAAAATATTATGTGGTAAATCATCAATTGAAAACTCTCGGCGCTCATCAATAATTTCAACTGTATCTCTATGACCAATAATATGGATCACTAAGCGATGAATTATACCACCTTTTATTAGCCAATGTTGCCGAAAAAATGGATCGTATAACAGAGAATTCAGGTTTTTTACAAGATAAATTTGCGCCTCACTAAGTTGAGATAAATTGTGTTTACCATTATTACCAACGGCTGCTGCTAATTGGTTAAGTAGTTGTTCACAGGCTTGATTTTCCGTTAAAGTATTAGTGGCTTTATTTAAGCGTTGACGGTATTCATTAAATCTTTCACCCTCCATACCTTCAAGAATGAGGCTGATAATGTCTTTTAAATTAGTTCCAACTTTCGGAATCAGTAATACTTTACGTTTGTTTGTAGATTTTATATTAGCTGCTAACCAGCGGATTAAATGAGATTTTCCTGTACCGGAACGACCTAAAACGGGAACAAAAGCAAAGTCTTTCTCAGCGAGAAAATCTCTAATGAATTTCTCCTCATCATATGGTGCTGATATATCTGCCTTAATCAAATCCTGACGATACATCGGACTTGAATAGTGCGTTGCCAAAAACAAATGATTATCTGGTTGAGTTGCTTCCACATTCATGACGCGACCAATCATGTCATAATTCCAGCAGACAATATTTTGAAATGTCATATATTTTTACCTTGCAAAGTAATATGAGAAATTCGTCCACCATCATCCACTTGATCGTTGATTTTAGGTAAAATCATGAAATCAGCATCTGATTTTCTGTGGATCTGAATATAACCTTCATCTTGCAGGCGAAATAAAGCAAAAGCTGTACTATTAGATAGATAGTTAGGTTGTCTGTTGCCCATCTGAGATTCAATTTCATCTCTAAACTTCCCTGTTTCAAATACAGGGCATCGTTTTGCCAGTCGAGTTACGAATTCTCTGAGCAAAACTTCTTTATCCCCATTAAAAATACTTGGGAGATTTCTTCTCAGGTAAATAGTCGGATCGGGAACAGTGATTCTTTTTCCTCCCAAACTATGACCCCAAATCAAACCTAAATAAGACATCCAATCATCTAACTGATCGAACAAGCGGTTACTCGACATTTTTAAGAAATCACCAACATTTTGGTCGTTAACACGCTGTTCCACATCTTCCCAAGTCCCCGGTGCATCATAAATATCTTGCGCTAAGTACCAAGCACACACACGACCAAAGTCTGCTTCATCTTCGTTTCCACTTGCAAAAAGTAGGTGTGTCAGAGTATCAGGTAGTAAAGTATCGCCAAGTTGAGGATTTTTAGCATCTTCGGGAAGATTTGGATTAATAAAAATTTCCTCATCTTCTTCTACTAAAAGCTGGCATTTAATACTTTCTCTCAAAGCATCATTAAACATGGGATATTTACTCGGAGAACTTTCCTCTTCTGACCGAAGATGTTCTATAAGTTTATCGGGAGAGAGTATTCTTTTGAGGATATCTTTCTTTTCCCTTTGTCCGGGAGTATGAAGTAAGTATCTAAAGATCCCTCTCATCCTACTAGGAGCTGCTAAACCTGTTTTTAAAACACTCATAAGCTGATTTCCATACATAAAGATTCAAATTTCAAAGCTCGTCCTGAGAAAATATTGAATAATCGCCTATCTTCTCTATTCGGATCTGCTGTGTTCATAGGTAGAAAAATGATCCGAGGTGCATTTGACATATTTTGCAAAATATACCTTCCAGAAATTGAGGTGAGGTGAGAATAAAAAACTAGAGTCGGTATATCTGGCATACGAAGCGGTTCATCATTTTCAAATAAAAAAATGAAAGCCTCTGGTATTCGGTTAACATCCTGAATTAATTTTCTGTACTCTGGAGGAACGACAATATTCCTAATTCCCTGTCCTATTAACCATTTAAATAATCTGTTACCTCTTCCCAGCTTATTTAATTCTTCCCAAGATTCATAAAAAATTAGCAATAACTTATCTCCTGCAAGCAAACGTTGCAGTTCCTCTCCGACAAAAAATTTGGGTTTTTGCCAAACTGGTTTGGGTATAGGCATTATGCCTGGAGAAGGTGGCACACCATTTTTGCGGCAGACTGGACATCCGCCACAAGCGCGAGAGACGTTTACGGGAGATCTTGGTGCTGATTGGCGTCGAGGAATTGAATAAGCTTCATTAAATATTTCTGAAAGACAACGTTTTGCCTGTAGAGCTTCTCGCATTAATTGCAAATTTTTATAGCTCCAGTTTTGACGTTGGTGGCGAACTGGTTCGACTTGCAATTCCCAAGTTTCATTATCTAGATGAGATTCATTGCGGATGCGAATAATTCGGGAATTCTGGTGATTTTTATGTGCCGCTAGATAATCTGCTTCTAATTCAAAGTCTTTCTTTAAAGGCGGTTTTTCTGAGTCGATTTCAATTAAACCTGTTCGATTCATCAGCGTTAATGTGCGGATATTCCAAGCAGTATTTTGCTTACTGTCCATATCAATATCTCCTGCTTCTAAAGAGGGAGGAATATCAATCGGCACACGAAAGCCTTTTCCCGAAACTATTGTTTTTCTGGCAAACATACTTTGCCATCGCTCCTGACCTCGCTTAATAGTGATAGTTGACTTCTCGTTGAGGGTTTTAGCAACTTTTAAATCTTGAGTTGTATGTAATGTCAGTGATATCGACGCTTTGCCGTCTCTACCGCCGCGTCCAACTTCTTGGTAAAAACGGTCAATTGTTTCCGGAATACAGGCGTGAATAACTGCGCGAACATCTGCTTGATCTATACCTAATCCAAAAGCTGAAGTAGCAACTACTATATCAATCTTATTTTCCTGCCAATTTTGAATAAGTTTTTCGCGCTCCTCGGAACTCGATTGACCTGTCATGACGCCATATCTTGTGAAACCAGCACGAGATAATTCTTTAGCCCACGATTTCACATCAGCAACTTTTGTTCCATAAACTATGAGAGGACGCGGTAGGTGATAAATGGCTTCTAATAGTCGTTGTTTTCGAGTTTCTTCACTGCGACACCAAGCAAACCAGTAGGCAGGTTCTGGACGTAACTGCACAGCGGAGAGAACTTGAAAGCGGTCAGGTTCCCCAAATAAGGTTTCTAAAGTATCTAAACAGGATTCTGTTAAAGTCGCAGTCAGCAATAAAGTAGTGAAGGACGCTAGTCGCAATAAATCCTTACGTAAACCGGGAATTTCTTGGAATGCTGGGCGAAAATCATCACCCCATTGCTCAACCATATGAGCTTCATCGATCACAAAATACCTTAACATTCCTAAATTTGCCGCTTCATACAAAGAAGATGCGAGGGAACCAAGTAGACTTTCTGGGGAGGTAAAAATGATCCTTTGAGTGCCATCACGAATGCGATCGCGGATCTCGTCTCGTCTTTCTTGCCCCGCTACTGACTCATCGCCATAATAAGCAGTGGGATAAATAAATGGTTTTAACGCTCGTTCTTGGTCGATCGCTAGCGCAGTAGTTGGCACGACTACAACACTAACACCAGCAATTCGAGATTCTAAGAGCGCTGGGAGTTGAGCACAGAGGCTTTTTCCAGAACCAGTGGGTAAGTTAATGACTAAAGTTGATTTTTCCGGCGCAGTTAAAACGGCACGAATTGCCTCCTGCTGTCCGATATTCCGGTATGTTTCTCGTTTGACTATCTCCAAAAATGGATCGCCGACAACTGATTCATAATCGCGGCGCATTTGTTCTTCACAGACAGGGCCATCTGGCGCATAAACGTCACTTAATTCCAGCCAATCTGGTTGCCATGCATTAGCGGTAATCAGATAGTAATCTATACCCTCGCTCAGTACGGTTATACCAGCTCGTTGCCAACTAGCACGGTCGCCAAAAGGATGTTTTCGCGGCACTTTCAGTTGATGGGACTTGCCACCCTGTCGCTCATCTTCACGCCGTAGCACATGACGTAAAAGACTAGCAATATCTGCTGAACTTGCTGAGTCACGCAGCGCGGTAAGTAAGCGGCGCGAAGATGCTTCTGTAAAATGACTAATATCATCCGGGATGTTACCTGTTTGCAGGATTTCTTTGAGTTCTTGAAATGAATCAATAGTCTGTGATTTCATTGTTTAAATAATTCATAATTAGTACGATATTAGACTCCAATTTTTTGCCTTGGAAATCAGATATTTCGTGATTATTGGTTCAAGCGATCGCGTTAGCGAGTCGATGACAATAGCAGTAATTTTTTTGGCTCAGTAGCACTACTGCTAAGTAATCTCAGAAGATTTTGTAAATTTTGCTAATAAAAAACTTGTATCATGGTGAGCCTGGTAGTAATGACCCTCAAAGCAATTTTGTATATTTTTCAGCAAATGATTGTGATTTTACCCTAGTTAAATTAAAAAAATGTGATATTCGCAACCAACTCTGCTTAAGTACTTAAGTGTAGCACTTATCCTGCTGACTAAGTATCAGCCCGGAATGTCGTGGGATAGCCACAATTTTCAGCGTAAGTGTCGTATCTATCCTACTGACTAAGTATTAGCCTCAGTGTTCCTGCATTTGAGAAATCTGAGTGTTATTACCCGAAACAACTTCCAACTCCTCAACAATGCACTTAAATTCCTCAACCAGCAACAGGCTATAACCTAGTTTCTGAAACACTTCCAGCGCTGCACGATAGTACCACAAAGTTCCTTCTTTACCACCTCGAAATTTTTGCCATACTGTTTCCCCTTCGCGCCGCAGGTCAAGCAAAATTGAACGCGCATTGTGCAGTTTATCCGCCAACACGACTCTGCAAACCTCAGGGGAGGCGTGACGCAAATTTTCGAGATGTTGCTGCTTGCGTTCTTTCCAGGGAGGTTTTGGCATTACGTCCGTATCAGTACATCCATCAACTATCTGAATGACCCGTTCACCAAACTGCTGGAGAATTGCTTCCCGAGTAGCTACTCCCCCCTGATCTTCTACGGCGTCATGTAAAAGTGCGGCGATCGCTTCATCTTCATCCCCACCATCTTCCAGTACCAAGGCGGCTACACTTAATAGGTGGCTAATGTAAGGTACACCCGTTCCTTTTCTAACTTGTTGTGCATGGAGTCGAGTGGCGTAAACTAAAGCTTGTTCAAAGCGGTTTGTTAATAACGTTTCTGTAACGTTCATTTTTATCGTGCTGTTATAATTATTTGTAAAGATTCACAGTTTCTTACAAATCTTCGATCATCCGTAAATGTAGTCTGGATAGACGATGCGGTCTACCTTTCGCCAGATGTTGGCACTATCATATTCTATTTTTATCGGTGGAACTGGATTTTGTGACCAGAGATTTTTGAGATGATCTTCCAGTCCCTCAATGCGATCTATAGCTTCTTGGGAAACGATATATTCAACATGCATGGAGAATCTTTGTATCCCGGCGATCGGCTGGGAAAATGTATTCAAGGTAGTGGCTAAATCGGGATTAAGAATATTTACTAATTCATCGGACTTTTGTTGAAAATTAGCGATATCTGGCAATTTTGATACTTTCTGAAATTTCTTTCCAGTTACTTCTAGCGATTGCTTTAAATATCCTCTTTCCACTAAGGTAGCAAAATCATACTCTAAATTTTTTCCTGTAACAGCAAACAAGCGACCCTCTACAAGCGGGTTTCTCCGACTGACATTTTTACCGCGCTGTTTTGACTTCTTGACAGTTTCTGCGGGTGATGGCAACATTCCTGTAGATAATAAGACTTCTAGTTCGTTGATTTGGATAGGATAATATTGTTGGAATGACTGACACCAATTGTCTTTAGTAATACTCATTGAGCCAAACATCCACTCTTGCAAAGTTTTGGCACATCTACAGTCAGGATCGTGTAGGCTGGGAATCCGATCGCGTTGGTGATGTTTTTCTCCTTGGCTAAAAAACTGGTTCCGCCATTGATTGTAGGTAAATTCATCCTGTTGCAGTCTGATGTCGGCTTCATCCCCGTAGATAGTACGCAAAATCACCCACAACCGTAGTGCTTTGGCTAAGTTTTGTTTTAACGACCCTGGTGTTAGCGACTTTAAAAGTTCGACACTAGGAGGATGGTCAAATGTAGTAGGCATAATCACACATGGTGGATTCATCTAAGATAACAGTACCTGGAAAGAGCCTTTTCCGGTTATGTGTCATATTGTGATGGCAAGTTTACACCGCACGTAAATTCATGGCTACTTACCATATCAATAAAGACCGAACTATAGGTAAAAAAATGAACCACCAAATATCCTACAAGAATTGTTTAAAAGCATTAATGGTAATAATATTAACTACTATGGTCTTTGCGATTTTATTCTTTATGCAGATTACATATTGGCAATCTCGCCCTGTAGACTACACCAAACTGGAAAATGCGTTGGCGGCAGAGAAGTGGACAGAAGCCGATCAAGAAACTACTGAAATCATGATTATGGTATCTCGTAAAATACGCAATCCAGCTTGGTTTGGGTTGAAAGTAGTTAGCGAATCGACGATGGAAAAGTTTCCCTGCGAAAACTTACGCACTATCGATCAACTCTGGGTTAAGCATAGCCAGGGACGCTTTGGCTTCAGTGTACAGCAACGTATTTGGCAAGAAAGCAAGAAGAATAAGAATTATGTAAGTTTCAATGATTATGATGTATTCATGCACAAAGTAGGATGGTTTGATATAGGCAAATCGGGAGTACCATCGATCATGTATGCCAAAGATGTTCCTAATGCTCACCTTCCATCCTATGAATGGATGCAAAAGAATTGGGATGCGAGTTTGCCTTGGTGGTTTTGGAGTGGAACGGCTATTTGGAATCGCACAAAAAGTTGTGGGTTGCAACAACCAAAAGCAGGAAACCAAACCTCCTTGTTATATCGTTTTTTAATTTTTAGTTTTTAGATAAATTTCAAAATCTTCGCCAACTTCCTGAACATCAATGTCTGGATGTAGTAATGCTTTGTTCACAAGTTTTTGGGTTAGTCCATCGTCAATTTGAATATAAAGCTCTAATAATCTTCTATACTCTTCATCCGTACCATCTGCTAACACAGACTCTGCTTGAGCTTCAATCTTATCTAAAAGCCATTTTTTATCAAACAAAATAATCGCATGACGAACTAGTTCAATATCAGAATGACCCACACTAGCTAACTTTATTAATACATCAAATAAACTTTGACGTTCTTCGCTAGTTAGATAGCTGATAATTTTCAAGGCTGTAACTCTTTCTGATGGATTTTCTAAAGCTTTTCTAATTAGCTGTACTCTTGATGGGCTACTTAAAAAAGTTTTCTGAGTTTTTAAATAGGCTTTTTCTTGGTGAATTAATTGATGCCAAATATCTGTATCTTGTTGATAGTACTGTGTTTCATTCATAGCTATTATGGATTATGTTATCTTTTTCTTACCTGTGTAAATCCAGCCACAATTCATGAATTTATCTACAAATTCGGAAAATGGCATTTCTGGATAGGGATAAATAGTATGATGAGTAGGAGAGTGTAGTCCATCAACATCTTTACCATCTGCTATCACCGCAAGACCTACTGGTAATAGTGTCCCTTCATCTATTCTATAATAATGTCCTGTTAGGGAAGCATAGTGAATAT
>JBBQRU010000173.1:0-9684 GCA_038214545.1 Cyanophyceae cyanobacterium | reverse complement strand
ATCGACTATTTCAATCAGTATGTGAATTAAAATCTACGTTAGATAAACTCTTGAATGATGGAGAGCTTATTATAAAATGGGGAAGAAAGATAAAAAACAAGGGAAATGCAGTTTGTGCAAATTAAAAGCACAACAGCTTATGACCTCAGTTCTACAGTCTTTGACTTTATGTTGCCCAGTGGTATTACTCTGAGTCAAGGAGACAGTTACTCTCAAAAAGGTCTAGGCGGATATCACGGTTCAGTAAACTTCACCGATTCGGGTGGCACACAGAAGACAGCTTATTATGCGATTAGTGTTTACTCTCAAAACGATCGCTATCTGGGATTAACCAACGGGATTGCTGTCTTTAAACAGCCCTGGAAAAATGTAGTGGCGATAGCTTACCACGAGTTGAACGAAACCAGAACCGATGCCGATGTGGAAGAAGTAAACCGAACTGGTAACCAGCAACTATTAGGCTGGTACTCAGACAAAGGAGGAGAAGTTGGCGATTATCCAATTACAGAGGCAGGTTATAACCTCAGTGCAGTTTTTAGGGAAGTACCGCTTGCTAATGGTGAATCTGTGCCGATTCAATATATGTACTCGAATCGAGTTCACGGACTAGAAGATCCAAATACAATCACCACAATCGCTTAAAATCGAAAACTGGCGATCGCTTTTTGGGGGATAAGTGTATTTTACCTCGGGCTTGCGATAAGATCCAAGATCGCAGATGATTTAAATTTTGCCCGGATACTGCCCCCGGAGGTGTAATTGACCAAGTTTATCTTAAAAATTCTCTGGTTAGACGAAAACGTCGCCCTAGCCGTCGATCAAATCGTCGGTAAAGGAACCAGCCCATTGACACGTTACTTCTTTTGGCCCAGAAATGATGCCTGGGAAGAACTGAAAAACGAGTTAGAAGCCAAACACTGGATTAGTGACGCCGACCGAGTTGAGTTACTCAACAAAGGAACGGAAGTCATCAACTATTGGCAAGAGGAAGGCAGACGCCGACCAATGGCGGAAGCACAGACAAAGTTTCCGGAAGTTACCTTCACTGGTAGCGCCTAAGGCAGGGAGACTTCGGGCGGGGAAATTAATTGCACGGTTTTGTCTTTGCTACCACTAGCTACGGAATCAGGACTAACAGCCACTGCGAGTACAGAGTCTTCATGCCCTGTAAAAGTAGCAATTTCTTCCCCAGTCCTGACTCGCCAAAATTTCACTGTTTTATCCCAGCTTCCGCTAATTAGCGTTTCGCCATCAGCACTAAAAACCACTGTCGCCACTGACCAACAATGGTTTGACAGTGTGTGAATTACCGAACCTGTGCTGACATCCCACAATTTAATGGTTTTATCATCGCTACCTGTTGCCAAGATTTGACCATTGGGACTAAAAGCGACTGCCAAAACCGCCTGGACATGACCGATGAGAGTCTGAACTGGGCGGTTTTTCCATGTGTCAGGGTACCATAGGCGAATGCTTCTGTCAAAACTAGCACTAGCTAAGATGCCTTGAGAACTAAAAGCCACGCTTGTGACTTGTAATTGGTGTCCAGTTAAAGTATAAATTTCTTGCCCAGTCTGGATATCCCATAGTTTGATTGTTTTGTCCCAACTACCACTCGCCAGTATTTGACCATTTGGGCTGAAACTTAATGATTTCACCGCGCGGGTGTGTCCGGTAAAGGTGAAGATTTCCTCAAGAGAACTTGACCATAATTTGAGCGTGCGATCGCTGCTAGCCGTGGCGATTCTACCATCAAGGCTAAAACCAACAGAATTCACACTATCTGTATGTTTCTCAGCCGTGTAAATCATCTTTCCGGTGTTGACATCCCATAATTTGATAGTTTTATCAGCGCTGACACTGGCTATTTGACTATTATGATTGAAGGCGATCGCATTCACTGCAGCCGTGTGTCCTTTGAAAATATGTAAACTATGGCATTTTGGGGTAGGAGGAGTGAGGATTAAGGAGTTAATACCGAGAATCCGCATAATTTCATCAGCAGACTGAAAGCGTTGGCTAACGGTAGTTTGTAGAAGTTTATCGAGGATTTGAGCTAAGCGACTACTTACTGGTGCCGGTAAATACTGTCGCCAAACCCAACAATTATCATTGACATCAAATAAATCAAAAGGCGGAATATCAGTCAAAAGGTGGATGCAAGTTACACCCAAGCTATAAAAGTCGCTTTGGGGAAGCGTTGAGCCTCGCAGTTGTTCCGGTGCTGCATATTCGGGGCTGCTGATGCTGTCATCGACTCGCTCAATTAAAACAAAATTTTCTTGATGACGAAAAATATTTTGAGGTTGGATGTCACCGTGAATTAGGTGGCGGAGGTGCAACAACTTGAGGACTGGTAACACATCCCCAAATAATCGCCAAATCTGAGCTTCACTCAGCGTCCCCTCTACCTGTAATACCTCAGCTAAATTCATAACTCAGTAAATTCTTGCATCTATATTGGTTTGTAGTAGCGCTTCAGCGCTATTTAATCTAAAGCCCTACAACAAACTTTGATTTATGCCCACCTACTTATACAAAGTCTCGACATTTAATTAGAAGATGGGGGAACTACCGAGGTACTACCATTACTTGTGACTTCTGAATGAGGAGCGATCGCATCCACAGATTGCTGAGGTATTAAACCTTGTTTTTGATTCCACAAAATCATCGCCAGTAAACCATCTACCAAACCAGCACTAGAACCATTATTCCCAACCAAGACATCAGGAATCAGGCGAACATGACCATCGCCAATAATCTGCATCAGTTGCATCGCGGTATAACCTTGCGCCCCTAAAGCTTCCACACCAGCACTGTAAGTTTCAGCTTTCGCATTACCTGTCGCCCGGATACCTTCAGCTTCACCCACAGCCCGCAGCCTGATTGACTCAGCTTCACCCGTCGCCTGCTTAATTTGCGCTTGGGCTTTTAAATCAGAAATCTGCACACTTTGCTCGGATTTCACCATTTCTTGCTGAATATCAGCCAGCGCCGTTTCCCTAACCAGTTGCTGACGTTGGGTTTGCGCCATCTGCTGCACTTCGTAGGTTTTGCGCTGTTCCTCCGCCAGTTTGCGCTGCATTTGGGTTTCCATCAGCGATGCGGGAGGTTGAATATTGCCAATCAAAGTGTCAATCGCTTGAACATCGTAACTCCGGAGTGCGGCTTTAATATAATCTGCTGCCTCAGCTTGCCGCTCGCTACGGGCGTTGAGAAAGTCTAGGACTGTGTAATCTTGAGCCGAGTTGCGGAAATAATTACCAATACTTGGTTCTAAGACATTATCGACAAGATTCTGCATTGAACCGACACGGGAAATCACTTTCGGCGCATCCAAAGCACCAACATGGATAATTTGCGATATTTCCAAATCAAAAGCAAAACCATCAGTAGAACGGACAGTTAGAGGTGCCAGATTAGCATCATAATTATGGCGTTCAGTGCGTTCCGACCAGTTCAAAACGATATTGATCGTTGGTACCAATTCCACTTTCATAATTCGCGTATTAAGTGGGTGTTTCCCTGGATATAACGGTTCTACCCATACCCCTTTATGACCAGTATTCACCAAGTTACCGTGGGTGAAAGCAGCACCACTGACATCAACTTGAGCCTTCCCAACAAAAGAAATTACAACCCCAACATAACCAATCGGAATTTCCGTCATGGGTACTTGTTCAATCGCCGCAAACCAAGGATTGATATTCCAAGTTCCAGACAGCAAAATCTGTTCTTGTAAACCGCGTCGTCCACCACCCTCAATAAATTTTTGACCATTTTGGAAGTTATCGTGATCGCCAATTACAGGACCGGCAATTTCACCTTCAGGAATCGGCGTCCCGGCGAGGGTAGTGACAATCCCCACTTTTTCTGCCGTCACGCTGTACACCCGTAACTGATCCGGACTCATCCCATGTTTTGTTGCACTATCAGCTTTAATTACCTTAAATAAAGCCGTATTAATACGGTAGGTACCCGCAGTCAGAAAAGCCATCTGCCGACCTTTTTCACCGCTATGAGTCAAGAACTTGCGGGCATCTTGAAAATTATCACAATCGACAACTTGACCTAAAATCCGTTCAGGTGGAATTGAACCCCCATCCTCCGCGACTACAAGGGCTATTTCACCTTGAGGGACAACGATTACAGGCTCTTTACTCACCGAATATTGCCAAGGCCAATAACCCCAGTGCCAACCAGGTGCGAGGGTATCTGCCTGATATCCCGCTTCGTTATCTAAAGCCACCAAATGTCCTGCAGGTAGACCGCGACCAGAAATCGTAAATTTCTTGACAACGACACCAACCTCGCGTTCGCTAATTACCACCAGTCCACCAAAAAACAGTGGTACAAAAATTACAATCCCCCCGACGGCAATTACTGCCATCAACCCCCAAGGAGAAACCCCCATAGCTACGTATTTGACGCTACTAACAGTTTCTTGCGGACTATCAATAACTACGGGTTGAGTATGAGATGGTCGTAAAGTGTCAGCTTGAACCGGATTGATAGCGCCAGCAAGTGTCATCGCCGCCACAATCGGTGCTGCCAAACGGATAAACTGGGACGGCTGACATGAACCAAGGAAATTTAGAAAGCTCATATTTAAAATTTTTAATGGTAAATCACATCTACATCCTATTAGCTTAACATTACGGAAAAAGTTAGTCTGATGGCATTTAGACTCACCACTAAACCGTCTAATATCAGCAAAAATACTGAAGCTCCGACTGATAAATCAGTGCAATATGGAATTGATATCCTATGTAATGTAAATTCTTCACAAATATGCAACAGCATATAAATGATTAAAAATATGATGCCATAATGTTTAATTGTACTACAACCGAAACAGTCAGTAATTAAAAATATATCTCAGGGGAAATCCGATGATTAAAACAGAAGAGTTTCTGGAAAATGTAGCGACTGATAACACTACTTACCCCACCCAAATATTTGGGGATTTCATCTCGCTGTCGTCCAAAGAGCAGTTAACCATTACCTTTCCATCATCTCCTTTGCCACTCAAATCGCGCTGGCATCATAATGACTTATCAGCAGAATTTATCGCTGAATATTCTAGCAGCTACTTCCCGATTGATGAAAATGAACCCACTACACTCTGGCGACAAGTAGCAGTCAAAAGTGCCGTCAACTATATTGCTAACGAATTATTAGAAAACGCAATGAAGTATTGCGAACAGCCGACAAATTATACTATTACTATCCACATTCAAGCGGAAAGTAACGAAATTGTATTTTTCATTCAAAATAAAATTAGTACTTTAAAAGCAGAAAAAATCCAGGCATTCATTAAAGAAATAATCGACTCATCGACCGATGAATTTTATTTTAGACAATTAGAAAAACAAGCCGAATTCGAGAATAATAATAGCCCTGGCTTAGGCTTCTTGACTATTCTCAATGATTATTGTGCGAAGCTAGCCTGGAAATTTCAGACTGTCCAGCCACAAGTGATTGATGTCACAACAATGGTTCACCTAGCCGTTTAAATGAATAAGAGCAAAAGGTAAATAAAAATTATGGAAGTCAAAGGTGAAAACTATAACGTTTGGTACGAACCAGACACTGCAATTATCAATTTCACAGGTACACTGAGACTAAGTGACATGGATGAGTACGAACCAATTTCAAAATTACTAAATGATGTTGCAGACAAAGAACCATCCACTCTTACTCTCAACCTCCAACAATTAAATTTTCTTAATAGTTCGGGAATTAATATGCTTTCCAGATTCGCAATCAATTTGCGGAATAAAAATACCATCAAAATGATCGTCAAAGGTGCTAATAGTATCCCTTGGCAAGGAAAATCACTGAAGAATTTGCAGAGGTTGATGCCGGGATTGATGCTGGAATTACAGTGAGGGGGTTTTCAACGCGGAGTAGCGCGGAGGTGGCGCAGAGGTACGCGGAGAAACTCGGCGCTCCTCTGTGTTTCCTCCGCGTCCCTCTGCGTTAAAAAAAATGCAAAAAGTTTTTCAGCCTGCGATCGCTTTGATGAATCGCCTCAAGTATCCGCAAAAGTTTTTGCTGATTAGTTGCATCTTTATTTTACCTTTGAGTGTACTTGTATATTTGTTATTGTCTGACACTCAGGGGTGGATTAATTTTACCCGAAAGGAGGTTTTAGGGAATGCTTATCTTCGTCCGCAGCGTCAGCTTTGGTTGGATATTCAACGTCTACAGTTGCTGAGTTATCGTGATAGCGTACCGCAAGGTCAGCGAAGCTATCGCCATCAGCCAGAAATTATGCAGATGAAGTCTCAGGTAGCTACCAGTTTTCAAGCTTTGGAAAATATCGATCAAAAGATTGGGACTATTTTCTTAACTACAAATAAATTTCAAGTTTTAAAGCAAAGTTGGCTAAATATCCAACAAGATACTAAAAATTCATTCAACAATCCTCAGTATAATCTCTTGATTGAGCAGCTAGATAAGTTAAGAGTACAAGTTGGTGAGCAATCTAATTTAGTTCTCGATCCTGAGTTAGACACCTACTACTTAATGGAAGCTACTACCAATCATTTGCCGGAAATGCAAAGAATATTAAGTGAGGTTAAATTACTTACTGACCAAGTACGCAAACATCAAGGGAGTACTCTCCGGGAAAGATCGCGGTTAATTATGCTTTTGGGTACTTTAAAGAATGATAATAATCAATTAAAAGCATATATGGGTGTGGTATTTAAGAATACTTCTGCTTTTTATCTACGTTCGAGATTGACAAATCATCTCACGGTATTTACTAAAGATATAGATTTACTAAGTGAGCAGCTAAGTCTGTTACTTGATACGAATTCAATCCCTAATTCTGAGGTTTTGTTTACTATAGCTGATCGCAATCTTAAGGAAGGGTTTAATTTATGGGATCAAATAATTAAGCAGTTAGATTTCCTGTTACAAAGTCGTCTAAATAATTTTATACAGAAGCAAGCGATTATTTCAATTTTTATTTTAATTGTTTTAATTAGCGTTTTGTATTTTTTAATTGCTTTTTATTATGGGGTGATGCAAACAGTTTGGAAGTTGGAAACTGCAGATCAACAGATGGTTCAAGGTACTTTGACGGAAGCTATTACCTTAGATAATCGGGATGAGTTAGCAACGGTTGTTAATTCATTTAATAGTATAGGTGTCGCTTTAGTTCAAACTCATCTGGAAGTAATGATTTTAAATGAGCGGTTGAAAGTTGAAAATCTCCGCATGGGTGCAGAGTTGAATGTGACGCGACAGTTACAGGAAATGATTTTACCGCAAACCTTTGACTTATCTAATATTGAAAGTTTAGATATTGCTTGCTATATGCAACCGGCTTCGGAAGTTGGCGGCGATTATTATGATGTGATTAATCAAAATGGTCGCTTGAAAATTGGGATTGGTGATGTGACAGGACACGGTTTGGAAAGTGGTGTTTTAATGATTATGGTGCAAACTGCTGTTCGTACCCTTCTAGAAAATGACGAAACTGACCCCAAGAGATTTTTAAATGCAGTCAATCGGACAATCTACCATAATTTGCAGCGGATGAAGTCGAGTAAAAATCTCTCTCTAGCTTTACTAGATTATCAGGACGGAATTATACGGGTTAGCGGACAGCATGAAGAGATTATTATTGTCCGTCAATCTGGGAAAGTAGAGCTAATTGATACGATGGATTTAGGCTTTCCGATTGGATTGGAATTAGATATTAGCGATTTTATCAACTATCAAGATGTGCAGCTACACGCAGGAGATGTAGTAGTGTTATATACAGATGGTATTACCGAAGCTACAAATATTCATGAAGTGCAATATGGTATACAAAGGTTGATTGAAATTGTGAAGCAAAATTTGCCTCACTCTGCAAAGACCATTAAACAAGCCGCACTTGCTGATATCCGCCGCCATATTGGCACTTCAAAGGTCTTTGATGATATTACTTTACTCGTAATGAAGCAAAGACCAGGTTATTAATTGTGTAGCATTGTAAAACAGGTAGTAGTTGCGCTCTAACGTCATAAAACGCAACTACTAACTTTAAACGTTACCGCCTGCAGCTTGAAATCTAGCCCGCGCCCGCTTGAGTGCTTGTGATGCTTGGATTTGTGCTTGACGTTCGCTGTTTTGGGTACTTGTTACCCGAGTTTGGGCTTCGCTGTATGCTTTCCGCGCTTCTTCCAAATTAATTTTGTCGCCGCGTTCCGCACCGTTGACTAAAATAGTCACTTCATCTTGCTCGACTTCTGCAAATCCACCCATGAGAGCGATCGCTACCCAAGGTTGATTTTTCGCCGGACGCACGCGCATTACGCCGGTATCTAAGGCGGTCAGAAGTGGTGCGTGTCCACCTAAGATTCCTAATTGACCAGTAATGCTAGGCAATACTACTTCTTCGGCTGGAGCGTCCCAGACTGTTTTGTCGGCAGCTACTACACGTACAGTAATTGTCATATTTTTGGTAGATGATGTAAATGTAGAGACGCGAATTGCGCCTCTATCATGAATTAACCTTTGTTAAGTTTTTCGCCTTTAGCGATCGCTTCGTTGATATCGCCAACCAAGTAGAATGCTTGTTCTGGGTAAGCATCAAGCTCACCAGACAAAATCATTTTAAAGCCTTTAATTGTGTCTTCCAGCTTCACATACTTACCTGGAGCTCCAGTGAACACTTCCGCCACAAAGAATGGTTGTGACAAGAAACGTTCTACCTTCCGCGCCCGATTTACGATGATTCGGTCGTCTTCTGACAATTCATCTAAACCAAGAATGGCGATGATATCTTGAAGTTCTTTATAACGTTGTAGGGTTGATTGGACAGCGCGAGCGGTATCGTAGTGGTCATCACCAACGATATTAGCTTGTAACATTGTGGAGGTTGAGTTTAAAGGATCTACCGCTGGGTAAATACCTTTAGAAGCTAAACTACGTGACAATGCAGTTGTACCGTCTAAGTGAGCGAAGGTGGTAGCTGGTGCCGGGTCGGTATAGTCATCCGCTGGTACATATACAGCTTGAATTGACGTAATTGAACCTTCGTTGGTACTGGTGATGCGCTCTTGGAGTGCGCCCATGTCGCTTGCCAATGTTGGTTGATATCCTACCGCTGAAGGCATCCGACCTAATAGCGCTGATACTTCTGAACCTGCTTGAACGAAGCGGAAGATATTGTCAATAAACAACAGTACGTCTTGCTTGTTGACATCACGGAAATATTCAGCCATTGTCAAAGCTGACAGACCAACCCGCATTCTCGCTCCGGGTGGTTCGTTCATTTGACCGTAAACTAAAGCAATTTTGGATTCGCTCAGGTTATCTTTATTGATTACCCCTGATTCCATCATTTCGTTATAGAGGTCATTTCCTTCGCGGGTGCGTTCACCGACTCCACCAAATACCGACACTCCACCGTGTCCAGTAGCGATGTTGTTGATCAATTCCATCATGATCACGGTCTTACCGACGCCTGCACCACCAAACAGACCAATTTTACCACCGCGCCGATAGGGGGTGAGCAAGTCGATCACTTTGATTCCGGTCTCAAATACAGAAGGTTTTGTTTCTAAGTCGGTAAACTTAGGCGCAGCCCGGTGAATGGGAAATCTTTCTGCAGAATCGACATCGCCACGATTATCTACTGGTTCGCCGAGGACGTTAAAAATCCGACCTAGAGTTGCAGTA
>JBBQRU010000172.1:0-9742 GCA_038214545.1 Cyanophyceae cyanobacterium | reverse complement strand
TGAATCATTTTGCCTTCATATAAAGGCATCATTCCAGTTTTGCTATCTTTGCAAAAGAGATAGCTATCATTAGTCATGTGAAATTCACTTTGTAAACTGATATTACAAGTATTATTTATCTTTTCACCTAAAAGTGGATATTTAGAAACCTTTTCTGCTATCGATAAATCATTATTATTTGTAAACTCAACTATTCCTAAACTATCTGGTGATATTCTCCGCACCATATCGATAGTAATTGGTAAACTATCAGTGTTTGGAAATCTTTGCAGTTCCTTCACATCATGACGCATAAAAGCAGATGGAAATTCTCTTGTTTTCCCGCCTTTTGCAAAGGTAAGGACAACAAATTTAAAACGACTATCAACTTCTTCAAAAATTTTTTTCCGATTCTCGAAGCCGAATAAGCCTGTAACTTTTGTTTGATTAAACAACATTTCTCGCAGTTGCTTAGTACCTAAGTCAGTATAGATCCCACTAGGAATGACAATTCCACATTCACCATTTTGACGCAAAAGATTAAAGCACTGTTCCAGAAATAGCTTATAGAGATTAATATCTGTTCCTGCTTTTTTCCCATTAACTACAGAAATCTGGTTTTTATACTGTTCTGCTGAACGAAAATAAGCACTTACATAAGGGTATTGACACTGGTACTCTAACCAAGCATCAGCAACTTCAGGATTTTGTAACAGTCTTTTCTGCTCTTTTTCAAAAACTTTAATATCTATCTTATTTTTCGTCACTAGTTCGTTATGCTGTGCGAAAAACTCTTTAGCTTGTGGTTTGAATATTTCCCAAGGTGGATTAGTTATAATCGCATCAAAGCCACCTCGTTCTAAAATTTTGTCGAAATGATAACCCCAGTGACAAGGTTTTAAAGCAGCAATATCGTCAACATTTAAGACCCGCTTCGTAGATTTACCAGTTAACTGAACTTCCTCATATTTAATTCCTAAACGTTGACTAAACTCATCTAACAACAAACGATTTAACTTTTCCTGAGATTTTTTATTGAGGTTTTCGATGTGTTTGTGCAAATTTAGCAACCTTCCATCTTGATGAGTTCCCTCATCGCCACTAGCTAGCTTTTCCTCACCGGGAATAAAAGCGTGTTTTTTGTAAAGTTCGATAGATTGATTCTTATCTTCTAAAATAGCTTTATATTGGTTAACAGCTAGAGACTGCAATAAATTACCTTGCTTAGAATTGCCTAACGTATCAAACGCAGTTTCATCGACTTTAATTAATCCAATCAATGAATTACCCGCCATAATATTAAAATCAATATTAGGTAACGGTTCTAATTCGTTCACATCATGCGCTGAAGAAACTAATGCTAAGAAAAGACGTAATTTAGCAATTTCCGTCGCTTCTTCCATGATGTCAACACCATAGAGGTTGTCGGTAACAATCCGCTTTTTAATATAATAAGGTAAGGATTTGTGTAGATTTTCGAGTTCTCTGATTTCTACTTGTAAATTAGCATCACCCATCAACTTAATCGAACCAATCACTGCACTATAAACTTGAATTAAAGTTTTCATCGCCGCAATAAGAAATGCACCTGAACCACAAGCAGGGTCAAGAATTGATAAGCTAGGGAGAATAACTTTAATTAACAAACGACAAATATTAGTATCCAATTTGAGTAAAAGTTCATTAATATCCTCAAATGGTTTATATTTGTCAGAAATTGCATCATTAACGCGGTCTACAATTAACTTGTGAATTGTTCTATCGCAAAGATATTCAGTTATTTGCGGACGAGTATAGTAAGCACCAAAAGCTTTTTGGTTAATATATTTCTCAAAAATATACCCTAAAACATCAGGATTAATTTCATCGTCTTTACCTTCTGGTGTATCATCCAAATTCCAAGAATAACGTGCAAATAACTCTAAACCTTTTTCAAAAGCTTCATCAGCAATTTGAATATTATATTCTTGTTCGATGCGATGTCTTAAAAATAAGCCACCATTCAGGTACTTAACATTTCCTACCAATGCTTGTACAGAAGGATCGCGGTCTATCTCTGGTTTAGCGAAAGAATCAAAGAATAGTACTTTGAGGAATTCACTGTAAAATAAATCTTTACCGCGCTGTTTGCTTTTTTCTAATTTATTTTGGAGATATTCAAAATCACCATTAGGTTGATCATCGCACTTATCGATAAAACCTTTACGTTGGAGAAAGTAAACAAACATCAAGCGATTGAGAATAACAGAAGTATACCAACGTCTATCATTTTCATTATTAATTCCTTTAACGTAACCCAAAAAACGCTGATGTTCTTCTTGAAAATCTTTATAAAATTGTTTTGTGACTCGCTCAACATCAAAAGCCTTTTGCAGTCGATGAGCAATTTTGACTACTGACAAACTATCATCTTCGAGTTCCGTAATATCAATTACTAACGAACCCAATTTACTTAAAAATAAATCACCAGGCTGACCCTTTACATACAAATGGTCGCAAGGAATGTCGCGAAATTTTGCATCTCCATTATTTTTCTCTCTTTTTACCCAATACCAAAGACTACGTGTGCGTGTTTCATCAATAAAAATCAGCAAATTTTCAGCTTTTAATTTCGTAATCTCTTCATGAATAGCAGTGCGAACTTTAGCTTGTGGAATAGCCCCATCTGCTGCTGTAACTTCAAAAACAGCTACACCCGACACCTCAGCAATACACTTGTATTCATAGGCTTTCTCCTCAACTTTCAGCGGTACAGGTTTTGTACGTGTCGGTTGTGACCAACCCAACTCTTCTATAAATAAATCCTCGAATTGAAATTCACGTAATAAATCCCGTGTCTGTTGGAAGTTCAGTGCCATAATATACTAGTTTTTCTGAGAATAATAGAGTGTTGTCTATAAAAATTGCGTACCAAAAGTCAGCCCATAGATCGAAATCTTGGAGCGATAAACCCTATAAAATAAGGATTTATTTTATAGAGACATAATAATCCTGTATCTTTAATAACCTTTAAAGATACATAGTTGCCTGAGTATTTATATTTAGGAGCGAGAGCCTTAGTTGTGGTTATATACTGACGGTGATAGTAGGTTTCCGGTTAAAATTCAGCAATATAAAAATCTTTTTTTGATTTAATCCCAGCATAAAATATAGATAACGGCTCAAAAGCTTGACTAGCAAGACTTTAGAGGATTTTAGATAATTACGTAGAAAACCTGACTTTGCTAAAGATCACTTAAATAATTTAAGTATTGAGTCTTATTTAATACAAACTAAAACGACAAGTTAAGTGCTATTACTAGGCACTAATACTGCATCTCATCTTCGCTAATCTAGGGATTCACGAGAGTATGGAATTAGTGGTATCCGTAACGTGCCCCGAATAATCAATCATTTAATACATGAAACTGGATGACAACTTCCTTTTTCGCGCCATTAGTACCTGACTTTTCACTCTTATGTTAAAAACCGGAAGCATCTCTCAGAGAGTGCTCTCAGGCTAAAGCCTGGAGCTACACGAACAAAGCCTGCCTTCGCAGGCTACAGATAGAAATAGAGCAGCCTGGGTCGGCAGGCTACAGATAGAGATAGAGCAGCCTGGGTCGGCAGGCTTTGTTCGTATAGCCACACCCTTAAGGGTGTTGGTTGCTAGGAAAAGGGGTTGGGGTGTTAGGTTTTTTGTCTGCTTTTCCACATAAGGTGAAAAGTCAGATTAGTACAAGTTTTTCAGTAAAAAATATTATCTCTCAAACAATCCCAATGAACAAATAATTTGAGGTTCCCGCTTCTCTGTTTCTTCACTGACAATACATAAGCGATCATCCATCCGCAAAGCCACTACTAACTCTGCCAATTTTTGATTACTAATACCACTTCTTAATTGGCGATTTAAAGTATCAATAGCTGACTGTCTCAAAGGATAACGATAAATCTCATCAATTCCTTTGAGTAATTCCTCGCTAACAAATAAAGTCCCCTTCATTTCCTGCACATAACTTTTTAATCGCTCATAAGTTTTGAACCTTGCGCCTGAAGGTCTACCCAACTGACCACCCATATTCTTTTCTTCCTCAGCCAACAGTTCAGCACCTTTTTTAACTAACTGGTGATGCTGTTTATCTCTAGGTATCGCTGGTGTTGATTCATCACAAGCCGCCATTTTTAAAACAGCTAATTGTGACTGAGTAACACTATTACCCTCTCGGTCAACATAAATTAAGGAATCATTACCATCAGTCGTCTTCATGTACATTAATACACCCTCTGGTTGTACGGGTTGAGGAGTGTGTGTACGGGTAGAATAAACTACATTCGGCATTTGTTCAATGATTTTTTTCAACCCTTGATTATCATCAGTAGCTTTTTTCCAAATTTGAAATGCTTCCGATGTTAAGTCCACTTCTGTGTCATCTTCTCCATCTAAAATCCCTGATTTCTCGTTGTACAAATCCAGAATTAGTTGTGCATCATCATCTTCAAAAAATGCCTCATCAGTACCGACAACTTCCGCATTTTCTTGCAATCGTTGCTTGAGTCTTCCTCGCAAATTGATAATTCGCTCTACACCGTCAGCCGGTAGAAAAGAATAACAGAGAATTTTTGCGGCATTTTGTCCAATTCTATCAACCCGTCCTGCTCTTTGAATTAACCTAATAATTGCCCAAGGTAAATCCCAATTAATAATAATTGCACAGTCTTGTAAATTATGACCTTCACTTAATACATCAGTAGCAACTAAAATACGTAATTCCTCAGATGGTGATACTTTGTCACGTTTATTATTACTAACAGGGCTAAACTTCCCCGTCAGTTCCGTCGGGTCTTTTGATTGTCCTGTCACACCTGCGACATGGGTAATGTTTTTTGCTTGTAAATTATCTGTGATATAGCGTACTGAATCAGCAAATTGTGTAAAAATCAGCACCTTGTCATGAGGGTGAGTTTTAGTTAATAGTTCCACCAGAATCGCATTTTTTTCATCTTCGCTGGCTTTCCATTCGCCAATATTTTGCAGTATACTAATTAATGCTTCAGCATCAGCTAACAAGTCTTTCTTTAACTTCTTGGCATCAAACAGTATTGAACGTAACCACTTAAAACGGCGTTTGTAACGATTAGAATATTCTTGATAAATCAACTTGGCTTTTTTTCGGAAAGCTTTCTCTGTGATTTTTTCATTCCCTCCTTCTGCAATCGGAGTAGAGGTTGGTAGAGTTGATTCATCTTCTTCTGCTTCCGCATCAAATAAAGTTGCAACTATTGAATCTGAATCTTCATCACTATTCCGAGTATCTAATAAATCAGCATCTTGAGTACCAATAGGAATATCAAGTCCTTGTTCTAACGCATATAAATAAATGAAATTTCGTAAAATATGGCGTTCAATTGATTCAATAAAAGCAAAACCACTACTTTCTAAACGTTTGAATAAATTAGTTCGCGAAAAACCCATTAACCTCCGTCCACCGCGAAATAATCCGTTCAACTGGCGTTGTTCTGTGTCTGTAGGCGCTTGCTTGGTCGCAGTTACATAATTCCCCAATCCATACCGTGGTAAATTTAATTGATTAATTGCTTCTACTACTGACTCAGAATAAAGGAGAGAATAGGAGTCATTATCCGAATCTAAGCTAAATTTAATCGTTCGTGGTAAACGGTCTGGAAAGTAAAAACGTCTTTGATCGAGAAACTCTAAATATTTACGTCCTGTTTCATCAGTTTGAGCATAATTATCTTTAATAAACGAACGAGTTCGTCGTACCATATAACGTTTCATTAATTCTCGCCAATCATCAGGATGTTCGCTTTTCTCAAAAGCAGCAAGAGATTTAACCGAACATTGATGCTTTCTAATAAATTCTAATTCTCCTAACGAACCACCACCTAATTCATTAATTAAAGCTTCTGGTCTAAAACCTAAATCTTGGTCTTGAGAAACAAATAAACTTAACTGAGAAGAAAGGTCTAAATATGTTTTATTATAAGGAGTTGCCGAAAGTAAAATACATTTGCTCTCATTGGCTGTAATATATTCTGATATCGCTCGATATCTTTTACCTTCTCGGTTGCGTAAATTATGGCTTTCGTCTATTAATACAACCCGATAGCGGCGCAAGTCTGGTAACAAGTTTTGGACTTTGCTAATCGGAATAACTTTGGCGTAAAGTCGATAATTATCTACATATTCTTGCCACATCGAAGTTAGGTTTTTTGGACAAATAATCAGTGTTTCAAAAAAACAATCTTCTTGTAATATTTTTGCTAAAGCTGTTCCTACTAAGGTTTTTCCCAAACCTACCACATCGCCAATTATGACGCCTCCACGTCGAGTTACATGACGCGCTGCTAGTTGCACTGCGGCTTTTTGAAAATCAAATAAATTGTTAAACTCACTGGGAATTCGGAACTCAGATAAACCAGCGATCGCTTCATGGGATAAATGGTAAACAATCTTCAAATAAATATGATAAGGCGGAATTAATTCTTCCCTTGCCCAACTATCATCAATTATCTCTGCTAATTCTTTAGAAATATCAATACAACCATAATCTTTCCATCTATCATTAAACCATTTTTGCAGCTTATTGGTAGCATCATGGTCTAAAAGATCAACATTTAATTCTCCTTGTTTTCTCAGTCCGGCAAAAGTCAAATTACTACTGCCTAAAAATCCCACGATGGGGCTATTCGGGTCATGGCGGTGAACTAAGTACAACTTAGCATGGAGGGGATGAGCTAAAAACAGTTTAATAACTAGTTTCTTCGTTTTTAGTTGACGACTTAAGCGCCGTAACCCTGCTTCATCATCATTTGTTGGCGCACCAATAGTTAGTTGTTGACAAAACTCCGCCGCTACCTTTTTTTTCAACCGAATAATAGTGCTATTATCCAGCCTACCTTCCCCAACACCCAGGGTAAATGCCGTATGCACCTCATCACTAGGTAAACCTTGCATTCCCACTAATAAGCGACAACCATAATCTCCACCTACGTACTGTTCGATTAAATCATCCAGCTTCCGCCAGCCTCTGAGGTTAAAATAACCGACGCAAAAATCAGACCGATAGGATACTCTCAAGGTATCTCGCAAAATCGGTAGTAGTTGTAAGTCAATGTTATCAAATATACGTGGCATGATTGTCCAGCCAGTTGGGAGTGGCAGTTGACTGCGTATACACTATACATTACCGAATCGAGCGATCGGAAAATGTGTCCCATTGGGACACAAACTGAAGCTCTCTTCATTTTCTTGAGTTGAAGCGCCTTTAACCTTACCGAAACAATAACTGGGACAATCACGTCTACATCCACAAGGTCGGAAATTAATCTTGTCACGGAGTGGATAACCTTGCAATTTACTCCGTGTCTACCTAATTTTTTCATTCCCATTGCCCTTGACATTCACCCCCGGTAGCTTATATTATCAATTTAACGTTAACGTTAATGTTTAATAGGCTAGAAAGTGAGCGAAAAAATGCGAATCGGAGATCTAGCTCAAAAGGCTGGTATTACTCCTCGGACAATTCGCTACTATGAGAACTTGGGGTTGATTAAACCAAGTGAACGGGAAGGATCTGGCTTTCGCTACTATACAGAGACTGAGCTAGCCAGACTCCAAAAGATCAGTTGCCTCAAATCCCTGGGATTGACATTAGAAGAGATTACCAGCGTGATTGACTTATACTCTGAAGAACAAACTGAACTGAAAGCGAAACAAAAAGTCTTAGAAATTCTCCAAACTCATCTCCAGGAGACCGACGAGAAAATTGAAGCACTTTTCCAATTTCGTTCTGAACTGCGGCTAAGCATTACCCACATCCAAAATTGCATTGAGGACGACAAAAAATAATTTTTTAGCCCTAATCTAACGTTAACGTCAAGGTTGACATACAATGGCAAGAGACGCAATATGCGAGTATTTTTGTCGATCAACAACCACTCCGCCGCCAAAGCCGTGCCCGAACTTGGTTGGCAACCAGAAGTCAAGATATCTCTTTTGGCAGATATCGAGAAAGGTTCGTACTGCAACTTAATTTAGATAACGTATTTCGAGGATGCAAAGATGAAACAGAGAAAACTGGGTAGTCAAGGACTGATTGTTTCGGAATTGGGACTGGGATGTATGGGGATGTCCGATTTCTATAGCGGACGAGATGACGCTGAATCGATCGCGACAATTCACCGTGCTTTTGAATTAGGCGTGACTTTTCTCGATACAGCGGATATGTATGGGATTGGGGACAATGAAGAATTAATTGGTAAAACATTGCAAGGTCGTCGCGATCGCATCATGCTAGCCACCAAATTTGGGATTCAGCGCAGCAAAGACAAAGATACCAGAAATGTGAATGGTAGTCCTGAGTATGTCCGTCAAGCGTGTGATGCTTCATTGAAACGCTTAGGAATTGACTACATTGACTTGTACTACCAACATCGTGTCGATCCCAATGTACCGATTGAAGAAACAGTCGGGGCGATGGCGGAGTTAGTCAAACAAGGTAAAGTCCGTTATTTAGGACTTTCAGAAGCTGGCGCAAATACAATTAGACGCGCTCATCAAGTGCATCCAATTACAGCACTGCAATCAGAATACTCTTTGTGGAGTCGTGACCCGGAAGATGAAATTTTACCAACAGTACGAGAATTAGGGATTGGCTTTGTGCCTTATAGTCCGCTGGGAAGAGGCTTTCTTTCGGGACAGTTAAAAAGTCCTGACGATCTTGCACCCGACGACTACCGCAGACATTCACCACGATTCCAAGGTGAGAACTTTCACAAAAATCTGGAGTTGGTGGAGAAAGTTAAAGAAATTGCCACCGAAAAAGGTGTGACACCAGGACAACTAGCATTAGCTTGGTTGCTAGCCCAAGGCGAAGATATTGTGCCGATTCCCGGAACTAAGCGCCGCAATTACTTAGAAGAGAATGTAGCTGCAACTAATATTGTCTTGACGACCGCCGATTGCGATCGCATCAACGAAGTCGCGCCCAAAAATATTGCTGCTGGTACTCGCTATCCCGAAGCGATGATGAGCAGTGTCAACCGTTAAGCTTTCATCCATAGTAAATTAAGGAAAATCAATGAGTACAATTAACCTTTTCACTCCGATTAAAGTGGGTGCCTACATCCTTCCTAACCGCATCGTCATGGCACCCTTAACGCGCAATCGCGCTGGTGAAGGAAATGTCCCAGGGCCATTAAATGCCACCTACTACGAACAACGCGCCTCCGCCGGACTGATTATTTCTGAAGCCACGCAAGTCTCACCGCAAGGACTTGGATATGCCGCCACACCAGGAATTCACTCTCTAGAACAAATTGCCGGATGGCGTTTAGTTACCGATGCAGTGCATCAAAAAGGCGGGAAGATCTTCCTGCAACTATGGCACGTCGGACGGATTTCCCATCCCTCATTGCAACCAAATGGAGAGTTACCAGTAGCGCCGAGTGCGATCGCACCCATTGGTGAAGCGATGACCTACGAAGGGATGAAACCATTTGTCACTCCTCGCGCTTTGGAAACCAGTGAAATTCCTGGTATTGTGGAACAGTTTCGCCAAGGTGCAGCCAATGCAATGACTGCTGGTTTTGATGGTGTAGAAGTTCACGGTGCGAATGGATACTTGCTTGACCAGTTTCTCCGTGATGGTACTAACAAGCGCACAGATGAATATGGCGGTTCAATTGAGAATCGTGCTCGTTTACCCTTAGAAGTCACAGAAGCTGTAGTTGGTGTTTGGGGTGCCGACAAAGTGGGAATCCG
>JBBQRU010000171.1:0-9837 GCA_038214545.1 Cyanophyceae cyanobacterium | reverse complement strand
CATATGTGATTGCAAACCAACTGTATCTAGTTTGACACCACTATTTTTCAGATATTTGATGAGATTTAAAAACTTTTCTTGTTTCCAACCTGTATCCTCACATCCATAGTCATTAATGGCAAACTCTTTACTACTATCAATCCCCGCAGCTATCTGAAAAATATCGCGAACATATTCTCGTTTGACACCTTTGCGTAATCCATATTCATCTTCAGCCTCTTCTGGTCTATCAGCCACAACTTCGTTAATAATGTCCCATGAATATAGTGTTTGATTTTGACGATAACGTCCCATAACTCCATTAAAGTGACGTTGAATATCTACTAATGGCGGTGGATAAGCTAAAGATTCAGGTTTAGCCATGTGCCATACGAGTGTATGTCCTCGTAATTTGATATTATGTGTTGTACAAAATTTAATTGCTTGATCTGCAGGTGCAAAATTAAATTGTCCGGGTAATGGTTCAATCACAATCCATTTAAAAGCACCTTCAGTCACCGCAACAGAACATTCACGACTAATTAAGTTAGCATAATTCACATCTTGGGCAACGTTTTCTGAGATAGCTGTCCCATATAATTTTCTGACGTTACTAGCAGCAGCTTTTAAACTGAGATTTTTATGCTGTTTTAAAATGTCAGTCTCTGAAGATGCAGATGATATGGCGGTGTCGAGATTTAAATATTTGTATATAAGTGATGATGCTAAGCCAGCACCTATTGCCGTAGTTATAAATCTTCTTCTATTCATTTAACTGTAGTCCTGACTACAAATATAAGGCGGGCATTGCCCACCTTACTGTAGCTTGCGAGTAGATAACTATGCCATTGGACGATAGACGCGATAGTTGATTTCGGGGAAGATATTATCTATTACTTCAACTTTTTCTAACCAACCGCTGTCAATTTTGCCCTGATTAATTTCTTCGTAAAGCTTGTTAAAGCGCATCAGGTGCGATCGCGTCCTTCTCACGGCATACGGTACCATTGTTCCAGTCCGCATAATAAACGCCCAATCAGAAGATTGTGCTAGCAAAATTTCCCGCGCCGCTTGATTCAAAGCCCGCCACTGCAATTCATCTTCAGGTTCGAGTTTCCCCAACTCAATCATTCTTTCTGTCGCTTTATGCAGATGAGGATAAATCCAAGCATTAGTTTCATTTAACCAATACTCGTGAAAACCCTTATAACCCCAACTCGATTGAGAAGGACGACACACCTGTTGCTGAGGATTTTCTCGTAAATAATCTGCCAAATGAGTCATTTTATAAGTACCTTGGTCGTACCACGATTTCCGGAACAGATAATCGATAAACCAAGGACCTTCATACCACCAATGTCCAAACAACTCCGCATCATAAGGCGAAACAATGATCGGCGGACGCTGCATAATTGCTTGGAGATTCCCAGCCTGCTGTTCCCGGTTATACATAAAATTAGCCGCATGTTCAGCCGCCTTTTCCTTTGCCCAGTAAGGATCGTAAAGCGCCTTATCCGATAACCCTAAACCGCGGCCAGTGATTTTATGGTATTTAATCCCCGTATTTTTACGCTGACCATTAGGCATGATATACGGCTTAATGTACTCATATTCCGCTTCCCAGCCCAAGTCTTTATAAAATTCCCGGTATTCAGCAGCACCAGGATAACCCACTTCCGAAGACCATACCTGTTGTGAAGATTCATGATCGCGACCAAAAGCCGCGACCCCACTTTCCGTAAAAATTGGCGCATAGCTACCGAATCGCGGACGCGGACGCGCGTAGAGAATACCATGCCCATCAGTGAGGAAGTAGCGCAAACCCGCATCAGCTAACATCCGCTCTACTCCTTCATAGTAGGCGCATTCTGGCAACCAAATACCTTTAGGTGGACGTCCAAAGGTTTGTTCGTAGTGTTCGCACGCTACCTGGATTTGCGCCCAAACAGCTTGCGGATACATCTTCATCAACGGGAAGTAACCGTGAGTCGCGCCGCAAGTAATGATTTCTAAGTTGTTACTATCTTGAAATTTCTTAAAAGCTTTGACCAAATCGCCACCGTAGCTTTCCCATAGCTTGCGGGCTTCGCTAAACTCCTCAATGTAATGTTCCGCCAAATAACGCATATGCCCATTGTTGACATTACGTTCAGCTTCTAGTCCAATTAATTCTTCTAGCTTGGTTAAATGCTCGTTGTAGCGCTCTTGTAACAAAGGGTCACGTAGCATTGACACTAATGGCGGTGTCATGCTCATCGTTAACTTAAAGTCTACACCGTCGTTTTTTAATCCTTCAAATACTTTCAGTAAAGGAATGTATGTTTCGGTAATAGCTTCGTAGAGCCATTCTTCTTCCAGTACGTAGTCACTTTCTGGGTGACGAACAAAGGGTAAGTGGGCGTGGAGTACCAGGGCGACGTAGCCGATAGCCATAATGATTTTTAAGGTAAATAGGTGTGGCGGGAGAAAAGCATCTGTGTTTACAGAAATTTAAAATATTTTAAGACTTTATTGGTATCACAAATTGACTGGTCTCGCCCCGTCAACTTAACTCAGGACAAAAAAACAGATTTTCCTGCTATAAATTTACACATTGGCTCTAAATAAATATCATGCGATCGCATATGATTCCCCAAAAATTTTTCACTTCTAAAGTTCTATGTCTGTTAACCAGCGCTATTTTAGCAGTCACTCCAGCTCAAGCCGAGCCTGTAGTACCCACCACCCCACCCGCCACAACGCCAATTCCCACCACACCACCCGTCACTACAGCGCCGGTTAAACTTACACTCCTTGACCTACCAGAGGGATTTCAGGAGTTACCAGCAGATGTGAAATCAATGTTGACTAGCCGCTTAGCCGCCTTAAAATCTACATTGCCAATCGACAAAGTACCTTTAGAAAATTTATTTGCTTTTGTGCAGCCGAATAAATTAGAAGTGGTGATGGGATTTACCGATAATTTGGCACAGCCGCAACAGGCGCAATTTGACACCATCTTACAAAATCTGCAAAAACCTGAAGCAGTATCACAGTTTGCGGCTAAACTCAAGGAGCAAATTCAGCAAGTTCCGGGAGTTCAAGTTTCCGATCCGCAAATAATTCCTCAAGACACAAAAATTGGCAATAACTCAGCCGGAATGACTTTCACAATCACCATGCAAGGTATACCAATGCGAATGGATATTACTTCTTTTCGTCGTGGAGGTGTCGCCGCTATGACTGCTGTTACCTATATAGATAAAGTCAAGCCAGTAATATCAGTAAAAGACATCGCGAACAAATTAGATTCGCGAATTGTCACTACTGCGAATAATCCCTTGAATACAGTTCCGGCGAGAAAATAGCGCCCACATGAGATTTTTGGCGGACTTTAAATAGTGCATGGAACTTATTATGAATCTGTGTGGTCTATCCAAAAATCAAACCAAGAGGGCAGAAAAATGCATTTGGCTAAACGGCTTATTCCTGCAACTGTAATGCTGGCGATGACTTTCGGCGGAATCGTTGCCCAATACCAGCCTCAAATCGCTGTAGCACAAGCACCAACTCCGTCCCGCCCAGTTCCTCCTCGGATAAGTTTTGAGAACAAATTGTTGCAGCAACTGAATTTAACCCCAGAACAAAGTCAAAAAGTTCAGGCGATTCAGGATAAATACCGAACAGACATGGAACAATCGATGCCAGCACTACAGCAGGCGAGTAAAGAATTTCGGACTTTGATGGACGGTGATGGCTTAACAGATCAATTGCGTCAGAAACATACCCAAGTGCAGGAGTTACAACAAAAATTATCTAATTTGAGTTTTGAGCATCAGTTAGCCATCCGCGATATCTTGACTGCCGACCAGCGCCGACAGCAAGCGGCGATTATGCGCGATCCGAATAAATTGAGAGCGTTATTTCAACCCTCAGCCCCAAATCAACCCTCAACCCCAAATCCAAAACTTCAAAAGCACTTCTTGAAATAGTAAGGGGAGCAACGAACATGAATGTAATCAACACCCTAAAGGGTGTTGCTATACGAACAAAGCCTGCCTAACGCCTAACGGCTTCGCTTCGCTAACGCAGGCTAATCTATATGTTTGTTCGTATAGTCCAGGCTAAGAAATTAGAGTGAATTTGCACGCACGCTCAATGCTCCAACTCATATCTTTATATATAGACGTGATCGCGAAGACACATACAAGGGCGATCGCGTTTTTATATGGTTAGTAGCTTTTCTGTATTTATAGAGTAAATATTAAGTGTTTTTTCATAACTTATTAGTACGAATTTTGATGAAGTAATACCGAAAAAATACTTAAGTAAAAAGACTGGAATAAGCGATGAAACTGTTAATTAAAGAATCAGTAAAAATACTTGATTCACCCTATTCATTCTGAGTTTCTCTAGCTAAATTGGTGAGCAAGACAGGAAAACTTGATTGCCGTTAAGTAAATGAAAACTTTTAAAAGCTTATTTGTTGGTGTTGTTGTTGCATCTAGTGTTGTTTTTGGTCAAGGCATAGCACATGCAAGTACTTTTACCTGGGATTTTGCGCCGGGTCAAAAATCAACTACTTTTGGTAACACAAAAACTTTTGCAGATACCCAAAATAAATACAATATTACGGCTAGAGGCTACAAATTGCCTAACGGACAAACATCGACCATACCCAAGAAAGGTGTTAGTTGGACAAATACTTATACTGCAAACGACAATTTGTACGCTAAATATACAAGTACAGATCCACAAGAAACTGGGTTGGGGTTAGTTGGTACCAGTGATGGAGAAATTAATAAAAACACGTTTATTCAGCTAGATCTGACAGGACTACCTAAAGATACTCAATACGTCGATTTAGTTATTAGTAGTATCCAAAAAGGAGAGACAGCAACCATTTGGGGGAGTAACCATGTAGGAACACCTGGAAGTTTGCTAGCTGAGTTGACAGGAAATTTAGGCACAATTCAAACGTATAGATATGACCTCTCAAAGGGTTCTTATCTGTCTGTATCTGCAGATCCGCAGTATTGTGGTAGTAATGACATCCTCATCCAGTCGAGATTTACCGTTAAAACTCCTACCAAAAAAGTTCCAGAGTCTTCAACACTTGCAGGTATTTTTGCTCTCAGTACTTATGGTATCGGTTCAGTTCTTTCTCGGAAACTGAAGCAAAAATAGAATTTTACAATCTAGAAGTGTCTATCGGCGAAGATTTCTCAATTAAACTAGGTAAATCATCAACATCTATTGGCTTGGCAGTTGCTTGAATTCTGTCGGAGAGTTCGTAGAATGCTTCTCGGTCGTTGGGATTTTGTAGTACGTAAGCTCGCAACTCGGCTCTACTCATCGCTTTGAAATTCTGTTTGCTCATAACTTAGGCATCCTCGTCTTGGTACAAATCCTGTAAGGCTTGTAGCTGCGTGCGTCGGGACATGCGGCGATATTTTTTACTTTCGAGCTTCGGTTCGTACTGACTCTGTCCTTTACCCTTACTGATTAATTTCATGTTGGACTCAGGATCGGCTTGGTGGTTGATTTGAGTTTGTCGCGCGATCGCTTCGGCTAAAAACTGCAAATAATCTGGGTAGCGTTCCCAATCACCACGTACAACACAATTCGGTTCTTCTCGATGTAGACAATCACTAAATTGACATTTCCCTACTTTTAGGCGTGTCCTTGCTTCCGGAAAATAACTAGCTAAGTCTTGCGGCGCACAATCGAGGTCAGGCTGATTAAAACCTGGAGTATCGGCGAGTAAGCCACCACCAGGTAACTCAAACAACTGCACATGACGGGTAGTATGGCGACCGCGTGCTAGTTTCCCAGAAACTGCTGCAACACGGAGTTTAAGATCCGGAACCAAACTATTTATCAAACTAGACTTACCAACACCCGAAAGTCCAGCAAAAATAGTGATTTTGTTGTTGAGCTGCGGCAATAATTCCGGAATTCCCATCCCCGACTTGACGCTGATAAATATTGGTTGATAACCCCAAAGACGTAAGCGATCGCTAGTTGCCAATCGCTGTTCAGGTGAGACCAAGTCACTTTTATTCAAGCACAAAACCACATCTAACTCTGTCGTTTCAGCTTTTACCAGAAAACGGCTCAACTGATGCGCCTCCAGCGGCGGATTGGCGAGAGCAAACACTAACAAGATGCGATTGGCATTAGCGACCGGCGGACGGTCGAGAAGAGTTTGACGGGGTAAGACTTCCGAGACTACGCCTCTTTTTTCCACCCAATCAGGCTCTTCCACCACCACGCGATCGCCTGCCATAATTTGTTGACCAATTTTTTTCAAGCGATTCCTGCGAGTGCAGAGAAGCTCAATTCTCTTTCCCTCCTCTAAGCGCACTTGGTAAAAATTAGCTTGTACAGCCACTACAGTACCGAGTAATTGCGAATCAGTAGTTAGATCGCCACTCATTTGTTACTTACGGGACGACGGACTAAGAGGGAAAAATAGTCAGTACAGTCTGTAATCTGCTCGACTTTATAACCTGCCATTGTCAGACTATCAGGAACTTGCTCAATTGGCTCTCCTGGGTCTAACCACACTTCCAATAAAGCATCTGGGGTCATTTGTTCCAAACGAAGTTTAGTCCGCACAAAGTTAATTGGGCAAGGAGTACCTCGCAAATCGAGAGTTGCATTTGGAGAAAGGGAGGATACGCTCATCGTTGAAATAGGTTTCCCAAGAATCCTTCTAAACCGCCTTTACCAGTACGATCTCCTTTAATTTTAGCCAGCTTCTCGAGTAATTCCCGTTCTTCCGGAGTTACCTTGTTGGGAATATCAATCAAAATCGTGATCATGTGATCGCCACGACTGACGGGATTTCCTAAACGAGGAACACCGCGATTTTCCAAAGTCATCACTGTATTCGGCTGAGTACCGGCGGGAATGAGTAATTCCACTAGCCCATCCACAGAATTCACTTCCAAGCGACAACCTAAAATTGCTTGGAGGTAGCTAACTTTAATCGCTGACATGATGTTGATGCCATCACGTTGGAATTCTTCATCCTCATTCAAGAACAGATAGACATACAAATCTCCCGCTGGACCGTTACGTTGACCGGCGTCTCCTTCCCCAGAAATCCGCAAGCGCGTACCGTTGTCTACCCCAGCCGGAATTGTAATCTTCAGCTTCTTGGTGACTTGATGAGCACCCTTACCATCACAAGCGTCACACTTGTCTTCAACTACTTGTCCGCTACCATTACAGGTGGGACAAGCAGAAACTTGAGTGAAACTGCCAAAAGGAGTTCTTGTGACTCGGCGGACTTGACCAGTACCTGTACAAGTCGAACAAGTCCGAGGGCGAGTACCGGGTTTAGCACCACTCCCACTACAAACTTCACAAGTTTCTAAATGAGAAATCCGAATTTCTTTTTCGCCACCGAAAACAGCGTCGCGAAAATCTAACTTTAAATCTAGACGTAAATCGTCGCCGCGCACTGGCCCATTACGGCGTCTTTGAGTTTGAGCACCGCCAGCACTACCGGCGAAACCGCTGAAAAAGCTTTCAAAAATATCGGCAAAGCCACCCATGTCGCCCATATCCTGGAAGCCTGCGCCAGCCGCACCAGATACTCCAGCTTCGCCAAAACGATCGTAGCGATCGCGGGTTTCTGGTTCTGATAATACTTCGTAAGCGCGATTAATTTCCTTAAAGCGATCTTCGGCTCCCGCTTCTTTGTTGACGTCCGGATGATATTTCCGGGCGAGACGGCGGTAAGCTCGCTTGAGTTCTTCTTTGTCGGCGTTAGGGGCGACACCTAAAATTTCATAATAGTTTCGAGCCATAGAGCAAAGGTAATTATGGGAGGAGTGGAGTAGAGTAGAAACGCGTTAATGCTTCTTTATTAATTAGACGCCAAAGTCCGCGTCTCTACAACTACATTAGTCGATTGCCTCGTAGTCAGCATGTACTGTGCTGTCTTGGGGAAAATCAAAGTTAAATTCCGATTCTGGCATTGATTTTATCGTATCGCTCATGCCTTCTGTGAAATCAATCTCCGATTCGTGGGCAACACCCTCTTCGCTATTAGCTCGTTTGTATACATCGGCACCAATAGAAAACAAAGTCTGTTGGAATTGCTCCAACCGTTGTTTGAATTCTTCCAACGAGGTTTCCGGGTTAGCGATTGCGTATTGTAGCTCGACCACTTTGGTTTGCGCCAAAACTTTCAGTCCCTCATCAATCAAGCTGCCATTGTCTTTGATCGTTGATTCATAACTATACAACAAAGTGTCAGCATGATTCTTGAGTTCAATTAATTGACGACGCTTCTTATCTTCTTCCGCATACACTTCCGCTTCTTGACGCATCCGTTCGACTTCAGTACCACTCAATCCGCCAGTATTGGTAATCCGAATACTTTGCTCTTTGAGGGTACCTTTATCCTGAGCAGCAACACGGAGAATCCCATTGACATCAATTTCAAAAATGACTTCAATTTGCGGCACCCCACGCGGAGCTGGAGGAATACCAGCAAGGAGAAACTTCCCTAAACTCTTGTTATCTTTCGCCATCGCCCGTTCACCTTGAAGGACGTGGATTTCCACCGAGGTTTGCCCATCGGTAGCTGTCGAAAACACTTGAGATTTACTGGTCGGAATCGTCGTATTGCGTTCAATAATTTTTGTAAAGACTTCGCCTAAGGTTTCAATTCCCAAAGACAATGGCGTCACATCCAGTAGCAAAAGATTCTCCACCTCACCACCCAGCACCCCAGCTTGAATGGCTGCGCCAATGGCGACAGCTTCATCGGGGTTAACTGAGCGATCGGGAGTTTTGCCATTAAAGAACTTGATTAAAGCATTTTGCACTGCCGGAATCCGCGTCGAACCACCGACCAACAGAATACGATCAATATCCGTCGGCTTCAGTTCAGCATCTTTCATCGCCTGAATCATTGGTTGAATGGTGCTTTCAATTAAGTGACCAACCAACTCTTCAAACTTAGATCGACTGAGTTCAGTTTCCAAATGTTTGGGACCTGTCTCATTCGCAGTAATAAACGGCAAATTAATTGATGTACTCCCTAAACTAGAGAGTTCAATTTTTGCCTTTTCAGCGGCTTCCCGCAAACGCTGCAATGCCATATTGTCTTGAGACAAGTCAATTTTTTCCTCTTGGGCAAAACGTTCGCTCATCCACTGCACAATGCAGTTATCAAAGTCGTCTCCACCCAAATGGTTATTACCTGCAGTCGCTTTGACTTCAAACACACCATCTCCGAGTTGCAGAATCGAGACATCAAACGTCCCGCCTCCCAAATCAAAGACAAGAATTACTTCTTCTTGGTCTTGTTTATCCAAGCCATAGGCTAAAGCCGCCGCCGTCGGTTCATTAATAATCCGCAGCACCTCAAGCCCTGCAATCGTACCAGCATCTTTAGTCGCTTGCCGTTGAGCATCCGTAAAATATGCTGGCACTGTGATTACAGCTTGAGTCACAGGCTCACCTAAGAAATTTTCGGCATCTTGCTTGAGTTTTTGCAAGATCATTGCCGAGAGTTCTTGAGGAGTGTAATTACGTCCGCGAATTTGCACGTCAACAGTATCATCTCGCCCTTTGACACAGCTATAGGGGACGCGAGTGCGTTCCGCTTCTGTATCATCCCAGCGGCGACCGATAAATCGTTTGATACTGTAGATTGTGTTTTCCGCATTAGTTACAGCTTGTCGCTTAGCAAGTTGACCCACCAAGCGATCGCCACCTTTGCCAAATCCCACAATACTTGGAGTCGTTCGCCCCCCTTCTGAATTGGCGATGACAATCGGTTGACCACCTTCCAAAACTGCGACGCAACTGTTGGTCGTGCCTAAGTCTATGCCAATAACTTTTCCCATAGGTAGT
>JBBQRU010000170.1:0-9915 GCA_038214545.1 Cyanophyceae cyanobacterium | reverse complement strand
GTGATGCAGGTCGAGAGTGAGTCTCCTCTCGGAAATCAAAGGCTCAAAAAAAAAGTAAATGCGAACAACATTGTACCTTTTGCTCGTAAGCAAGCTCTAGTAGCTGCCTAAAAACCTCTTTCAGGTTCGAGCGTCAGTAGTGTGACTCCGTTAAGGACTACCGACCAACCCCCCCAACGGATGCATTAGTAAGTGTTCTCGGTTGGCTTGCTAATTAAGACTTAATCAGAGCATCCCGCTGTTCGGGATAATGAACAGTCCCCGCCCTAAGGGTAAAAAGGGCTAAGCCTGTGAACGATCGGAAAGTCAATACCCATTTCGGACGGCAGTTCGATTCTGCCCAGATCCACTTCTATAACTAATACATCCACTTGCAATCTAACTTGTAAGTGGATTTTGTTTTATGTATCATCAATTCAAACTTTATTTTTGAAAGAGTCCAATACTACTTGTTCCCTGTCGGCTTAATGTCCACTTCCGTCACCCGCCAGCTAAGTTTTAGGTTAATCCAGAAGTTCCAGACAGTCGCAAATCCGATAGCAATTAAATTTGCTACATATCGGTTTATGCCAAATTTATTGAATAGCAAATTTAACACAAATACATTGATCACCAGACCCGCCAGACAAATAGTATTGAATTTAAAAAACCGCTTCAACTGCTGACCAAATTCCTGTTGTTGACTGGAAATGTCACCAAAAGTCCATTTATCATTCCATAAAAAATTATTGAAAATAGCTATCTCAGAGGCAAGAATTTTGCTGCGAGTCAGGGGTAAACCTAGTGTAGTTGGATCGCTAAGCAAGTAAAGCAGAACCATATCTACAAACACACCCGACAAACCGACCAACGCGAAACGAATAAAGCGACCGATGGGAAAACCAAGGCGTTGAGAAAATCTACCTAAACGCCCTGTAGAAAGTCGTAATCTCAGCAAATGGTGTAGATAATCTATATATTGCTTCGATGTAACCTTGCTCTCGCCTCCTTGACGTTCTTGAAACACATAACCCACTTCGGCAATTTGGCGGATTTTTCCCCGACCAATTACTTCTAGTAAAATTTTGTATCCGACTGGATTAAGTGTTACACCAGCGATCGCGCTTTGCCGCACCAGAAAGTAACCACTCATCGGATCAGAAACCCTACCTAATACTCCTGGTAAAATCACCAATCCTAACACCTGAGCACCACGGGATAAAAAACGCCTAACAATGCTCCAACTACTGACACCCCCACCATCTATATGACGACTAGCAACTGTCAGATCCGCTCCTTCATTAAGTGCATGTAACATTTGTAATAGTACCTCCGGTGGATGCTGTAAATCGCCGTCAATCACTCCTAAAACGTATCCCTTAGCTACTTGCCACCCACGAATTACAGCAGAAGAAAGTCCTCGCTCTAGTTGGCGTCGCATCACCCTTAATTGAGGATATTCTGGCATTAAAGATTGAGCAATTTCCCAAGTTCCATCCGGACTATTATCATCTACTACAATCAATTCGTAGGCTCCAGGTATAGATTTATCTAGTAACTGAGTTAAGGTACTGATAATTCTACAGATATTTGCTGCCTCATTATAAGTAGGAATTATTAATGAAAATTCTAGTGATTCAGCATTGGGTAGCAACTCAGGAATTTCTAAGGAACCGGATGGAACTGGTAACAAGGAATAGGGTGGATGCAAACTCATATAACAAACTTTGCTTAAATTATAGGTATAATTAGTTACTAGGATATTGTAAAAAACTCCCTGCATTAAGAGTTTATGGTGAAAAAATCCGTTTTTTACATACAATTAAGTTCCTGAGCATGTCAAAAAAAATACACATGCAAACAAATGCTTATGGTCTATTTATAAAAACTCTAACTACTTTTGATTAACAAGTTATATCATTTTCAGAGTATTAGTAAATTCTACTGACTAATTTACACGAATCTTTAAAGATTACGGATTTATATGAATTTACAGTAAAGATTCCGATTTACACATTCGCAGCTTTAAAAAATTAGCTTATCATGCTCAAATGTAATCTGTGTCTCTTTTCGGAAATTCACTCTATCAGCAAAATATCTCAACTTTTGCTTAGTGAAATAATAATTAGACCGCTCTTTGACAGTAAGTCATTAACGCCAAAGGTTTCTCAGAATTCGTCTGCCTTTATTTGTAATAAAGACAGGCTACAATACCCTTTAATTTATGATTTGTAAACTCTGAAGAAATTCTAGCCAAATTAACTCTTATGAAGCATCAGAAAAGACATCTCTTGATTTTTTGTTTTTTTCTACTCCTAGTTATTATCCTCAGATTTTCTTCGTTTTTGCAACCTATCATATCAAATGATGAAAGTCTTTATTTATTAATGGCTAAGAGCCTGATGGAGGGGAATGCTCCTTATACAACAATTTGGGATAATAAGCCAATAGGTATATATGTAATATACTCTTTGGCTTTGTTAATATTTGGAAATTCTGTTACATCAATACTTATAGCTGCTGCCATAGCCATATCCCTTACATGCGGCTTACTGTATTTATTAGGAAATGAAATTGAAAAAAATATTGGTTTCCTAGCTGGAATACTATATGCAATATTTACCCTAGGAAGCGGTGGTATATATGCTAACACCGAAATATTTTTTGCCCCTTTCGTTGTTTCCTCGTTTTATTTACTATTTTCTCGGATAGTTAATTCCAATAAGCAAATTAACAAAAGTAACTTCCTACTATTTTTGATTGGTCTGTTAATGGGAATTGCTTTTCAAATCAAACAAGTTATTCTCTTTGAATTTATATGCATAGTGCTCATAATTGGGATAGATGAATATTTTCAGTCTATCAAAACAGGAATATTTTCAGTCAAAGAAATATTTAAGACTTCGATTTTGTTGAGTTGCGGGTTTATTTTACCTTTAGGCTTAGTTTGTTTGTACTTTTTAAGTAAGGGAGATTTTGATAGCTATTTGTATGCTAACTTTTATGCCAACATAACAAGGATTGCAGGAGAAACTTTTTCACTAAGTAATTTTGCTACTGGCTTTATAATTCAACTTAAGAGTAATCTACTACTATGGGTTAGTTTATTATTGATTCCTTTATATCTATCATTCTCTAAACAAAATACTGTAGCAGAAAAAAGAAATTTAACTTACCTTCTAATCTGGCTTGCTATGGCATTTCTCGGTGTCTGTTCACCAAAAAGTTTTTACGTTCACTATTTTTTACAATTGTTTCCTCCTTTATGTTTACTGAGTTCTTATTTACTTACAAACATTACGCAAGTAGCGGAAAATACAAATAAAACTAAAAAGTTAATTATTTTAGTTCTGATTATTGCTCAACCACTTTTTATTAATGTATATCCAATTTTTAAAGTTGGTATACAAACTTTTTATTTGCAAGATATTAAAAAGGTAGCTAATTGGGGAAATAATGCGGCTATTGTTTCCGACTATTTGCGAAAGCGAGTCAATAAGGATGATTATATATATGTAACTGACTATGAAACAATAGTTTATTTTTTAGTCCCAGCGAAAATCCCTACTAAATATGTATTTCCTGATTTTCTGATCTCCCCCAAATTGAGTAACGTAGCTGGAGTTGACTCACTGAGAGAATTAGATTCAATCATCAAAAAACAACCTGTTTACATTATTAGGTTAAAACCGCAAGGAATTCTAGATCAACAATTTTATATTCAGCTAGATAAGTATCTTAATTCTTACTTTTTAGAAAAACAGTTTGATTTCCATGAAGAGTTTCCTGAACTTAAACTTCAGCCGAATCTTCCTACCAGCGTGCAGTTATACAAGTTGAAAAAATAGAATATTTACATACATAAAATAACGATGGGAGATTAAAAAGTAAATCCGGGATAGACCAACCTGATCTATCCCAGATGAAAGCTCATATTAAGCTTATTAAGTTTTGTTCTCTACTTACTCAAAGCATCCTCAACTTTGTCAACTGCGCCCTTGACAGCATTCATTGACTTTTCGGCTGCTTTCTCAGTGCGAGCCGCATCTTTCTCTGCTTTTCTTTCGATACGATTTTTGTCACGCTTTGCTTTGCGCTCAGCCACACCGCCATCTTTGTCGGCTCTGTCTACCTTAGCGGCATTTGTCCTTGCGGTTTCTTTGACTTTATCTTCTGTACCGCGAATGATGTTTTTAGAGCCTTCAGTAACGTTGTCGGCTGCTTCTTTAATTTGATCCCCTACACTTGTAGCTAGCAACTGTGGCATTGAATCAGCTAGTGCTGTAGTGTTTGAGAAAAAAGCGCCCTGCCATACAAAAGCGATCGCTGCGACACAAAGAAAAGTTGTAGCCATCCAACGTCCAGCAGTCGAAAGCCGTTGCATAAAATAATTCTGTTTCACAGATCACAATCTCCGATTATTTTCAATACTCTCACTTGTACTGCATTTAGAGCATCGTCCAAATCCTACTTTAGGCACAAATCAGCTTTTTCTATGCTTAATTCTCTTCTAAGAAGCCAATATTCTCAGTGTTCACTAGAATTTTTAATCATAAATTTACAGAAATACCGCTCACTATAGTAAGTAAAAATACTGAATATTCCATAAGTCTACTATCGAGAGTGTCAGAAATATGTTGATTGGAACAACCTGACTAAAAAGTATTTAAGTTTTTGACTAAGTACAAAAAATTAGAGAGATTTTCTCAACCCTATACATTTTAAAAATAGTTAAAGTCCAACAGGGGCAACGGTTTTAACTTGTTCACACTAACTTTTTATAAAAATCGGTAATCCTTCTCGAACGTTTAACAGACCTCCAATCACATAATGAGAGTCATGAATCAGCACAGCGATGACGCAAAAGGCTGATGACTCACTCGCGTCCTTATTTATAAGTGAGCGTTTAACAACAAAGATTTTAAAACTGAGGAGAATTACCAAATGAAAGGTCTTTTAATTAAATCAGCAATCGCTTCTGGTATCGCTTTGTCTTTAGGTGCTCTTAGCCGTCCAGCAATGGCTGCATCTTTTGCGGTTTCAATCGAAGACCCAGGCGTACAAAATGCCCAATTGTCTAATCTGAAGAGTGTTAATGTCCAAGATTTTAACGCACAAACACAAGGTTACAGCGCAAACGGCTTTCAGTGGCAAAATGTTGGTAGTTACAAAAACACTCTCATTATAAATGCTGACCAATATGGCGGTGCTGGTGGGACTAAGACATATTTTGATGTAGACACAAGCAGATCGGGAAATGGTCAAACGGTTTCCACCCTAAATTTGAACACCCCACAAAAATACTTTGGACTTTGGTGGTCTGCAGGAGACAAGAGCAACGTACTGACATTTCTTTCGCAAGGCAAAGTGGTCGAAAGTATTACTACTGCTGATGTGGTTAATTACATTGGCAAGCTAGCAAATAAATCTAGCTACTACGGTAATCCTAATTCACAATTCAAAAATAATGATTCTGGGGAACCGTTTGCGTTCATTAACTTCTACGATGTTGGTGGCAGTTTTGATCAGATTCAATTTAGCAATATTGGTGGCTCTGGTTTTGAATCAGATAACCACACAATCGCCACTAGCTACAATAGCTTCACTGGTCATGTAGTGACAGCAGTTCCTGAATCTTCTTCAGCGTTCGGAGTTTGGGCGATTGGTTTTGTGGGTGCTGCTTCAATTTTGAGAAGTCAAGCCAAGAAAAAGTCATTGCAAGTGTCATAAGGATGCTGCAGGAATTAAAGTTTCCGCTCTGGTTAAATAGCTGCAATACAAATGTATAACAATTTTAGTGCAACAACTTATAGGTCGTAGTGGTCGCTTAGCAGGATTATACCCCTATAATCTCGCTTCCCGACCACAATCACCGCTTGTTGTACAAATAGCACCGGCTAAGAAGAGCGGACTTTACTGACTTTAATTATGAGCGATAACCACAACCAGCCAATAGCACTACCTAGAGCATAGGTGGGAAATTCTCGCCAATCAAAAGCTGTACCTAATAGTAGCTTGCCTAAAATATGAGAGCGAAGCAAGTCTAAAAAAGGTGTTTGCCACGCTTGAGTCAATTCAACCAAGCAGCCGAAAAAGAAGACAAAAATCGGGATACGATTAGCAGCCTGACGCGTGGGAATCAGACAGAAGACAAATAAACACCAAAAAATCTCGTAAAAAATATCACCGCAATTGCCGTGAATCCACTCCTGACCAAAACCAGTATATTTCTTGCACAGCAAACCTAAGGGTACGACAATGAATATGGAGAGTGCTGCTAATAGGCGAGTAAGTGTAATTTTTGACATATTAAAACACAGCCGATTCCAGCATTTTAATTGTGCCTTGACTTGCATCTACCTCTACTTGCACGCCAAGCGGTAAAGTAAATTTGTCTTCAATGTGACCAATCATCGAACCATACCAAGCCGGAATATTTAAAGGCTGGAGATGATCGCGAAGCACTTGCGACAGTGTCAGAGATTCTAAAGGGTTATCAGCTTTGCAGTTGGTACATTGTCCGAAGATGAAACCCGAAACGGAAGAGAGAATGCCAGCGAGCTTTAATTGAGTCAGCATCCGGTCTACACGGTAAATATCCTCACTGACCTCCTCGACAAATAATATACTTTGGTGCCAATCCGGTAGATAATTAGATCCAATCATCGCCGTTAGCACAGATAAGTTACCACCGATTAACTTTCCCCTGGCAATGCCGGGATTGATGGTTTCGACAATCGTCGTGCTAGTATTTCTCATGCTCACGCGATTGCCCGCAAACAACACTTGTCTAGCATAATCCAATGTAAACGGATTCCACTTGGATGTGCCGACTGGTCCGTGAAAAGTGACAATCCCACTCTTGGCTGTAATTGCCAACAGCAGTGAAGTGATGTCACTGTAACCCATAATAATTTTCGGATGGCTGCGAATCGCGGCGTAATCTAGTAATGGTAGGATACGATTACAACCCCAGCCACCGCGTATAGTCAGAATCGCTTGGACTGTCGGATCGCTAAACATCACATTCAGGTCGGCGGCGCGGTCAGCGTCTTTCCCTGCCAAATAACCATAGCGATCGAGTAGATGCTTCCCTAACTTAACCTTCAAGCCTAAACTCGATAATATTTGCACTGTTTGCTGAATGTCAGCCGCAGTGATGATACCCGCAGGGTTAACTAACCCCACAGTATCACCTACTTTTAACCGAGGTGGCTTTTCTAATGCCAGTGATTTCCCAAAGCTAGCAACAGGTAATTGAGTAGCAGCACAAAACAAAGCCATTGAGAGAAAACGGCGACGCACAAACATACCTGAGTTTAAATCGCCGCAACAGTGGAATCTCGGAAACCCAAGCGATGGCGCTGTTCAATAAAGACCTGTTCCATGACCTGAGTATAAGGTAATAAGATCTGCTGTTGCGCTGGTGTACAGCGAATAAGCAATTCCTCCGTCAATACTTGCAGCCATTTCTCAGTCAATTCCCAAGGAACATGCACACTCTCCATCACCATCACACATAGATTCAAGAGTTCCTGTTCTATGGGTGCGACATTCTTCTTCAAAACGCACAGCCACAAGTAGGCTTGAAACATATTCAGGTCGCGCGTTGATGAGTGTGTCACCTCCGGATCGATCAATTTTCCCCTCTGACTGCGGTAATCGGGCAATAGTTCAGTTAGTCGGCGGTAAACACACTGACCAATTTCATCCGCCAGTGGCAGCATTTGCTCTACCAGAACGAATTCAGGTGAATCCATCTCGTATTTAGCCGCAGCAGTACAAACTCGATGCCAAGGGATGGCGACTTGCTCTTCCACAAACTTTAAATAAGGTTTGAGCAGTACTCGCTCAATCGGACTCAGCTTGCGAAGAATTAACTTATTGGTGAAATTTAACTGCGATGTCATAAAACCCAACGCTCGCCAGTCCTTGGATGTGACATGCTGCTCCTGAAACACTAGTAATACTGGTTCCAAAGCATATGCTAGCTGGTCAATCGCCGGTATTCCCCAAGCCGCAAGGGAGTTATACTGAAAATTAATTCCATTTGCTGGTTGGGAATCCACAGCCGCACTGACCGAACGCTGTTGGTAAATTTCTAGTATTTTCTTATACACTCTAAAAGCAAATTGAGTAATTCTCCTTGCCTCTTGCAAATCTAAAATATTCGGAATATACGCATACAGAGATTTTGCCTGTATCCATGCCATTTGACAGTTACTATCTAACAAACCGTCTTTCAGCTTGGTGGCAGTTAAAGTTCTACCCTCAACTGAGACTGTTTGCAGCAGCGAATCATACACAGAGGCATCTCCCGCCATTGGCAGAGTAGACAAATCTGGTTTATAGCGTTGTGCCCACAGATAAAGTAAGCGTTCAACTGAGGGAGTTTTTACAGCTTCAGTAGTTATTAGCACAAATCTTCCCTTTTTGGTCTGTTGTCAATATGATAAACCGAGTTGCCATGAGTATGTAAATATTTGTCAACAAGTTAAAATTAATAATTATATCTTAAACGAGAGAAAAAATTCTTTAGTATTTATACTCACAACAAAATAAAAATTGGCTATCATAAAGATGGCGATCGCCAGCGTCAAAGAAAGTTACTTTTTAATAAAATTCATATTGCTTATTATTACAGCACGTTATAAATTAATACAAAGTAGCATAAAAATGTCAGGGTAGATTATACACCTAAGTAATTCTACTACTTGTAGTGTCTTTAAACACTGTCACTTCAGATGTTAGTTTCGTGAAGAACAACCGCGATCTGCCAAAAAACAGGTAATAAGTTATAAAAATAATTTATTGCCCTCTCCAGCAATTGCTTTTCTGATGAGTACTTACCCACAAAGAGGGATCAGGCTCCAGAAGCGGAAATAAAGCCACAGCTAGAATTAACAGATGAAATGATTGAGAGAAATTACAGGAACTCTTAAATAGACAGCAGAAATCAGAAAGGATAAGTTTTATATCTTAGCCAGATTAGGTAAAAAACTTAATTTGTCTTATGTAATATAAGAGCATCTGCTGATTAGTTGAAGGTAAATACAAATAAACATCATCAATACGGAGTGATTAATTTTATGAGAATAGACAGCATTAAGACAGGACATTCCATCGAAAAAGAAGCTTGGGAAGCACTAGAAAACTCAATCATTTATTACGAAGGCAATCCCATTGGTACAGTCGCCGCCTATGATGTATCAAATGACGCATTAAATTACGATCAATGCTTTACAAGAGATTTTATTTCTTCAGCGTTGCTCTTCCTAATTAAAGGCAGAACAGATATAGTACGTAATTTCTTAAAAGTAACTTTATCATTACAACCAAAAGAAAGGCAATTTGACTCATCCAAACCAGGTCGTGGCTTGATTCCTGCCAGCTTCAAAGTAGTATCAGCCCAAGGAACCGAAACAATTATTGCAGATTTTGGCGAACATGCGATCGCTAGAGTCACACCAGTTGACGCCTGTTTGTGGTGGATTATCCTCCTGCGTTCCTACGTCATCGCCACAGAAAACATCGCCTTAGCCCACGAACCAGAATTCCAAAAAGGTATAGTACTAATTGTAGAACTGTGCTTAGCAACCCGATTCGACATGTACCCAACGCTACTAGTTCCCGACGGAGCGTGCATGATCGATCGCCGGATGGGAATATATGGCTACCCTATCGAAATCCAAGCCTTATTCTACGCCGCATTAAGAGCCGCTCAAGATCTCTTAATCCCATCCAAAAACACAGAAATTATCCAAGCAATCAACAACCACCTACCCAGCCTCAGCGATCATATTCGCCAACATTACTGGATCGACATCAACCGCATCAACACCATATATCGCTACAAAGTCGAACAATACGGAGAAACCGTAATCAATCAATTCAACATCTACGCAGACTCAATACCCTACGACAAACTCAGCCAAT
>JBBQRU010000169.1:0-9935 GCA_038214545.1 Cyanophyceae cyanobacterium | reverse complement strand
CTAGGACCAACAACCCAAACAGACTGCGAAACCACAAACTGTCTCCCTATAGATTTGCTAGCATACCTCTTACGTTAACGTGAAGAGCGCAAATCACCCAATAAAGCTGGATAATTGCCTGCAATGAAAAATCCGAGTTTTTTCCAAAGACTGTATTCATACTTATTGACATCTGGTCAATGGTATTTAGCGACACCAGAGCGATCGCTGGATGAGGCATACAAAGCCGCATTACTAATTAAAGCGATGGAAGATGAGCACTTTAACGGCAATAAAATCGCACCTAACGGCAACTACGGCAGCAGTGCGATGGCTTATTTTGACTCAGAACTCAAAAAACACCTGAAAACTATTCGGATGCGACTGACAGAATTTAAAGCCAGTCGAGCATTTTTTGGTTCTAATCAAACAATTACTAAATTAGCCAGAAATGATGGTACAACTTCGACTAGAGACTCTTTTGCTATTCAAACTACGAATAATTCCTTATTTTTAGAAAAGCTACGTTTTATTGACGAAGTCCAAGCCAAATACACTGAACCAGAGGAGATAAGAGCGTATATAATACCCTCTCCATTGCCAATAGATACACTCGCACAAAAATCTTTACCTCAGCCGAGTCAGCCTGAAAAATCTAAAGCGGATACAACGGGTGTGTTACCTCGGTCGATTTTAAATACAATTAATCGGATACAATCTGAATTAGATCCGAATGCCGAACAAGAAGTTATTAAAGATTTTCGCACCTCTCAAAAGAAAACCACACAAGCTGTCCGATTTATTCTACTGTTAGTTATTGTGCCACTACTGACTCATCAACTAACCAAAAATTTCTTTGTTGGACCGATTGTTGAGCATTTTAGAATAGATAATGAAGTTGGCATCTTCCTGAACGCGGAAATGGAAGAAAGAGCGTTAGTAGAATTACATAATTTTGAAGAAAAACTCAAATTTGATAACCTATTTAACGCGGCAACTGGCGTTGCACCAGTCATGGGGGAGAAGGAGAGTGAAGAGAAAGTAACGAAAAGGGCAAAAGAGATTGCTGAGGAATTTCACGATGAAAGTTCAAATGCTATTAAAAATATTTTTGCCGATTTACTATCAGTTTTAGCTTTTGCTTTCTTATTAATGAATAGTAGAGAAGAAATTCGCATCTTAAAAGAGTTTTTTGATAAAGTCGTCTACGGACTCAGCGACAGCGCCAAGGCATTTATTATTATTTTGTTCACTGATATATTTGTTGGTTTCCACTCACCCCACGGTTGGGAAGTACTCCTAGAACAAGTATCGCGACATCTGGGTCTACCAGAAAATCACTCTTTCATTTTTCTGTTCATTGCCACATTTCCCGTCATCTTAGATACGATTTTTAAATATTGGATCTTCCGTTATTTAAATCGGATCTCTCCTTCAGCCGTTGCCACTTACCGCAATATGAATGATTAATTGATGATTTCAGATTCAGTTTTTTGGCGCGGATAATGGGGATGGCAAGGAGATCCCCAACACACTTGTGCAGATGGCATGTGCGTAAAAACACTACTGCGAGCGCCAATCACGGCATTAGCACCAATTTTTACACCGAGTCCGATAAAACAATCAGCCGCAATCCACACCCCGTGATCGATCGTAATACCGGCAGTTTTTAAACCAAAGGCTGGATCGTGAAAGTCATGACTACCTGTACACAAATAGCACTTTTGGGAGATGACACAGTGCTGACCAATATGAATTTGGTCAAGGCTGTAAAAAACTACGTCATCCCCAATCCAACTGTAATCGCCAATTGTGACTTTCCACGGGTATGTAAAACGAGCAGTAGGTCGAATTAAAACGCCTTTGCCAATATCAGCACCAAAAAGCCGCAAGATCGCACAACGAACATTATTTAGTGGGTGCGGAGTTAGTGGAAAAACGATCGCCTGAACAAGCCACCACAACAAAATGTACCAAGTTGGACGACCGCGATCGAACCAAGATTGGTTGTATGAGCGTAAATCAAAAAATGGTTCGGTCATCTAGGTAGTCTGTCTAACTTCTTGCGAGAAGGACGGCTGGGGGACAATCGGAGTGGTTGTATTCAATTGACCACCGCAGGAACGTAACTCAAACAATTTGACACCAATTTGGTATTCGTATTGACTGAGTAAACGAGCGTAAATGTATCCCGCGTTTCCGTCTAAGAAACCGCGCTGAATGATATAAAACAATATAAATCGTAACAATGGCTTAAAAGGTAGCCGTACCCAAACTTTTTTGAGGAAGCGCTTACGTTGAACCGCATCACCAAATAAACTTGCGCCAATCGTGCCGCTGTCGTCTTTACCTGTGAGCAGGTTGAGATAAACACGAGCCTCCCAATTAGAATAGCGATTATGTCTGGCTAACCAGTGGTAGAGGTCGCGGAAGTCCTCGTGCAGCATATCGTTTTTGAGATAGCCGACTTTCCCTGGTAAAATCACATGTTCGTGAACTTCGTTATCACCAGTGTTGGGAATATCTTCGGTACAGAGATTTTCGTAGCGACCTTTTTTGTGCTTGAACAAGCGGAGATTCCAATCGGGATATTTACCACCGTGGCGAATCCATTGACCTAAGAAGAAGACACGGCGATTGAGGTAATAGCCATCGTAGTCAGGATTTTCGATGACTGCGGCGATTTCTGTCCATAGTTCGTCAGGAATGCGTTCATCACAATCGACAATCAGCACCCACTCGTTGTGGAATGGGAGGTTGTCTAAAGACCAATTTTTCTTTTTCGGCCAATGACCGTTGAAATTGAACTGCACGACATTCGCACCATAATTTTTGGCAATTTCGGCAGTGCGATCGCTACTTTGAGAATCGACAACAAAAATTTCGGCGGCTCGTTGTAAACTTTGCAAGCAAGCTGGGAGATTTGCTTCTTCGTCTTTAGCGGGAATTAGAACTGTAACAGGTATTTTAGACATATAAGTGATGAGTTAATTTTTTGTAGGCGAGAGTAAACCTTGGATTACCGCATTTAAATAGCCAACTTGACAGTAGGCGTAGACAAAATTATCAAAGCGTTCTGCCGGATCGCGAAAGTATTTCAGTGATTTATACAAACCCCGCACTAAGCGTTCGCCACCGTGTGTTAGCTGAGCAAACCCGGCTAAACCAGCAATTTGTTCGCGTTGATATTCGCTAATTCCTTGCCACCAGCCTCGGCGAAGAAACCAGCTACGGTTGAGACGTTCGGGAGAAACGTTGTGAGCAACTAGCGCATCTGGGAGATAAGCGACTTGCCATCCCGCTTGCAGCGCCAGTTCGGTCATTTGCAGTTCTTCATTTGACAAGAGATTTTTACCTACACGACCTAGTTGTGGATCGAAGCCACCAATCTCTGCCAAAAAGCTGCGGCGCAGGGAATAATTTAAACCTCTAGGAGTTAAACCAGGGCGATCAATCAAAAGCATCTGATTGCCCAAATCGTAGGCTCCCAAGTTTCCGGCGAGTCCAGGAGATAACCAAGATGGTGCTTGGATGCCCTCCGGCCAAAGCAGGGTGACTTTACCACCAGCAATTGCCAGCTTTTCATTATTAGCGTAAGCCGTTGACAAAACTTGCAGCCAGCGATCGCTAGCTACAGCATCGTCATCAAGATAAGCAATAATTTCTCCACGAGACGCTTTTGCGCCAGTGTTACGGGCGACTGAGAGACCGAGCACTGGTTCAAAAACGTACTTGAGGCGCGGATGGGATTTAAGTTCGACAACTTCTCGCGTGCGATCGGTTGACCCATTATCTACAACTATCACTTCCAAGGCAGTAGCTTCTTGCGCCAAAAGACTGTCAATGGCTGCGCCTAAATACATGTCTCGATTGTGCGTACAGATGATGGCGGAAATTTGCGGATCTGGCATAGGGTCGTTTTGAGTTTTTGGCACTAAATCACATTTGCCAATATTCGCCTGCTGCCCGCTAATTTACACTAAAATTCATCTAGCCACCAACCGAGTTTTTGCGGAAAACTACTTGACAATTTAGGCAGATTGAATATGGCTATGTAAAACTACCAGAGTTTCTGCCAATTGACTGAGGCGAGTTTCCAGATATTGTTTCCGTCCCAACATCTGGCGTAATTTTTGGTTACGGGCAATTGCGACACTTAAAGCCGGTATTTGTTCTGATGGACAAGGACGCGACCACACTTTACCTGTCTCGTCCAAACTACAGAGGCGATAGCCAGCACGGGTCGATTGCGTGTTATTACCGGAGGGATGACAAATTTCTTCCACATAATCCATCAGGCGTTCAATATCCGCATGGCGAAGTGTAGCGGTTCCACCTGTCGGAAATTCGGGTTTATAGGATTCTAACCAGCCATCGACAATTGGTCCTTCTAGGTAAATATCCTGGATTTCACGCACAAGTTTGTGCAGTTCGGTTTGCCAACTTGTAATATTGAGTTGAATTTCTTGTAAGAGACTTAAAGCCAAAGCCGGATTAGCACCGTGGCGATGGCTACTGAAGTTCGGAGTTTTGAACTTGGGGAGATCTGGTGTTTTTTGACCTTGATCTTCTATGGGAAAAGTTTGAACTGAGGCTGGATGCGGAAAAGATGAGCGATGAGAGTGAGCCTGGTGCTGATTTTCTGGTTCAGCTTCGGGAGTACTGGTGTGTAGCTTAAAAGAGTGGGCAGGTTCTTTACCAGTACTTATGTACGTAGGAGTTTCTTGATCTAGATTGTGAAGGGTTGCCTCAATTCGTTTTAGAGCTTGTTTCATAAAACCTCATCCAGAATGGGATAAACGGAAATTACGCAATACTGATGTCAGTAATTCTATCTATTTAAAGTGGTTACAACTGAAAAAACCATGTGCAAACCCACAGTTTATCTCGAAAAAATGTCACTCAGTATACATATAACCGTGTGATTACGCGCCATCACAGTAATATTACTAATTGACCAAAGCCACATGATCTTAAATGAATTGTCACGCATCGGCATCAGCGCCTAGGAGAATTACTGATGAGGAGTAACATTATTTTAGTTACAGGACCAGCACGTTCTGGGAAAAGCGAATGGGCGGAAACTCTGGCGTTGGAATCTAGCCAAATAGTTGTTTATGTGGCAACGGCTTATGAAAATCTTGCCGATCCAGAATGGTGCGATCGCTTAACACAACACAAATTACGCCGTCCGCAAAATTGGCTCACATTAGAGGTACCAGTTGCCTTAGAAGCAACTATCGCCGCAGCTACGGCTGAAAATTGTCTGTTAGTGGATTCTTTAGGTACTTGGGTTGCCAATCTTCTGGAACAAGATGAAGTTAGCTGGCAAAAAGTAGTGGAAGATTTTCTGGCGACTGTGCAGCACTTTGAGGGAAAGACGATTTTTGTCGCCGAGGAAACAGGTTGGGGTGTAGTACCAGCTTACCCAATCGGCAGAACTTTCCGCGATCGCTTGGGAAACTTAGTCCGGCGTTTAGGTGCGATTTCCCAAACAGTTTACTTAGTCACAGGTGGTCATGTGCTCAATCTCAGTATCCTCGGTTCTCCGTTACAATAACCTGATAAATCGTTAATACCCGCTATCTGCATAAGTTCAATTTTAAGATCCCTATGTAATTTATAAGGATCTTTTTTAATCCCAAGTAAAACAGGAAAGGGAAAATGGGACAGACTACGCCTCACAAACACAAAATACCAGTTTTGACTTTGGCAATCCTGGCTATAGCTGGGTTAGCCAGCAGTAGCTTTTGGCTGTTCAACAAACATACTCAAACTCACGCCACAGAAGCGAATCACAAACAGAATCAAACAGTAGTCAAGCCAGAAGATTTTACCAGCGTACAAAATGTTCCTCAGGGCGTGTTTAACTATGGTGGTAGCACTTCTTGGGCACCAATTAGACAGATTGCTGATGCCCAAATTCAAGCGGCGCATCCTGACTTTAAGCTGAATTACATCTTACCGACCGCTAATAAAACTGGCTTGGATGGTGGGATTAAGATGTTAATCGACGGCAAAATAAACTTTGCCCAATCCTCTCGACCGATTAGTGAAAGCGAGTATAAGCAGGCGCAACAGCATGGGTTTAAGCTAGAGCAAATTGGTGTTGCTATTGATATGGTAGCGGTTGCAGTTAACCCTAAACTGAATATTTACGGACTTACCATAGACCAACTGAAATCTATTTATACTGGCAAGATAACTAACTGGAAAAAATTAGGTGGTCCTAATTTAGCAATTAAGCCACTTTCACGTCCATTACACAATAATGGCACAGTGGAACTTTTTCAGAAAGAAATTTTAGAAAATCAACCTTTTGGTTCGGCTGTGCATATTGTTACTACCACCACAGAAGGTTTGCAAAGATTAAGCGATCCGGGAGCAATTTACTTTGCCTCAGCAGCAGAAATTGTACCGCAGTGTGGTATCAAGCCTCTAGCGTTGGCGCATTCGGGTAAGTTTGTCACACCTTACCAAGAACCTTTTATCCCACCGTCTCAATGCCCAGAGCGACGCAATCAAATAAATGTAGCTGCAGCGGAAAAGGATGAGTACCCGATTACCAGACTCATGTATGTGATTGTTAAGCAAAATAATCAAATTGACCAACAAGCAGGTAAAGCTTATGCCAACTTAATTCTCTCGAAGCAAGGGCAAGGTATGGTCTCCCAGGCAGGTTTTATCAAGATGCGCCAAGCGAATTGATCTGAGTACACATAAATTTAATTAACACTGGGGTGAAAATTATGGAAATCGAAGTCAACGAACAAATGCAGCATTTGCAAGAACAAATGCATGAGGTAGCTCATGAAGTCCACGAGCAACATGAGAAAAATGCTCAGGAATCGCGATGGCTGAATCAGGTTGCTGTCTCTACTGGTGTTTATGCTGGTTTAGCTGCGTTGGGGGCGATGCAAGGAAATTTCCTCGCCGAGGAAGGCGTGCTTGCCCAGATTAAATCTACCGATCAGTGGACTTTATACCAGGCAACATCTACCAAAGCTCATATCCGCGACTCAGCCCAAGCTGTTTTAGAATCGTTAGGAAAGCCAATTCCCCAATCTTTAGCCCAAAAAACCAATGATATCGCCCAACGAAAGCAATCGATCTCCGTTGATGCGCGAAAGTTTCAAACAGAAGCTGAGAATAACTTCCAGGCACACCAATATTTTGTTTACAGTGTGGCAGCTCTCCAGGTAGCGATTTCTTTAGCAGCTGTGGCTTCTTTGATGAAACGCCGCACACTGTGGTATATGAGTTTGGGAGTTGCAACGGTCGGTGTCGGTTTGATGGTGATAGGAGCAATTCCAGTGATGAATCATTCCTCGTCTGCGCCGACTGCTGCTAGCGCTGAATAGCTGCCATTGAGAGGAAAATAACGATGAATTCTCATGTCGCTAGCTTACGTAGCAACGCGCCTCCTGTTTGGCTAAAGCCTGTCGTACTCTTCGTAATTGTGATGTGTTTGCTGGCTGGTGTTGCTACTGGAAGCGATCGCTACATACATCTAAGTCATCTGGTAACGGAATATTATCATCCATACCTAGCCCAAGCAGGTCTATCTGATAATTTCTACATTTGGTTTTTTCTTTTGTTAGAAGGATTGATGGCGGTGGCATTTGCGATCGCTGGGGGGGCGATTGCTTTACGTCGTTCACCAACATGGATCACATTATTCACAGCTTTAGCGCTGATTGTGTTTGGCGTCACAGTTCCTCCTCCCATGCATACGTTGATCGTGGTACAACATTCTTTGAGTTTGCCACTCCGCATCATGCGGGCGACCGGACTCGCCTTATTTATTATCTTCTTTTACGTTTTTCCGGATGGCAAATTCGTTTTCCGCTGGACTCAAATCAGTACTTTTGCGTTGGTGATGTGGTCAGCGGTCTGGCCTTTTTACTCTCCGTGGAACCCATACGAATTGCCTCATCCATTTCCGTTCGTAGTGTTGATGTGCTGGTTCTCTACTGGAGTATTCGCTCAAATCCATCGCTACATTCGTGTTTCTAGCCCGATACAGCGACAACAAACCAAATGGGTCGTGTTTGGTCTGACAGCAGGGGTGGTGGGAGACTTTGTCACACATTCACCTTGGTATATTTTCTCCTTACAACCTGGTTCAGACTGGTTGTGGCAATTGGTACACCATCCTTTCTTCGTATTCTCCCAACTACTAATCCCACTATCTATAGGGTTTTCAATTTTCCGCTATGGACTGTGGGAAATTGACTTTATCATCAACCGGACGATAGTTTACGGTCTGTTAACAGCATTGCTAGCGGCACTTTGGAAAACTAGTACAAAGCTATTTGAAGAAATTTTTCGGCAGGTACTCGGTCGAGATCAAGTGCCATTAGCTGCGGGACTTTCAGTATTAGTACTCGGTCTAGTATATGGACCAGTTTACAAACGTTTGGAAAGCTTCATCGACAACTACTTCCACCCGCAAGCAGCCGACTTCTGCAAGGATTTTATCGAGTTTTTGCCAGAAGCACAGGCAATGATGAGTTTATCTAACTTATTGCAGCTGTTGATCGGTCGGACTATGGAAATTATGGGAATTATACATGGCGCAATCTTTCTATACGACGCCAACGTTCAGCTACAACTGAGTGAGGTTCGCAACCTGACACTCGATCGCGCTCGGTCTTTGGCATTGAATTACAATTTGACCAAGCAGCTGCAAAAAGGTAAAGCGATTGTCATCCCAGAAGACAAAACATTTCCATTACTAGTACCGTTAATTCTGGTACGCGCGAATAAGCCTGAATTAATTGGAGTTCTGGCTTTAGGTCCTCGATCTGATGAGCGGGGATACTCCCACGAAGAATTAGCAGCCTTCAAGAAGCTAGCGAAGAAAGTGGGAACAGCCATTTATATAGCTCAGCTAAATATGCAAGACCAAACCGCTCTCCACAAACGCATTAGTATTGTTGAAGACCGCTTAGAAGCTATAGAAGTACAGATATCTAAGTTGGTAAGGCGCTTTCCTCATTAACTAACAGTTTGTAGTTGCGCTTTAGCGCTCAAGATTAAGTGCGCTAAAGCGCAACTACGAACCTAACTCAACCTCCCGTCGCCTAGGTACTTCATAAGTAAGGAAATCATAAGCCATTTCTGTATTGGGAAAAATTGCCCGAGCTTCTTGAAGTAAATCTTTTAACTCCACGTTATTTCCCGGAGCATAGCGGGGGCTAAAATGGGTCATAATCAACCGATGGGCACCAGCACCTAAAGCTGTTTGGGCTGCCATTGTAGACGTGGAATGCAACCGCTGAAAAGCCATGTCAGCATCTTGATGGGCAAAGGTTGCTTCGTGAATTAATACATCGGCATCTTGGGCTAAACCGACTGCTTCTTCACAATAAACTGTGTCTGTACAATAGGCAATTTTGCGACCAATTTCTGTTGGCCCACACAAAGTTGAACCATCAATCACTCGTCCGTCGTTCAATGTTACGGTTTCGCCACGTTTGAGTTGACCATAAACCGGACCGGAAGGAATTGCCAATTCTTTGGCTTTTTCAATATCAAAGCGTCCCGAACGGTCTTTTTCGACAACTCGATAGCCAAAAGCAGTAATGCGATGATGCAGAGGACCACAGCTCACTGTAAATTCATCATCTTCGTAAATCACACCCGGACGGACGGTATGAACTTTAATTGGATAGGAAAAATGAGTGTAGGAGTAACGAGCTACAGCCTGCAGGTAGTCATTTAATCCAGGTGGCCCGTAGATATCAACGCGTTGCACGTTTCCCGCCAAGCCACAACTAGCCAGCAGACCTGTTAAGCCAAAAATGTGATCCCCGTGCATGTGGGTGATAAAAATGCGACAGAGTTGACTGATTTTCAGGTCACTGCGGATAATTTGGTGTTGGGTACCTTCGCCACAGTCAAATAACCATAATTCTGCTCGTTGCGGTAATCTCAGGGCGACGCTGGAAACA
>JBBQRU010000168.1:0-10205 GCA_038214545.1 Cyanophyceae cyanobacterium | reverse complement strand
GACGAAGCAAGCAGTTATGAAAGCTAATGAACTAAAAAAACGATATGCAGATGGAGAGCGGGATTTTACTGCCACTGACTTGAACGGTGCAAGCCTCAACTGGATCAACCTGAGTGGGGCAAACCTGGTGAGGGCAGACTTATATGGGACTTTTTTTTCTCGTTACCAGGCAGTTCCCATGAGCGTAGCGTAGCCGTCGCGCCATCTTATTGTTTTGTGCGTTGACTACAAGAAAAAGCCGACGTGTTTGCTGCACGCAAAGCCAGTTTAGGCTTTGTTTGGGCTTAGAAACTGTTTGAGTCCTGTTAGCTATTCGGCATCAGAACAAATATAAACTCCACCAACCCTCCTGATATTATTAACAGCATCATTGAAATCTTCTAAACGTAGTAAATATAAAAAATTAAACTTTACGCCTTCTACAATATAGGCAAAACGCTTGCCTCGATAAAACTTATAATGCTCCCCATAAGTATATATGTTTGCAACATATTTAGAATTTTGAAAATCTTCAGCAATTTTCCAACCGTATATATCTGTAAGTAATTTGATTTTATCTTCTTGATAAAAATAAATTTTTTCAAAGATAATATCTGTTAGGCTAAAATGATTATCAGCGTGAACATAAACAAAATAGCGCAGATAATTACCCCTATAAGTCTGTATGTATTTTCCTTTAAAGTCTTTACAGGAATAAGGATAATCATGATTAGAAAGATTTTGAATAAGTGGGTGATTTCTAGCCCATTGAATAGCTGTTTTTAAATTCTGTCCTGGCAGTGCAGAAACTGGAAGAATTAGGTTGAGTGCAATTCCTAAACTTAGTCCAAGTTTTTTTAGCATCATAAAGGTACCTAAAGGATTAGAAATTAGTAGGTTGTCTATCACCTACTGCTCCTAAAAACCATAATAAAACTTAACATGGCACGTAAGTCGAGCGATTTTACCTACGATTCGAGTGGGGGCTTCTCATCCCTCGAACAGAAGTGCCTTGCGACTTCCTGCCACGTCTATTAGAGTTTTTTAATTTCTCCAACTTGCGCAACCGGATGGCTTCTGCTATCTTCTAAGTAATAATAACAACAGCGTAGCATATTTCTGCCATTTTCGCTACGGGTTTTGAGCACACCCTTTCGCTACCGCTCAACCCGACATATATAGAGTTTGTGCGTAAGTCCTGAAATATTTATGCAAAACCCTTACTCCGTGGGGGTTTTGCAGATAGTTGTCGCCCCATCAGATCCAGAGGGAGCATCTTCTTGGGCTCCGTAAACCGCAAATAACCCAGAAAATTTCAGTTTAAATAAACTGAAGTTCTCCTCGTTCTTCCAATTGCCACTCATCTCGACCGGAAACGCGAGATACTCTTGCTGGCTTAAGCAGTGTTAATTTATGGGAATACTCTGGTTGACCATTACAGGTAAACAGAGAGTAAACTGTCTCAATATTATACGGATCAATACTTAGGTTAATTTTTGGAACTAGCCAGTCAGTCGAGCTGACTCCGGTTAAAACCCAATAGTTACCATTACTCTCTTTTCCTAGTATTACTGGCTGACTACTATCACTACGACGTCTACTAATACTTTCTTCAGTCTCAGAGACTTTTATAGCGTTTTTTAATAGGGAGTTAGGGTCAGAGTTATAATCTTGAACTACTTTAAGATAGGGAGAAACAGAGGGCTGGCGAACAGGTTGTTGTGGTATTCCTCGATCTAGTTGGTTAGTGGGTGAACTACTGGTATAATTACCTGGAGGTGAATAAGTTTTATTAGTACTTGATCGATCTTCTAAATTACTCAACTGAGTTCGTAAAATATTAACCTGGCGAGTAAGCTCGTCAACTTTATCAAGAACTTGGCGATCGCTCTCTTTATGTTCTTGATTAGCTTTAGGCTTCCTCTTCTCCAGTTTCTCCAGCTCTTTTACTTTTTTTTCAAGGTTAAATAATCCTGAAATTGCAATTATTGAAATTACAGTTGAAACCATTAAAATTGTACTCAGAATAATCAACCACAAAAAATTTGCCTTATTCTCAATACTTTCTGGAGAACTTGATTTAGATGTTTTAGGGCTTGTACTTGGTGAACTAGCTGAATTAGGCTTTTTGGCATTAGAATCTGAAGTTTGCTGTGCTAAAGGAGGTAAACTATTATCTGATTGAGTAATCTTTTGGTTAATTTGAGTAGTTAAGGACTCTATCTTGTTACTTACGGTACTATTATTTTCTGTTAAAAATTTCAACAAATTTTCTTTAGTTTTCTTTCCAAAATTACCTGTAACCTCTTTCTGGGTTTGGTAACCCTGTTTTAACAATAAATTTTGACAATTTTTTACATTTTCACTATTAGATGTATCTTTTAAAGAACCAACTACCAATATTATTTTTTCCAAATTACTATTTATATCTTCTATATTTTTGTTACTAAGGCTTTCCTGTGAAGATTTATTAAAAATATCGAAATTATTTTTTACTTTATTCAGTTTTTTATTTAAATCATCTAATGTCGTATTATCTATATTATCTGCTTGTTTTGGAATAGACTCTTTAAATTCGTGAAATGAGCTCACGAAATCGCTAAACAAACTATTAATACTTCCTGGTGCTGCCGTTTTATTGGCAGATTCTGACGGGGAAGTATTTGATGCATTAGGGGGTTCTATTTGATCTGCACAACCTACTAACAAACTCAGCGTTAAAACCCCAATCAACAATGTATTTAATTTGTTCTTTTCCATTTTTCTGCCCATCGGTTACCTAAAACAGTTAGCAAAGCCTTTAATGCTAAAATAAAGGGTGGTTCAGGACGAATCTCATTCGATGACTTGCCCTTCATATTGATCAGAGAAGTTCTCAGTTCTTTTGCAGTATCACGCCAAAGCTTGCTGTTATCTTCTTCAATATTTTCACTAATTTTATAGCCTTCTAGAGGTTTGATACTTTGAATCTTTAATTTTCGCAGAGTCTCGTGAAAGCTATTGAGAAACTTCGGTAGCTGCACTAATTTTGGAACTGCGAAATCATCAATCCTTTGCTCAAGCTGTAGGCGGCATTTCCAGTCTAGAGGTTTCCCATTAATTTCACAACTTTCTCCAACAATCAACAGATCTTCTTCTTCACTGTCCAAATCTTCTAGCTGGCTGTCATACAGTACTAACCCACAAGCTACCTCATCTTTAGGTCTAGGATTCAACTCTGTGTTTTCTTGGGTATCCTTAAAACCTGAACCTAGACTCAATATCCGACTAAGTATATCATTTATTTCGCTGCTGTCGTCAAACTCACCTCCCTCCGCTAACCAGTTTAAAAAGCGAGAACCATTTCCTCCTACATAGACAGGAGTTATCTCATTCCTAGTGTACTTCCCTTCTTCATGAAGAACTTGCAAAAGAATACCAACATAGTAGTATAAACCTACAGTAGCAATTGCTATCAATTGGGTTAAACCTTGAAATTCAGGATCGTCTGCAACGTCGTCTCTTCTATTCTTTAGCCAGTCATCACCCTCTCGACGGAGTAATACATCTAACTTGGCATAAAACGGCGGACCATGCAATGCTGACCAATCGGCAAGATTAACTCGGAATTGACGTTCCAGAAAACCAGGATTTTTTTCTATAAATTGCGAAAATAAGTCTCTACCTGCTAACTGGACTGAGCATTGATGAACAAGTTTCTTTTCTTCCCATATAGAAATATCTGAAGTACCTCCCCCCATATCAATACATGTGCTGTTGATTAAATTGAGTTTTTCCTTAATTCCCGGCAGTATAAAATGAGCGTAATATTGGGCGACTGCTAGGCTTTCTGTGCGGTAAAAGTTAAAATTCTTTTCCTTTGTTGGTGAATTATGGATAATTCCAGTTGTTTGCTGTAATTCTTTAGTAATGTCACCCCAGGTTTTAGCATAACCACGCTTGTCGTTTGGCGAAAAGGCAGAGGGATAAGAAACAGCCCACTGAATCGTCTTAACGCTACTTTCTACAGCTTGAGCCGTAATTTGTAATGCTAAGTGTCTGATAAAGAGTCGATTCCAAGGAAGGAGATCTGTTTCCCACTTCAGGTTGGTTTTGATCCAGTTATCTAGATTAGGCTTAAAAGTCACAGAATCTCTGGGTATATAGATGCGACCATCAAAAATCGGGCGATTGTTTTCCTTATTGCCCCTTGTTGTCAAAACACTAGATATGGGCAGAACCATGTTGTCTGCTATAAAATACTCATAAAGCACCCGCGAGCGAACTTCTCTACTACTTTCAGTGACTTTAAAATGTAATGGTTCCAGATTTAAACGCTCTACTATACCACCTTTGTTGACATAAACATTAGTAAAAGAAGTGCCAAAGTCTACCCCAACTTTCCATGTAGTAGCGTTTGTAGTTCCCACTTCACGAGGTGGTTTTAACAAGATCAATCCTAAAAGATTCTTACTTTTGTCCTGGCAAGTAATAAATGATGGAAATTCTTCTAGATTGGTAATCTGATAGTTACCTGTATCTGGAAAATCTGGTCTGTTAAAAACCGAGATTGAACCAACACCTTTAAAGGAGTAGGTGTCTCTAGCTCCAGACCAAGTTATTTGGAAAGCACCATCTTCAAGTTTGCTACTGTAATAAAATGCGTAGTATTCCCGCCAGTTAGCAGCTTTGAAGTTAGGCCACACTTCTATCACAGGTAAGTCAGTTAAAGCATTTGCTTCGTTAAGCGGATAGTCTTTAAATATCCGATAGTTCTTAGGGGGAGTACCATTATTCAATCCTGAAAGTGGCAAGTCTAGAAATACACGTACTTGTGGTCCTGTGTTCGTATTTTTCTGCTCAAAGCTAATTTTGCCGATTAGATCCTCTGGGGTCAAGTATTCCAGCAATCGGGGATTAATGGGCATGAGAGGTGTGATAGGTTGCTCATTGTGCTTTAAGGATGTAGCCATCCTAGGCAGCAAACCACCAGGCAGAGCATTTTCTTGTTCTATAAAAAATAATGATTGCAGAAATACGTCTTGTTCTTTTAAAGAGTCAACATCCCATGTAGGTAATTGATTGAATTTGAAAGAAGCTAAATTTGTACTTTCATATATCCATATATCTTGTGCTGGTTGCCCCCAGGCACTGATGATTTTGTAAGGGTCAGGAATAATAATCAGTTCGCGTAAGGGAGTTTTTCCTTCACTGGGAATTAAGCGGACACTGGATGGCTTAGGGAATGCCTGGATAGGAAAATTAAGAGCTTTTAGAACTCCGCGATTGAACTCTTCACCAAAAAAGTGAGTTTTAATACTACGCTTCGGACTTTGATCTGGAGTTACACGTAAACTATTTTGAAAATCTGTTAAGTGTTTAGAGGCTACATTAATCGAGTTTTGATCGGCATCATATTGATACAGTTGCTCCCGGATATTTTGTAGCCACAGCCACAATTGAGTTTTTTCATCAACATTTAAATAATCTACTGGTTGTACTGGAGAGCGTAATCGACCGCCTTTAAACCAATCTAATGTGTCCCAATTCGCTTCTTCAGATGGGCAAATTATGGTACTAGGTGAAGTCATCCCGACAGGTGTTCCATTCCAGAGCAACACATAAACATCTTCCCAAGGATGTTTGCCATCTGACAGGCTGTATAAAGAGTTATTAGGAGAAGGTAGAAGTTCATATAGAGAACGGGCAAAAGTGTCTCTTCCTTTTAGATTCCCTAATTCAATTAACTCAGCTTTTATATTAAAATTCCGTACCTCTGCTAGAGCTAGAGCTGCTAACATTCCCTGCCACTCTTCAATCATCCGAATCCGCAAAGGGTATTTATCGTTATATAATGCCATTTCCATTGATAATGGGCGTGCCCACATATCGGGAATAGAACTGACAGTACTATCACGCCCTGGCGATGCTACTTCTAAGCTTGATGCTACATCTTGAAATGCTGTAGAATGCTGGAGATTCCATTCTCCAGCTGAACCTGGTTTTATATCAGTATCATCAAATTTTAGCTTGGGTAGTAAAAAAAAGGATGATGTGTCCATATTATTTCCATTCATGTTGCTACTTGTCCACTTAGATTTTGCAAAGAAGGTATAGATCCTTGGCTAGTCCTATCGCGCCCTTATTATCTGTTTTTTTTTCATCCAGTTTTTCCTTCAACCTTTGAATTGTATCCTGCTGTTGCTTAGTTCCTATATTACCATCAATCACCAGTTCTGGAAAGTTGTCAAGTTCTTTTTTGAGCTGTCCGTTCGGATCTGTAAAAGCACTACGCTTGAATAATTCAACGTTATCCACCGAGTAATGCAGACTACCGAGCCAGCGCAAATATGTTTCACACCATTGAGTGATATTTTTTATTGCGTCTTGCTGCTCTTGTTCATTAAAATCAGGGAGATTTGTTTGTTCTCCTGTAAGTATCTTACCTAAAAAACCTTGAGCAGGGCGAAAGTACTTTATAAACCAAGGTGCTTTAGTTTGGAAATTTTTCACTCCCATTTCACGGGCAATGGTCAATTCAGGATCGATTCCAGTTATCCATGCAAACGCAAATCGAGTAGCATTAACAAGCTCTCGCTTAACTTCATTACTTTCTGGTAGATCTTTCCAAGTTATACATCTAGGATCGTTGCGGCTAATAAGTACAACTGGTGGAGTGCTTGGACTCAACAAGAAATGTCTAGCTGCTAGTGCTGCGTATAATTCAACGAAGTGAGGCTCATTTTTTTGATTATTTTTGCCTACACTAAATTGCTTGACAGATGCTAAATCCTGATCGCCTATTAAATAAACTGTGTCAAACTTTTCTTTGGCTTGGGTTACGTAGTAATTTAAAGCCGCTTCAGTATTTAGCAAAAACTGTTCTGGACGAGCATATACTTTTTCATCCTGAGCTTTTTCAGGTGGCACTGCAAACTGAAAATAAGGTAACATCAGTAAACCACCTATTTTTACCTGCTCTCCATCCGTAATCGATTTCAACTTATTACGAATCAATTTTCCAATGGTCGGAAACCCAGATGCCCCTGTCCCTCCAAAAATAGAGCCACACAGAAATATTTTTGGATATTTTCCAGATGCACCTATATCTTGCTTAATATCTTGAATTAATTTACTCCAAGTTTCGTGATTTGTTTCATCTAAGTTGACTTGGCTCATGATAGCTGCACCAATAGCAGGTCGTCCTCGAAAGCCTACATCCAAATTGGCTTCTCGCTCTTCCTTAGTATATAGAACATCAAAAAGGTGTCCTAATGCTGGATTATTTTGTTTATAATTTTCATACTTAAAAAAAGACCCTAAATTTTTATTTATACTGTCGTTGAGTGGAGCCCATTCTGATGACTCTATCTGTGTCTTCATCCAAGAAAATTTTCCTATATCCTTTGCCACCCGAATGTAACACTTTTCATATACTTTTAGACTTTCTTTGGTTCGCTCTAAGTTGCCATTAGATTTGTCTGGGTCTATAAATAAGACTCGTATTGGTTCTTCAGAAAACAGACCAGTTGCAGCTAAATGAATAATTGCTTCAACGCACCTAGACCCAGTACCACCTATTGATATAATATAAATTCCCATTATCCCAACCTAAATAAGCGACGTAAGAAAAATGAACCTGGAACAAGAAACTTAACTGCTAGTGGAGAATTGATTGCCGTAGAAAACCAAAACAGGAATAGTACGTCAAACACATAAAAACTGGCAAGCGAGAGCAGTGCATCCTTACTGCCATTAAAAAAATACAGAGCAACGCCAATACCCAGAATGGGCAGGAGCATAAATAGCCACCATATCAGTCCCATCCGTGAGACATCATGGGCTCCCCTGACTTTTGCTTTTGCGCCAACCAAGTACCACAATGCTGTTGAAATAACTGCAACAGCGAATACAATGGCAGCTCCGTTAGTGTAATTGCCACCAACCCAACTTTCTGGATCGACATCACTCAGAGAAATAGCACCACTTTTATAAAGCCAAGGCTGTACCAAAAACACCAAAGCAGCGCCAACCAAGCTGAGGACAATGATCCGAATAATTTCTACTATCCACGGTTCCATCGAGTTTCCAGTAGTTTAACTTTTGTTAAATTAAATTTTTTGCTTGACTAAAATTCGGCTCTCTCGGCTTTGTGGTGATAAGTTAGGCTTATACGCACAGATAATCGTCGTTTCAGCCTTTCGTTAGGCAGTTTTTTGTATCTAGTTATACATTTATCACCACATATCCGGGATCTCCGTATATTTTTCCGCCAGAGATGGCGTGTTTAATTATGCCTACCTGTTTATTAAACCACTATGGAAAGCACTATGTCAATACAATAAAGAGAATTTCCGTATAATTACGTACCTAGGCGAAATAAAAATACAAAACTACGTGATTATACTGTTTGATACTCAGCATTTATTCTGATATGCTCTAAATCAGGACTTACGCAGCTACACTACATATAGCGGTTCGCTACATAGCGGTTCGTAGGGGCAATCCCCTGTGGTTGCCCCTATATATGCCCAGTCTGCTACAGTACTGTAAATGTCAATCTGTGCTTTCAACCAATATTTGGCATAAAAGTATCCTATGATACATTTACTTAGAATATATATCAAGAATGTCAAAAATCTTCACAAATCTTCATCAACCACTAGCACGAGTAAAGCAAACCGATTAGTACTCGTTGCTACGTTACTACTGCTGAGTGCCTGTCAAGCACCCTCTAACGTCGATTTAACCTGTGACGTTTCCCCAGGAATCACCAACAACCAAAGCCAGAAGACTAACCAGAAGTCGAGTAATATTACTATTGCCATCCACCTTGACGGAACCCCATCAATGCAGGGATTTGTTAAGAATTTTACCAATAGTAACTATATCAAGACCTTAAATTTGTTGGATACTGCCGCTACCACAGGTTGGTCAAAATCTCAATCTACTATTAAGTACTATCGTTTTGGCACGGAAAGTCAACAGCTAAAAAACAGGGAAGCTTACTTACAAGCACAACTTCCAGATTTTTATAGCGGTAGTGAAGTGGTTTTTCAAGAGAGTCAAATTGAAACGGCTATGGCTAACTCAAGCCCAGATAAAGGTAAAAATCCTAATGTAGTTTCAATTGTAGTAACTGATTTGTATCAAAAAGACTCCGATATGAATTTACTTTTAGACAATTTGAAATCGAAATACTTGCAAAAAGGATATGCAGTAGGAATTTTAGCAGTTAAAAGTCAATTTAATGGGATGGTATACGATGTCGGAATTCGAGGAGATAAATTTTCCTACAACACGGAAGGAAAACCAGTCGAAAAGTTTCATCCATTTTATGTAATTTTCCTAGGAAGTTATGAGAACATAGCACAATTTTATTCCGAAATGAATCGACAGGGAGCAGATTTTATCGATGTCACACACTTAGTTATTTTTTATCCGCAGTTAATTAAAGAATTGTCAACTTTAAGTCTAGAAAAAGAATCTACTAAATTCCCAAAAGGCATCAATCGTTTAAAAACTATGTGGGTGAAAAGTAATAATATTAATGTAGCTTTAAAAACCAACGAGCAACCAGTTGAACTTTTAAGTATAAATAGCAGTCTTAGTAAAGATGATACTTTCAAAAATAAAACTTCCTACGAGCCGTTGCCTTATACTTTAAAAGCTAAACTTGACTCTAGTGACAGAAACGATTCTTTGGGTGTAGATATAAAAGTAAAAGTTTTCGATCCAGCCACTAAAAGCTTTAAAGAACAAGCGCCTAATAATCAGTCTACTCAACAAGCATTAACATTTAACAGTTCGGAGTTAGTTGATGATAAAAACATATATGTAAATACAAAAATCGATCCGACACTTTTAAAAGATGGGACTTATTTTTATACGATCGATCTCGTAGCTAAAGAATTAATAGAACCAAAATGGTGGCAAGAATGGAATTCTGATGGCACCAGTTTAGATGGTTCCAAGACTGATAACGTGTTACCTTTTTTACGAGGTTTAAAAAACCTAACACTAGAAATAGATAAACCAGTTATTGGTCGCCTATGCTACGTAGTTCAGAAAAGTTAGAAGCTATATTTATTGGTAACGGGTTAGCGCAAACAATCTTTTGACGAAGCAAGCAGTTATGAAAGCTAATGAACTAAAAAAACGATATGCAGATGGAGAGCGGGATTTTACTGCCACTGACTTGAACGGTGCAAGCCTCAACTGGATCAACCTGAGTGGGGCAAACCTGG
>JBBQRU010000167.1:0-10403 GCA_038214545.1 Cyanophyceae cyanobacterium | reverse complement strand
GTATATGGCGTTTACAGAACAGTACGCCAAGCGCCGGATTAACTTACCAGGGACTTTTAATCAGCAATTGATTGTCCTCCGCGCCCAGAGTTTTGCCCGTCGCCAGCCACCAGAAACCACTGTGGATATTGAAATGGCTGTGGAATCCGCTAGAAGCGAAGAAGCGGAATCTCACCAACGTTCCGCCGCCGTCCAACAGGTACGGGCGCAAATGATGAGTATGCCGACAGATCCGGGCGAGCAATGCGATCGCGAGCGAATTATCTCCGAACTGGTACAATATCTAGAATCTGAAGGTCAAACCGACTGTGTCGATTACCTGATGTTAAAACTTAAAGATTTTTCCGCGCCAGAGATTGACCAAATGCTCGGTTTAACCAGCCGGGAACGCGACTATCTCCAGCAACGGTTTAAATATCATATGGAAAAATTCTCTCGCACTCACCAATGGCAACTAGTACACCAATGGTTAGGCGCGGATCTCGAACACAAGTTGGGTCTGTCGTCGCTACAGTGGGAAGGCTTCGTTAGCCAGCTTTCCGCCGAACAGAAACAAATGTTGCACCTCAAAAGTGCGAAAAACAGCGACCAAGCGATCGCGAAAACTCTCAAATGCACTCCGAAGCAGTTACAAAAGCGGTGGACGCAATTGTTAGCAGATGCGTGGTCGATCCGTAACAGCTGTGTCGAACAACAAGCAGGCTAAATAAGTGAGCGAAGATCTGTTGGTGGTTGTGCTGATAAACGTGCAACTACCATCCCTATATATAACTAAATTATTTTTTTGAGTCGCGATCGCCAGCCGATAACTCAGAAACCACTCTAACTGAATTACAATAAACTCAAACCATTACAATTATAAACGGGTGTAAAACAGAATGTTCGACGGATTCTGGGAAAATATCTCCCGCTACCCCCGATATTTTGTCACTATTATTTTAGGGGTCTTTGTCAACGCTTTCGCTCCAATCATCTGGTTATTCAAACGACCAAGTACAGCGATCGTCTTTACACTCATTGCGATCGCCGCTATTGTCTTTACTGGGTTTACACTCCGCGCCATGCTGGGTTTAAATCCAGTTTAGATGGAGCATGTCTCAAGTCTTTCACAGTTACTGAATTCGCAAAACCTCTGTCAGGAGGCGAAAATTTTATGGCTACAGATCGTCGTGTTTCTCGCGTTTCCGAATTAATTAAACGCGAAGTCAGTCAAATGTTGCTCAATGGGATCAAAGACGATCGCATCGGTACAGGTATGGTAAGTGTAACTGATGTGATCGTTTCTGGTGACTTGCAACACGCAAAAATTTATGTGAGTGTATATGGCAGCGACGAAGCCAAAGCCGACACAATGGCAGGATTAAAGTCGGCTACTGGCTATGTCCGCAGCGAATTAGGCTCGCGTGTCCGTCTGCGGCGCACCCCAGAAGTTGTGTTTATTGAAGATCCGTCAATCGAACGTGGGACTAAAGTCTTGTCTCTGCTGAATCAGTTGGATATTCGACCGGAGGAATAGGCGCTTCGGGAAGGTGTGGGGTGTGGGGTATAGGGATAATTTCCAGTGTCACCACACTTCGCACATCACACCTTTTTATTGGTTTGGGTGAGTATTTAATTTATTTAAAAAACTTATCGCTATGAAAAACTCGTTAAACCGGAATTTCTACCTATTTGGATAGTCTGGTAGATAGGAGACAATTGTTACAGTTATGTGTATACAGTCTAACACTGAGGTGGAAGCGGTACGAATAGTGCATAAAAGATCTAAATTAACCAGTGTGAATATTTGGCGTCGTCAATTCTTTTTGCCTTACAGTCACTCGGTTTTACGGATTTATTTTGCTTGATTTTCCCGAATTCAGTTTTTATTTGTGTTAGTTTTTAGACGGTGAATTTAGGGCTTCACATAGATTTGCTCTGAGATAACAACCGGAATTACCAGAATGGTATAGATTTGAGCACTATTCTCAATTTAAGTCAACTCTCTAGATGAAGATGAGCAAACCACTTGCTGCAAGTTAAGGTATGAAGGAAGAGGAGAAAAATGGTGTCGATAAACACGGAATTGTGAAGAAGATGAGATGGAAGCTTGATAAAGTAATAGTTATAAAACTTTACCTTGTCAACGATCCATAACTTGTTAAACATAATTTAATATAAATTTAGATTATGTACAGCCAAAATGAATATAGCGCCGTATAGTTGATTACAGGAATTTAGTAACAACAGCTACATCTGCGCCTTGAGTCCCAGCCGTCTGAGCTAAGAAACCTATATAAATGTTGATCTCTGAGTGAAAATTATGACCATCAGTACAATTCCTTCTCTCCAATACTCTCTGGACGTAATCCAAGACGAAGCCCGCCGCTTAGTTCATAAGGGCGTGGTCGGCAGACAACAGCCGATTTACACTCTTTGCCAGTACATTCCTGCAAGAGAGTGGGTTTGCGTCGAATGCGAATTAGAAAAATGTGATTTCCTGTTACGCGATCGCATTGGGGATTTAATTGGTCGCGAAGAATGGGATAACGACTAGCATTAAGAGTGGTTACGAGTCAACTTGATCCAGATACTGATTGACATCTTCAATCACACGGGTCAGTTCTGCTTCTGTGGTCAGGCGGATACTGGCATCTCGCAAAGTAATCAGAACTTTAGCAGCGAAGGGAGTGGGCCAGATATTGGGATTGCAGAAAACTTCTAAAAAAACCTCCCCAGTGTGCTGATATTCGATCGGCCGCTGGGGATTAGCTTTGGGACCAGGAGTAGTTTTAACTGTAGCCGCTTGTAGACGCTCCATAATTTGGGCGATCGCGGACTGTAATTCTCGTGCTGCTTGGGGCGAAAATTTGAAAGAGACAGAACCTTCGATTAGGTTCAATGTCAGATGGCTTGAGGACATCAGTTATCTATCGGAATAATAGCGCTAATTTAATCGCTTCTTTATAATACCGGAGTTTGGGATCAGACTACGGAAATTTCCATTACCCAAATTGTTAATGCTAAATTATTTATCTACTACTCTGTAACAAGCACGGAATTAAGCGGCTTTGCAGCCCGACTAACTATAAATACTTGCAAGAAGACAAACAATGTATCTGTCATTAATGACAGATAGAATCCTGACGACACAAGGGTTTGAAATAATTTGTTCATTTTTAGTTTTAGATTAGATTTAATATAAGAACTCATTGCACTCTAGCCAGCAGTACTCTATGATCGTCGATAACCGCCCGACAGTTCGCAGGGTTTTGATACTAACCCTCTTACTCAACTTATTTGTGATGGCATTGAAAGCCGCTCTAGGGTTCTCTATTGGTTCTCTGAGCTTGCTAGCGGAAGCCTTACACAGCGTCACAGATAGTGCCAGTAACGTTTTAGGATTAGTCAGCAGCCAATTTTCTTCACCAGTACCCGATCGCGAACATCCTTATGGACACCACAAATTTGAGGCGGTTGGCGCATTGGGAATTGCCGCTTTTTTAGGTGTCGCCTGCTTTGAAATTCTGCAAGCGGGGATTGATCGCCTGCTTCACGCCAGCCAACCAATAAAAATCGTTCCATCAGAGTTATGGCTGCTATTGCTAGTTTTGGGAATAAATATCTTTGTCACCTACTATGAACGTCGAGAAGGTCAGCGGGTAGGTAGCTCAATTTTAATCGCTGACGCCCAACATACGATGAGCGATGTCTGGGTGACAATCGCAGTCCTTGGCGGTTTAATCGGTGTGTGGTTGGGTTATCAGTGGCTGGACTTAATTTTGTCCTTTCCGGTCGCGGTGATGGTGTTTACCAGTGGCTGGTCAGTTTTAAAAGAAAATTTACCTTGGCTGGTGGATGAGATTGCGATCGCGCCAGAAGCAATTAATGAGATTGTGATGGAAGTTCCGGGAGTGGTTAATTGCCACGATATCGCTTCTCGCGGTCTTCTAGGTCGCCAGGTATTTATCGAAATGCATTTAATCGTCGAAGCCGCCGACGTGGAAACGGCTCATCATATTACAGAGGAAGTAGAAAAACATCTCGAACAGCGGTTTCAGCCAGTCCGAGTCATGATTCATATCGAACCGCCAAATTATCAATCTGAAAAAATTACCTTTGAATCAGGAATCAAACATAACTAAATTCTCATTCAAATCAGGATGCGAAAATTCTACTTAGCAATACATTCCGCATTGAGCACAACCAAGCTTTTTTCCGCAAACACAGTACAAAGTGGCATAATTTTGGTTATTGCTGATGTTCCTTGCTGGAGGTGTGCGATCGCCTCGATATTAGCTGGCTGATATTGTTTAAGAAAACGGTTATCAGTAAGATACTCTTTTTGAAATGCAGAACGTTCGATGATCCAGAGATTGACTGCATATTTGTTGATAAAAGTTTTGACCTGATTAATATCTAGGCTGTACTGGGCAGTAATCAGGTCAAGCATCCGTTGGCGAAATTGCTGGTAATATTTGGTATGGATAGGGAGAGCGTATTCTTTACCTACCAAAATAGAACGTTGAGCAAAAACCGGGATATTATCTGTTTCGCCAGCTAAAGAGGCAATTAAACTATTTTCAGGTTGGGTTTGTAAAAACTTATATAAATCCGGCGTACTACTGGTGACAAAAGGAGTTGTCGGAAAAGATTTCAGACACAGAGGAAAAAGCATTAATCCCACCAGAACAACCCATGTAGCTAACAGTGCGAGTTGTCGGCGTGCGGAAGCAAAAACTGCATCCAGCATGATAGTGATTGATATCCCAGCGCAAAGGGCAAATACTATCCGGAAAGTATGGTGCGTATAGCGACTTGGCCAATGTAATTTAAAAGCAACTGCATGAGCGATGAAAAACATGACTACAGAGGCACAAACAACAATAAGCAGGATTTGCACCTTTTTATTGACTCGTTTTGTCAAAGGAAATTGCTGAGGAAATCGGTATAATATTGGCAAAAGCCAACCGATGAATAACAGAGGTGGACTCATTAAAGCGAGAATGCCACTATCTCGACCATCCAGCCAAAAACTCAGAGGAGAAAGATGAAAATAGCTAACTCGTCCACCTGACAAATACTCTGGCATGGTTTTGGCGACAGCCGCAGATAAAGTTGGACCAAAAGCCGTTGATTGTAAAGCGAAAGGTAAGATGACAGCACCCGCAACCAAGACACCCGCCACACAAAGTCGTAAGTCTACCCGCCACCGCCATAACAACACACCCGTAATTATAAAAGCTATCGGTGGGTAAAATAATCCGACTAAGGCGATCGCGACCAAACAAGGTAAAAACGCCTCTGTAAATAAATAATATAAAAAAGCCAGAAATAAAGGATAAATAAAATCTCTAGGTGTCCCAGAGACAAAATCATCATGCATTGCCAAACTCTGAAGCAGCACTAATGTAGTGATAAAACCAGCCATTGGTACTGGTAATAGCTGCAGACAAACAGCAAAACCATAAGATGTCGTCAAGAAAGCAACAGCGATGGGTAATAATTTACTCGCCAGCACTGGGTCAACGCCAAGACTCGCCAACAGCCGAAACAACCCACCATAACCAATCGGCGTAATCGACTGAAAATAATCAGCAATTAAATCATGAGGAAATAAATCCGGCTGTTGGTACCGATACATCCAAGACACATACTCTCGCGCATTATCCCCGACAACATTACTCGGAAAAGCCCGCCACAAAGCCAAAGTAACGTAAAGACCCGTAAAACACAGACTCAAACAAAACCAAAAAATCACAGTTCGATTAACGATCGCCCCTGTGAAAAATCTATGCGATCGTGTCATGCCCATGACCTTATTTGAGTAAGATATTTAATCTGTACCGGAAGCGTGCCCATCCTATTATGTCTCCCACACTAGATCGCATCACCAGAATTTACCATCAACCCCTCCCCGATTTACTATTCGAGGCACAACAAACCCACCGAGAATACCACGACCCTCACGCCGTCCAACTCTGCACCCTCAGCAACATCAAAACCGGACTCTGTCCAGAAGACTGCGCCTACTGTTCCCAAAGCGTCCACAACAAAACCGAACTAGTAGCCCAAGAACTAAACAGCGTCGAATCAGTGCTCAGCGAAGCAAAAATAGCCAAAGCTAACGGTTCCACCCGCTTCTGTATGGGTGCAGCCTGGAGAGAAGTCAAAGACAACGAACAATTTGAAAGAGTATTAGAAATGGTGCGCCAAGTAGCCGCCCTAGAAATGGAAGTTTGTTGCACCCTAGGAATGCTAAAACCCCATCAAGCCGAACGACTCAAAGCCGCCGGACTCACAGCATACAACCACAACCTAGACACATCACCCAACTACTACACTCAAGTCATCACCACCAGAACCTACCAAGACCGCCTAGAAACAATCCGCGCCGTCAGCGCCGCCGGAATCTCAGTCTGCTGCGGCGGAATTGTCGGAATGGGAGAAACCCTCCAAGATCGATTAGAACTCCTAGAAGTCCTCTACGGACTAGAAACCACCCCCGAATCAATCCCCATCAACTGCCTAAACCCAGTCCCCGGAACCCCCCTAGCCGAAGCCCCCCCCATAGAACCAATAGAACTAGTCCGCCTAATCGCCACCACCCGCATCCTCTTCCCCCAAGCAATGGTACGCCTAAGCGCCGGACGCACCCAAATGAGCGACGAACTCCAAACCCTCTGTCTCCTAGCCGGAGCCAACTCCATCTTCACCGGCCCAAAACTCTTGACAACCGCAAACCCCGAGCGATCGCAAGACGAAAAACTCCTAACCCAACTAGGAATGCACCCCAAACCCCTCTAATTCTTTCTCCGCGAAGAACTCCGCGCCCCCTCCGCGAAGAACTCCGCGTTTCCCCTCCCCCTGTAGCCCCGCGTACAAACTCCGTACCCCCAACCTGCTAATCTAAAGAAAGACCTGTAATCATTCATAGACATGATTCCGCATGAAGCCCTAGAAACAGCCAGGTCATATTTATCACTTCTTATACTGAGTAGCCAAAAGTCCTTCGCCCTCACCCTTGCACTTTCCCTACTCAGCACCCTCCTGGTATACACCACCATTCATTTCATCCTCCGCCCCATATTCCGCCGCCTAGAGAACTCACTAGCCCTAGTAATCCTCGGAGTCTCGCAAAATCCACTAATCATCCTTACCGCCTTAATCTGGGTCAAACTTGCCTTCGACAAACTACACAAATCCTCCATAATCGACTGGACAAAGCGCGGAATCACAGCCGCAATAGTAGTCACATTAACCTACTTAATTTCCCAACTCTTCACCCAAGTAGTCACCTATTACTTACGCGCTTACGTCAAACAAACCGAAGCAGTATGGGATGACGTGCTCGTTCCCATCCTCGAAAGACTGCTGCCAATTTTAACTTATCTTCTCGGCACATTCTTATTTTTAGAAACCCTAGGAATTGACTTAACAGGAATTTGGGTAGCCTTTGGCGGATTAACATTCGTCCTCGGCTTTGGACTCCGCGATATATTAGCCAACTTTTTTAGTGGCTTAGTCCTGCTAATTGATACACCATTTCAATTTGGCGATGTAATTTCGATGACAGATACCTCATCAATGGCAGTGATCAAAAATATTGGATTGCGAGTATCCAAACTATACTTAGTAGATAGCGATTGCGAAGTCTATATCCCAAACGCCTCATTAGTAAACAAAGATATTATTAACTTAACTCGTCCGACTACCCATTTCGCCACAACAATTGAAGTCAACGTCAAAAGAGACACAGATTTAGTCCAAGCAACAGAAATATTGCGCCAAAGCGTCCTTTCCCACCCAGACATCCTCGGAAATATTACCGAGAAACTCCAATATATTGATGATAGTCAAAGCCAGAAAACAGTAGAAGATGGTATTTCCAAACAAGAAGCGGGAAAACTCAGACTATTAGCAGAACAAAAAGTCAACGAAAAACTGCAAAAAATTGAACATAACTTTGAGTTCCTCACAAAAACCATCAAAATGGTAGAAACAGGAGGACTATCAGACGAACAAATCAAAGCTATCCAAAGATATTATCAAGAAATCATAGAATACATCGGCTTAGATATTGAAAACAATCCAGAGACACTTATCAACCTAATTCGAGCCTGGTACGAAGCCTGGTTAAAAGACCCAAACTTACACCAAGAAGATCGACCAATTTTAATGGATGAATGGGAAACCAAACTATCTTTATTAGAAACAAAAATTAGCAAACTATCGCAAAAAATATCTAGTCCAACTGCCTATGAAACTAGACTTGATGATATTATTCTCAACTTAGTTCAATGGCTGAGGGTAGAATTTAAAGCCTCTACCGATTTTTGGAGAGAACCGACAATTAGGCTGGGTAACTTTGATAATGACTTTAACAAATTTACTATTAAATTTTATATCGATAATATTAAATTAGAGAACTGCCAAAGAGGTAATCGAGTCGCAAATGAAGTGCGGAGGGAGATGGTGAGGAGGTTGATGGAGGCTAAAATTTATCAATCATGAGGGGAGTTGAAACGCAGAGGGCGCAGAGGTAACGCGGAGTTCTTCGCGGAGCAATCTTTCCGAGTTCTTGACATTCGTTGTCTAGAGTTAAAGTACAAACTTAAATGGAAAAGATTTCTCACAATGAAAACTTTAAAGACAGTTATTCTCGCAGGTACTGTAGTTGGTACTATGGCTTTTGGTGGATTTGTCCGAGCAATGTCTGCAAGCCAATCTAGTCAATCAGATGCACTTCCTTCTAATACCCAAATTGCTGAGGTTCCTCAAAGGAACGGGGCTATTAAAAATCCTCAGATGCCAAGCTCACTTACCAATGTCGGTCAATACGCTGAAAATATTTACGACATGGCAAAAGTGAACAACTGGACAAAAGCTCAATTTAATCTTACCCGGCTTCATGATGCAGCTAAACGCCTCCAGATTGATATCAAGGGATCAGAAGTTGCTCAGCTAGACAGAACCATCGCTGTGCTTGACAAGGCTGTAGCGATGAAGGATCGTCAAGCCGCAATAGTTAATGCCAACAAAGTGACATTAATTGCCGCCAACATAAGTGTACCATTTGAACAAAAAATGCCAGTTCAGGTGACGCTACTGGACTACTACGGACGTGAACTGGAAATCTTGTCGGCAGCAGGAAACACATCTGAGTTAAAAACAACAGCTGGCGAGATGCGTAAAACTTGGGATGTATTGCGCCCATCGATTGAAGCTTATGGAGGATCTGCTCAAGCGCAAAAGTTTGACAGCTTAGTTAGCCGTCTTGAAGCGGCAAAGTCGCCAAGTGAGTATGGTCGTCTTGCTACTCCTGTGCTGGATGCAGTTGACACTCTGGAAAATGTGTTCCCGAAATAATTACCAGAAAGCGTATTTCTTTGCATAATTCTGTATGGAGCGATCGCTTACTGTGTAAAGTATTTACATGAGGAACCTACCAAAACTAGAGAAAACTTGAATGTACAGACGGTGGCAACGCCAACTTAACCGTTGGGCGAAATTGGTGAAGCGGATTTGGATTGTTCGCAAGCTGGAATTACTTCAAGATTTTATAGTGCTCTCTTTGAGCATTACACTATTCTGTGCCATGCTACTCCAGTTAGGAGATATGTTGTTCGCCTTGGTCAAAACCCGTAATATCCAAGAAGTAACTTCTGACACCTTATTTCTGCTAATTCTAGTTGAGTTGTTCCGACTCCTAGTAATTTATTTACAAGAGCGTCGGATTTCGGTTGGGGTAGCAGTAGAAGTAGCAATGGTATCTGTACTACGAGAAGTGATTGTTCACGGCTTGTTACAAATTTCTGAGAATAAGATATTAGCTGCTTGCCTATTTTTGTTAGTTTTAGGATTTTTACTGCGGATACGCCCTTGGCTAACAACAAGCCCAGAAAATAACAGTATAAAAGATAACTCTAATGGTGAGGAAAATCGAAAGTGATACCTAATCACATTTAGTTATTTTAAAGTTGATTTTCAGATTCAAGTAGTCGTGCTCTTGACAACACGATTAACAATTCGCAATTCGCAATTCGCAATTGCCAAGAAAGATAAAACACATATTATAAATATTCAATGGAACACATTTATACGTAGGTAAAAATGCGAATTGCGAATTGGAGTGGGTAGTTAGTTGCGAATTGCGAATTGCGAATTGGAGGGCTATTTTTGTTATTGAGTTTTAAAGGGAAACGGAAATGAGTGACCAAGTTGATAACAATAATTCAGGTGTATTTCTACAACGTTTTTTCTTTAGTAATGAGATACGCACTGCTAAGCTGTTGTGCCTACAATTTGCATATAATAGAGAGAGATAACTTCGGCAGCCACGTACAATGCCTACTAAAGACTTTCTAAACTCAGAACAAAAACAACGTCTACAACAGTTATTAAAACAAAGCGACCGCTTTGAA
>JBBQRU010000166.1:0-10421 GCA_038214545.1 Cyanophyceae cyanobacterium | reverse complement strand
TGAAAATGGCCGAGAAGCCTTGGAAATTCTAGAGCAGGACATTCCAGATATGATTATCTGTGATGTCATGATGCCGGAAATGGACGGCTATACATTTGTCGAGCAAGTCCGGCAAAACGAACGTACTAGCTGGATTCCTGTGCTCTTCCTTTCCGCCAAAGGTCAAAGCCAAGATCGAGTCAAGGGTCTCAACAAAGGCGCAGATGTCTACATGGTCAAGCCCTTTGAACCTGAAGAATTGGTGGCGCAAGTAGAATCTTCCCTGAAGCAGACTATTCGCTGGAAAGAACACCAAGCCAAAGGCGGAGAAAACGGTTCTCGAATTCAGGTTCCCTTTGATGTCCAACTCACCCCAACTGAACTAAAAGTAGTGCAGTTTGTGGCTCGCGGCTTAGCTAACCGGGAAATTGCCGAAGAACTCAATGTCAGTCAACGGACTGTCGAAAGCCACGTCTCCAACATGTTAGGCAAAACCAACTTGCATAACCGCACAGAATTAGCGCGTTGGGCGATTGAAAACCAAATGGCTTAAATGCAGTCAGCAGTTGTAAAGGCGCGTATTGGTACGCGTCTCTCCTTCTGCCAATCTACCAGCCATCTTGTTCGTCCTGGGAATCATCCCAAATTTCCAAATCCAATTCGTCTAAGTAGGTTAAGGCGCTTTGGATTTGGGACTGTTTTCCTCGTAATTCCAAGTCAAACCAGCCATCGTCTTTAATATTTGCCCCTAGTAAAGCTGCCTCAATATTGACAGTGACGCCATAATCTGATACCAGGCGAGAAATGACGGGTTCTTCATGCAAATCCTGAGGAATATGTATCTTAATCCGGGTTTGCGTCGGTCGGTCATGTTCTAAATTGAAATCTTGCTCTTGAATTGTCATATTATTCTCCTATTCAACTTCTTTAATCCTCGTTTTACGTTCGAGAATTTCTTTCAACACTAACGTTACGACTGCTAGACCCGCCAGTAGTACAGCCGCCGAAAATGCCGCCTGAGTCTGATACTGCTTGTAAGCTTCCTCCACAAACAGTGGTAAAGTTTGAGTTTTGCGGGCAATATTGCCAGAAACAACCGATACCGCGCCAAACTCACCCATTACCCTAGCATTGGTCAAAATTACGCCGTAAAGCAATCCCCAGCGAATATTGGGGATCGTCACGCGCCAGAAAACTTGCCAGTCATTCGCACCTAAGGTTTTTGCCGCTTCTTCTTGGTCAGTACCCGCTTCTTCTAAAATCGGCAAAATTTCCCGAGCAACAAAAGGTAAAGTAATAAAAGCACTTGCCAACACCATTGCTGGTATAGCGAAAACAATCTTAATATTTGCAGCTTCTAAAAACGGACCAAACCAACCATTGCGTCCATAAAGCAAGATAATCATCAAACCAGCGACAACTGGGGATACAGCAAATGGGATATCTAAAAGGCTGATAAAAAAAGAGCGACCGCGAAATCGATGTCGCGCAATTACCCAGGCGGCACAAAGTCCAAATATTGTATTGATCGGGACAACAATCAGGGCGATGAGGACGGTAAGTTGAGCAGCATGGGTAAAAGCTGGTTCTGTGAGGTTTTTGAAGAATGGCTCAACCCCAAACTTAAACGCTTGCACAAAGACATTGGCGGCGGGAATGAACAGAATCAAGCTTAAATAGACAAGCGTTACCGAAATTAAAACAACTTTCACCCAACCGCCACGTTTAGCCTTGGAATTTGAATTCGCTATACCTGACTGTAAAGAACTCCCCGCTAATTCATAGCTCATAACGCCGTCCCCAAGCTTGTAATAAGTTAATAGCCAAAAGAATCAATAGCGAAATTATCAATAGTACAGTGCCAATCACAGTCGCTCCGGCATAGTCGTACTGCTCTAATCGTTGGACAATCAACACCGAGGCAATTAAGTCCTTAAATGGCATATTAGAAGCAACAATCACCACTGAGCCATATTCCCCCACAGCGCGAGCAAATCCGAGGGCAATACCTGTTAATAGCGCTGGATACAAAGGTGGTAGCAGAACCTTCCAGAATGTTTGCCATTGAGTGGCTCCCAAAGACCACGCAGCTTCTTCGATTTCTTTTTCCATTTCTTGTAACACTGGCTGCATTGCCCGCACAACAAAAGGTAAAGAGATAAATAACATCGCCACACCTACACCCAAACGAGTAAATGCGACTTTAATGCCAAAAGGTGCTAAGAGCGAACCAATCCAGCCATTTTCGCTGTACACCGATGCCAGGGTTAAACCCGCAACTGATGTTGGTAAGGCAAATGGTAAATCGATCGCGGCATCGACAATCCGTTTCAACGGAAAATCGTAGCGCACTAAAACCCAAGCAATTAATAAGCCAAAAACTCCGTCAATAGCTGCCGCTATCAATGATGTGACAAAGGTAACATCATATGTAGCCAAGGCTATAGGGCTAGTGGCAATTTTCCAAAAATCAGCGGGTTTGACTGTCCCAGCTTTTAAAAATAATGCTAACACCGGCAACGCTAGCATGAACGCGAGATACCCAATAGTGATCCGCCAGGGCCAGGAGAACTTAGTAATAAAATTGCCTTGAGCAGGCACAGATGTCGTCATAATTCTTTTTATTTGCTCACCTGAACTTGGTCAAAAATAGCCCCATCATCAAAGAATTTTTTCTGGATAGCATCCCAACCACCCAAATCTTTGACAGTAAAGAGGGTTTTAATTGGGGTATATTGCTTAGTTACCTCTGCTGCTACTGTCTGATCAACAGGTCGAAAGCCCGCCTTAGCAAATTCTCTTTGGGCGGCTGGTGTGTAAAGATATTTAACAAATGCTTCCGCAACGGCTCTAGTCCCGTGCTTGTCAACATTTTTATCGACAACAGCGATCGGATTATCAATCGAGATATTCACTTCCGGGATGATATACGGCAATTTCTCCCCATATTGCCCAGCCAGAAGCACTTCATTTTCATAATTGATTAAAGCATCTCCCTGACCTTGCTTAAAAAATACATCACTCGATTCACGAGAGTCTTTCGGTAATACCGGGACATTTTTAAAGACTTTGGTCAAGAAAGCAATCCCTTTCGCATCATCACCGCCGGTTCGAGTCACAGAACCCCACAAACCCAAGAAATTCCACCTTGCGCCGCCAGAAGTCTTCGGATTAGCTGTAATCACCTTCACCCCATCTTTCGCCAAGTCAGCCCAATCCTTGATGCCTTTGGGATTACCTGCACGGGTGACTATCGCTGCTACAGATTTGCTGACAATTGCCTCATTTGGGGCTTTGGCTTGCCAACCAGGTTGAATTAAACCCGCTTTTTCAATTTTCTGAGTGTCCAGCGCCAGGGCTAAATGAACGACATCTGCTTCCAAACCATCAATTACAGCCCGTGTTTGCGTCCCCGAACCACCATAACTCTCATTAAAGATGACTTTTTGGTTATGCTCTTTCTGCCACTGTTCGACAAACTGCGGAATAATCTTTTCCTGGGCGGCTTTGGTGACAGCAAAAGAAACCAGGGTTAACTCGACATCGCCACCACTTTTAGCCGATTGCTTGACACCGCCACAAGATGTGATCGCGACACTCAAACTCACTCCTACCAAAAACAGCGATCCCCATCTTTTCCAAGAACTTCGCATCATGCGTTCCCAAAGTCCCATTAAATATAATCCTTTCAAAGTACTGTTTGCCGGTCGGAATACTGGTATTAGCTTTAAATAATTTTAGAGCTTGTAGGCTCAAAATGCAATAAAACCCAGCAATAGCCGTGGCTGTCACTGGGTCAATAAGTATTTTTTGTCTCACGCAAACCGCGATCGCGTCGCCTCTTACCTTCTTTCTTTCTTTCTTTCTTTCTTTCTTCTTTCTTTGTGTCCTAACGCCTCCGGCTTCGCTTCGCTAATGCGTCCTTTGCGGTTAAAATTCAGCATTTTGAGGAGATCGAGGAAAAGGAATAACATCACGGATGTTAGTCATCCCAGTGATAAATTGCACGAGTCGCTCAAAACCCAATCCAAAGCCAGCGTGGGGAACAGTACCATAGCGGCGTAAATCTAAATACCACCATAAATCCTCAGGGTTGAGTCCTTGAGCTTGCATCCGTTGTTGGAGGACATCTAAACGTTCTTCCCGCTGAGAACCGCCAATAATTTCGCCGATTTTCGGTGCTAGCACATCCATAGCGCGAACAGTTTTACCGTCTTCGTTTAAACGCATATAGAAAGCTTTGATCCCCGCTGGATAATCGGTGACGATTGTCGGTTTTTTGAAGAGTTGTTCGGCGAGGTAGCGTTCGTGTTCTGATTGGAGGTCTGCACCCCAACTGACGGGATATTCAAATTTGACTGTTGCTTTTTCCAGCAGCGCGATCGCCTCAGTATAGGTAATGCGCTCAAATTGATTGTTAATTATATTATCTGCTGTCGCCAAGACCGAATCGTCGATCCGCGAATTGAAAAATTCCATATCTTCGGGACATGTTTCTAAGACATATTTAAATATATGCTTCAGAAACGCCTCTGCTAAATCCATATCGCCTTGGAGGTCACAAAATGCCATTTCCGGCTCAACCATCCAAAATTCCGCTAAATGGCGAGAAGTATTAGAATTTTCCGCCCGGAAGGTGGGACCAAAGGTATAGACATTGCTAAAAGCCATTGCCATAATTTCGGCTTCTAGCTGACCGCTAACTGTGAGGTATGCGGGACCGCCAAAAAAGTCTTGGCTGTAATCTACATCTTGATTGGCGGTTTTAGGAATTTGCTTTAAATCCAAGCTAGTGACGCTGAACATTTCCCCTGCGCCTTCACAGTCACTTTTGGTGACGATGGGAGTGTGAACCCACAAAAAGCCTCTTTCATGGAAAAATTGATGGATTGCTGTGGCGCAAGCATTTCTCACCCGGAATACTGCACCAAAGGAATTGGTACGCGATCGCAAGTGTCCAATTGTCCGCAAAAATTCAAAGGAATGGCGTTTCTTTTGTAGAGGATAAGTCTCGGGATCAGCCTCACCGTAGACTTGTACGGTTTGGGCTTTTAACTCAATCCGCTGTCCTTTGCCTTGAGATGGTACCAACATCCCTGTCACTTCTAAGGATGCACCTGTATTTAGTTTTTTAATCACCGCCTCATAATCTGGCAAATCTTGATTGAGGAGTACTTGCAAATTTGCCAAAGATGATCCGTCATTGACTTCGACGAACGAAAAACCTTTTAATTCCCGTTTTGTCCTGACCCAGCCTTGGATCGTCAGCAACTCGTCTGGCTGACCGCTTCGCAAAATTTCGCCAATTCGTCTTACCATATCACCCAACACAAGATTTTAAAATCCAGCCTACAACAACACCTAGTCCACCAAAGCGCACAATCTGCCAAAAAGGCTTATCCCAGGAAAATAACTGACTCTCTAAGTTAATTTCGAGCACTTCCAACTGCTGTTTAATTTGCGCTGACTCAGCTTTCATCTCTGGTAGCTGCAAATCTTTTAAACGCCGTTGTAAGTGATCCCGATGATTTTTATCAGTTTGAACTTGAGTGTAACGTTCTTTGAGATCTTTGAGCGATCGCTCTAGTTCCTCAAGTTCAAGCATAAATTCGACATTAGTGGAGAAAGGTTCAGATGGCTGTGACGACTGGTTCATACAAGGCGGAGTAAAGTAGAAGTAAATGCATTTTTAAAATTAACCGCTATGCTGCAATCGACTCCACCGAAAACTAGCCAATTAGATGAATTTAGCACCTTAGAACTAGCGATCGCTCTCATGGAGCGTTTGGGTATTTCTCCCGAAGATTGGCATCGACTCAAGTCTAACCGCAATATTCGCGCCCGCGAGCAAGCGGCTGCAGCCCTTGTATTTCTCCTCAAAGATCAACCACTTGAAGCTCTGCCCAGACTAGCACAAGCAACTGCCTGGTTAGATCGCTCTATTTCGGCACCACCGTGTCCGAGTCATGGGAAGTAGGAGGGCGAGAGGGGGAAAGCACTCCCCCACTTCTACTTCCTCAACAAAGGGATGCGAGGACGATGGAGTTGCTTACAAAGGCGTAGTTCAGTACCTTTCCGATTCCATTGCACCTGGTCGAAGATGTGATGCAAGATAGATAAACCGCGACCGCATTCGGATTCATCTGGTGGTAAGGAAGCAACTGGATCGTCAGGGCAGTCACAGGTGGGAGTAAAACCACAGCCTTGATCTGATATAATCCACCAATATTGATTATCTATTAATGAAAAACGGACAAGCACGGTTTTCCCCGGATCGAGGTTGTTACCATGTTTGGCGGCATTCACTAATGCTTCTTGAAGTCCTAATCGCAATTCGGCTTGCAATTTTACGGGAATGTCGGAAAGTAGTAAATCCAAGATCGGACAGAGATAGAGGGTTGAGGCAAAACTAATTGTGCCCCAATTACGCGCAACTGGACGCAGCGAGATAGTAATCACTAAAAAGACCCCGTAGCTTTCAGTTAGCTAGACATTCGTTTGGCTGTCATAGTCACCCTGATAAATCACAGATTGTGCAGAAATATTGCATTCGTGGCTTACACGGTGGCTGCAAATATATTCGGAGATGGCACTTCTAGCATCAACCTAGACAGAGCGCTTTCACGCTCGATTACTGAGCTATTCGCAAATAAAATAGTCAGCATGATAGCAGATGCTTTGATTTCGGAAAAGCATGATAATTTTAAGATATGTCGAAATCTTTCAGCTAGATATTCCCATCCTGCTTGAGAGCTTGTGGGATTGGAACTTATGTGCTACTAAAGGGGTAGCTTCACTTTGATCTTAGCATTATCCCTAGCCGATAAGCTACTAATTTCTCTTCAGTGCTAACTTGATGTAACCACAAGGCACCCTTACACAAGGAAAATATCATACGGTAGGTGATAACACAAGATGGGCGACACACTCAATATGAGATGTTTGAGGGAAGAAATCTGCACTTTGAACCTTTACAAGACGATATTGACCTGTTTGACAGAGTAATTTTAAGTCGCGGGCAAGGGTTGCCGGTTTGCAACTGACATAGACAATTCGTTCTGGCAAAGCTTTGAGGAGGGCATCAATGACAGCGCGATCGCATCCTTTACGCGGCGGATCAAGCAAAACAATATCGGGATAAATGTCAAGAGTTGGCAATAATTCTTCGACATTGCCAGTATAAAATGTGGCATTATTAATGCTATTGCACTGAGCGTTATCAATCGCTTGGGCGACTGCTTCTGGTTGCACTTCCATCCCGATTACCTGGCGAACTTGGGATGCTAGAGGTAAAGATAATGTGCCGATACCGCAGTAAGCATCCAAGAGAATTTCGGAACCTTGTAAATTGAGTTGCGCCTGAATTGACTGTAGTAGTGCTTCCGCTACTTCCGTGTTGACTTGAAAAAAGGTATCTGGGAGGACGTGAAATTCTAGATCCGCAAATATTTCCTTGAGGTACGGAATTCCGGCGATACATCGAGTTTCTGTGCCGAAAATAGCATTAGTCTGGGCGCTATTGCGATTAAGTGACACTCCCATTAATTGGGGATAGTGATCTAACCACTCCTCCGCTTGGTCGGTAATTTCTTTTAAATTCCAGTCTGTCACGACCAGTGTTAGCAACATTTCTCCAGTCCGCCGACCAATACGTAAGCCGAGATGACGGACTTGTCCTTGATGGCGTGTTTCGTCATAAATTCGCCAACCTCGGTTTTGAATGTCTTGTTTAACTTGGGCGAGGAGAGGATTTAGGCGGGAGTCTTGGACTGGACATTGATTTAAATTAATTAATTGATGGCTACCTTTTTGGTAATAACCGGCTTGGACTCCATAATTAGCTGTGGAAATACCTAGAGGATAAGTAGCTTTGTTCCGATAGGCTAAAGGTTGATCGGTGAGAACTATTGGCTCCACAGGTGGGGATTCAAAACCGCCAATTCTTGATAGAGCTTGGATTACTTGCTGGCGCTTGGCTGCTAGTTGGGATGGATAATCAATATGCTGCCACTGACATCCGCCACACTTATCGGCGACGATGCAACTGGGAAGGATGCGAGAATCAGCTGGCGTAACGATTTCCATCAGCCTAGCGTGGGCGTATTTTGGTTTGACGTGCATCAGCCGGACAATCACGCGATCGCCTGGTGCTGTATTCGGAACAAAAACGACGCGCTCATTATAGCGTCCGACACCATCACCTGTATCCAACAAGTCAGTAATCGTAATTTCGAGCAATTCTCCTTGTCGCCAAGGATCGGAATTTTGCTGTTTGGCACGTAGATTTGGCAATTTGATCGCAGACACCGTGTTACCTCCCTTTATTTGTGTACCTCTGAGTCGCTAAACTACAAATAACATTCCACGACCAGAGTGATAATCATGAGTGTAGTTAGCCAATTTATTTTGAAAGCCGACGACGAACTGCGTTATCCTAGCAGCGGCGAACTCAAAAGCATTAAAGAATATTTGCAAACCGGCGAACAGCGGATGCGGATTGCCGCGACCCTGTCAGAAAATGAGAAAAAAATTGTTCAAGAAGCGACCAAACAACTTTGGCAAAAGCGTCCTGAATATATTTCTCCCGGTGGCAATGCTTTTGGCGATCGTCAACGGGCACTATGTATCCGCGACTACGGCTGGTACTTACGCCTCATCACCTACGGCGTTTTAGCTGGTGATAAAGAACCGATTGAAAAAATTGGTTTGATCGGTGTGCGGGAAATGTACAACTCCTTAGGCGTTCCCGTCCCCGGTATGGTAGATGCAATTGGTTGTTTGAAAAAAGCCTCCCTTGATTTACTAAGTGCCGAAGACGCCGCTCAAGCTGGCCCTTACTTTGACTACATCATTCAGTCTATGTCTTGATGTCATAGTCATTTCTTCGGGAAAACCATGACTGCGGTCGTCAGGTGAAAAATATCAGCACTTGAGATCATAGTTTTAATCTAATTTTAGCGTCCCCACAACAAAGGTTGTATTTGTCTTGGTCTCCTTGTCAAATTACCACCTTTGGTGTGGGGAAATTTGATTGGTTAGCGCTCCAGCAATACCTAGTACTGAAAGCACAGAAGCAAGAAAATGAAAAAACCGACAAACTCCTAGAGAAGTCTGTCGGCAAATCGTGTGTTCCCTATTAATGACTCGGCTAGAGTTCAGTCACTTACTAGTATGCCTACAAGCACACTATGTGAAGGCGATCTTCATCATCCGCAAATGTGATTCTTATCACATAACAATTTCATAATACGTGAGCTTCAGAGAATAATTTTTTATTTACGGTAGAGCACAGTCTTAATGTTGCAACTGTGATGATATTTACAAATTTTATTATTACATTATCTAGATTATATCGATTCCAAGACATTTGCACAACAGTAAGTGATCTTTTTTACTCGAATAGAATACTACTTAATTTCCTTGTTAGTACAAATGAACTATTTTATAAAAGTTAATATACCAGCAGGCTCAGGAAAATTTTTTGGGCAATTTGTTATGCTTATGCGGTAGACTGCTAGTGCTTTAGTGAATTAATATAGAGGTATAAGTTTTGGAGCAATGAACGTGAATTGCAAGCTAAAAAAACTAATGGATAAAAAAGGGATTACGCAGCTAGCTTTAGCAGAAGCTACTGGGCTTGCACCATCCACCATTGGGAGATTATACAGAAATCAATTAACTCGTATCGATATGACGACTGTAATTACATTGAGTGCGTTTTTTAATCTCAAATCTATAAATGAACTTATTGAGTTAGAGCAAGAAGCAGCTTAAAGCGATCGCTGATACCTGGCTCAAAATTATAGAAGAGGAAAAAGAGTGACGCGAGCAGATGAACCTACTATTGAGCAAATAAAAACTTTTTACATTTTGTGCGTGCGAATAAGCAACCTGCTACAGACAATTGGATTAACTAGATTTGATACGCGCACGCAACGAATAGTAGTGCTAATAGGTGAAACAATCCAAGTAGAAATCTTACCAAATGGAGAGGAAATTATACAATGAGTGAAATAGATTACCGGCAATTAACAGAAGCAGAATTGCGATCTTATGTAAAACAACATCCTCAAGATGAAGATGCTTTTCAGCACTATCTTGCGATTATGCGAGCTAAACCCAATAGAGTTATTGTCAGTACACCAGAACAATTAGAGGCTGAATTAAGGAAAAGACTACCTTAAACTTATGGAAATTAGGGAACTAGAGATTGAAGTCAAGTTCAAAGTACCTGTCCGCGAAATACCGGAAGTACACAGACTAGAAGCTGAGCGTTTGGCACGAGAAGCTTATGTAATGACGCTACTACGATCTGGTGATATCAGTAGTAGACGAGCAGGAAAAATGCTCGGTATCTCTCGCGTGGAAGTTCTCGACTTGATGAGTAATCACGGCATCTCACCTTTTGACGACACTTTGACACGGGAAGATTTAGAGCGTCA
>JBBQRU010000165.1:0-10468 GCA_038214545.1 Cyanophyceae cyanobacterium | reverse complement strand
GGTAAAAATGATTACCCTGCTTACTACATACATAAAAAAAGCCAATTTGAAAAATTGCCAATTACGAACTCAGACATAATTTTTTTAGGAGATAGTTTAACTGACGAAGGCGAATGGTCAGAGTTATTTGGAGTTCCAATTAAAAATCGGGGTATATCCGGTGACACAACTGATCGCATCTTAAACCGCCTAGATCAAATCATCGAATCAAAACCGCACAAGATTTTCTTAACAATCGGCATTAATGACTTGCTCTATAATAGTAGTTCTGAGGAAGTTATATTAAAATATCAAAGTATCTTGAAGAAGTTGCAACTCACTCCCAGTACAAAAGTTTTTATTACAAGTATCTTACCTGTAAACAACACACTAACTCGTTATTTTCAAAATAATCACAAAATCGCTGAAATCAACTTCAAGTTAAAAAAATTAGCGACAGACTTCAATTACGAATTTATCGATATATTCACTCATTTGACCGATGAAAATCACCAATTAGACTCTCAGTACACATCAGACGGGTTACATCTCAACGGTCAAGGGTACTTAATTTGGAAAAAAATTGTAGCTAAATATGTAATCGCGCCAGAATAAAGTAATCGACATATTGCGATAGCATAAAAATTTCTGAATACTCCCCTTTCACTAAAAAGTTCTTTCTTTCTCTCTCTCTCTCTCTTTATTCGTGTCCTAACGCCCTGTCGGGCTTCGCTTCGCTTATGTGTCCTTTGCGGTTCGTTAAACAGCAAAAGAATAAGATTAGGAAACCGTTCAGCAAAACTTGCCTACCAGGCTACCTAACCCAGCTTGATTTTCGGATGCTGTCACCAACATCACAGGAACAGGTCTGGACTCTTCAAGTGTACGCCCAACAGATTCCCATCTGTCAGTTCTGACAAGTAGAAGAGCGCTCGCACTGGAGACTACAACTCGGAAGCCGAGGTTGTTGTTCCTGTTGTCCGGCTCGTTCCTGTTACGATACGCAGAGCGGCAATTCCTGGGATTGTTGTTCCACGAACCGCCGCGCAGCATCCGGATGTGCCTGTCCCTTCTTCACCCTCTTGTAAAGACAAGAGAAGCGAATATCTGTTGACGTAGTTGCCAAGTATCCCCATGTTTTAAATGAGCAAACCAGCTTTGAATGGAGCGATCTACGTCTTTAAATGCTATTTTACCGTGCTTGTAATCTGCTTGTAGCCGTCGCAACCTTCTCCGCGCTCGGCGCAGATTTTCTGTTCGCACTCGAATTCGGTCAGGGAGAATGCGGAAACCGAGGAAATTTACACCATGTTGGGTGGCGAATAGTTGGCTTTTTCCTTGATGTAGCTTGAGTCTGAGACTGACTAAATATTCTTCTATTGCTAGTCTTGCATCTGCGAGGAAGGAGCGATCGTCAGAAAATAAGGCAAAATCATCTAGATAGCGAACATATTTCTTAACTTTTAGTTCTTCTTTCACAAAATGGTCAAAGCCATTGAGATAGATATTAGCAAAAGACTGACTAGTGAGATTGCCAATTGGTAGACCTCGTCGTCGTTGTACGGGGGTTAACAGGTCGTCACCAGGAAAATGATCTATTACTGCTAGCTGTTCGTTACTGCGATCGATAATTCTGTCTAACAACCACAAGGTATCAGAGCATTTTATTTTTCGCCGTAGTAGGGTTTTGAGAATTTCATGGTCGATACTAGGAAAATACTTGCGAATATCGCATTGTAGAACATAGCGACTGGAACGGGCAAATTTAGTGCCGAGACGGAGGGCGCGGTGAGTGCCAAATCCTACTCTGTTCGCATAGGAGTCGCCAATATAGGTTTTCTCAAAAATCGGTAGGATAATATTGCATACAGCATGATGCACTACTCTATCTCGATAGGGTGCGGCTGATATTAGGCGACGTTTAGGTTCAAAAATCTCAAAGGTTTTGTAACGACCAGGTTGGTAGGTTTTTGATTCTAATTCAGCTTTGATATTAATTAGTTCTATTTCAAATTTGTAATTGAATGCTAGAACACTTTCTCGAAACCGTTTACCTTTCTCGGCTTGATGTGCTGCTGTGAGTAGGTTGGTGAAGTCTGTAATTTGAGCGTAGAGATTGCCAGATCGTTTCATCTCATATTTTATGTGTAGGAGAGCGCTGAAGCGCAACTACGTACCTTTTTGGCGTTGTTGTTTAATCCAGCCGCCTAGTTCGTTACCAATCTCGTTGATACGTTCGCCTACGTATTCATATTTTCGCTCGTCAAAATTCTCAAAATCAAACATCAGCCTAGTCTGATAGCGGAGAATGTCTAATTTAGCGTTCAATGATTCTAATTGCGTTAACTTATCTTTGGTATATCGTGCTAATATCAACCCTTCGAGAAAATCGTACATTCCTAAGTTCATCCTCTCTCCTAGGGTGAATTTATATTTTTTAGGCATACGTTCAAGAATGGGTACATACCATTTGATGAGATCGTAGGTCTTTTGAATGATTGATAATTCGTGCATTTTTGTAAAAATCTAGTTGCAACATGTTATTACTTCTAGCATAAATACACAGCTTTTTTACAGAATAAAATCTTTTTTCCATTAGTTGCCAAACTAATTTATAAATATTTTTGTACTCTTCAATGCCATAATAACTATAGCATAATAGGTATTTTTAGATGTTTGAAAACCGAAAGCTTACTTAAAGTAATTGTCAAATCAGTCTGTCAACTATTGTATTCTTTATGCCATGATAACGCGGCATAATCGGTAGGTTTAAATAATTTATAAGACTAAAATTGTAAGAACTCAGGCAAAAAAAACTTGCGGCTCTAACGACTCTCTAGTAAGGGTTTCAGCAACAATACTGGCTTTTATCCTTATCTGTTGATTGTCAATAGATGACGAAGAATGACATTTTTTCATCACATACTTGATCGTAGAGATTAATTTATCATTAAGCTCTAGACCTAAAGCCTTAACCTAGCAAGGGTTTCAGCGACCTGAATCCTTACCTGAAATTTTCACAAAATATTCTTATAAAGCAAAATTCTGATAGTGGAGATTTTACAAAACTTTATATAAATTGCTAGCGAGTATCATACTAATACAAGTATATGGAAAACTTACAGCCATATGATAAAACATAAAAGCATCGGAAATTGGTTCGTAGTTGCGCTTTAGCGCTCTTAACAGCCACAAAAGCCGGCTATTCTATATCCACTCACATATCAGTAATTGGGCACACCTTTCTATGTTCTGGCTATTTTATTCTTATCCAGGTCTTATAGACACGCAGCGGAGTCACTTTCTAAACGGTTTGTACTAAAAACTAAATAGCCTGTGTTTTGTCTGTAAACGTGAAACATATAATTATCTTGACAAATTCATAGTTCATCGTATAAGATTATGAGAGTCGCAGAAGTTAAAAAATATCGATCCGCCAGAGGCGGAAAAGGTAAAGAAAAAGGGTAAAGGGCAAAAGAGATAAAGGGTAAAGAATTAGGCAGTCCTCGCACTGGAGACTACAACTCGGAAGCCGAGGTCGTCGTTCCTGTTGTCCGGCTCGTTCCTGTCACGATACGCAGAGCGGCAAATCCTGGGATCGTTGTACCACGAACCGCCGCGCAGCAACCGATATTTGCTATCAGACTTAATACTCCAAACATTACCGCTCAACGGAGCGTCTTTATAATTATCGTGCCACTCATCAGCACACCATTCCCAGACGTTACCGTGCATGTCGTATAATCCGAAGGCATTAGCAACTAGGAAGCTACCTACAAATGTTGTTTCTTGCCTATATACTCCTTTCGGACCTCGAGCATAAGAACCAGACCATTTATTTTCTTTATCGTCCGTGCCGGCATAATTTGCCAAATCAGTTGTTATAGTCTCTCCGAAATGGAACGGGGTATTCGTTCCGGCTCGGCAGGCATATTCCCACTCAGCTTCGCTAGGCAATCGGTAGTCGCGTCCGGTTGCTTTTGCAAGTCTATCACAAAACTCTACTGCATCATACCACGATACTTGTTCTACTGGTCGGTCAGCTCCTTTGAAATTAGATGGGTCGGGGTCGAGTTCGCGGTTAATTTGTGGAGAAGCAGCAACAGCTTGCCACTGCGCTTGAGTTATGGGGTACTTGCCCATAGAAAATGGGTTGACAGTTACTTGGTGCTGCGGTCTTTCGTAATCTGTACTTTCAGCTTCAGTTGCAGGCGCACCCATTGTAAATGTACCGCCAGGAATATCCACCATTTCTAGAGATATCCCATTGCCAAAGTCTTCAGAAAAATACTGAGCTTGATGGCGGCGACGCTTAATCTTTAGTTGGTTACCACCAAACAGCCCTGATCGCTCCACCTCTATTGTGGCAATATCAAATTGAAAAGTTGGCAGTATCGGCTCTGGTGTTTTTATAATTTTCGGCGGGTCTGGAGAATCTACAGCATCTGCTGACTTCACCGTTGAATTATCATCTGACCAATCAAATAAGTAACCATTAGGCACGCACATAAAAATTATCGGCGTAGCAAAATCACGTTTCTTATACTCCGTTTCATCAAGAGCGATCGCATACCGACCTTCCTGTGCGGCTATATCTACGGGTCTACCTTTCGCTAATTCTTCATAGAAGCGACGGGAAAAACGATTAGCTGTGCTGTTAGTAACTTCATACTGCATCGCTACAACAACGGGAATATTTTGCTGCAGTACCCGTGAAGCAACCCCAACAAAAGCTTGTGACGCAGACAGCATACCCCCTTCACAAGCTTGCAGCATCACGACTCCAGGGCGATGTCTGTCAAATAAGTTGCTAAAGTAGTCCGCATTTACCCATCTTGCATCGCCCAATTGGTCTACAAATGCTATCTGCCCAATTTCCTGATGATTTTCATTCTTCAAACGACCATGCCCAATAAAGTGAAAAATGTGTGGTTCTTTTTCCAATACAGCATTAATAGCATGAGGGCTAGCAGGATTAATAACTGGCAACAACTCAATCCGTACCTCTCGATTATCCAAGTTTTTCAACTCATCCTGTACTTTCTCATAGGCAACTGGATCTAAATTCTTCGGCGCAGACACAACTAGAGCAATCCTCAACCTTTCATTTTTGTTGAGCTGAATAGGTTTGGCTGCAATCCGTTGCGATCGATAGCGCGAGAAAACCAAATTGGGCGAAGTTGCCAGCCAGATTGGATTTGCGTTAAATCGCCTGGGTACACACATAAATTCCCAAGGCAGTGACATTACGTCAGGCATACTTTGTTCATCAATTTTCAGTTCAACTCGTAGTAGCTGTTCATTTTCGCGTACAACCTGAGTATGAAAAGCGACAAAATCACGGCAAAGCCCATCATCAAATAGCACATCAAACAAGGCTTCTCCCAGCAATCTTGACTTATCTGAGTTATTCAGTTCATTTTTTAGGGTGATTTCGAGGAGTTCCTTTACTTCTTGAGTTACCTTTTCCTGGTAACGAAAATCACCAGAGTCTTCTCCAATAAATTGATTTCGGAAGTCAAATTTTTGAACCTGCACACGCTTGTCATTAGATACAAGGATACGATAGGTGTAATAGGATTTGGGCATAGATTACTGTTTGACGGCACCAAACTTATACCATTTTTAACTTTAGATTGTGAAATGCTGGTACAGCAGCATCCTGTTATTATATACACAAATGCAACCGCAAATTCCGAACAATAACACTCCAAATTAGTGATTAACTTTAGATAAATTTAATGTCCACTCTTCAGATGCGACACAGGCAAGCTTACTCGCAGCCTCTTCCTTAACTCGAAATAAATTTTGAAATCGTTCTGACAACTCGCTAAATACATCGCGGACATCCTCCCATAACCAGTCTATATTAGGTTCAGCCGAAACAGTACCGCGCAGATTAATCAACTCACATCCCTTAGGGACTTTGAAGACAATCGCAAACTGTACTGTCGCCATTTTTTGCAGTTCCGGCTTTTCAATGCGCCAATAACAATTAGAAGTACCATTTCCTTGAGCAATCATTTCAAAGCGACCAGCTTCATAAGCATAATCAGGTAAAACAATAAAGGCTTTCAGTTCGTCCTTACTCCCAACCTTAGCCTTAATATCCCCAGGAAGATTAGCAAATTCAGCTAATTTAGATACATCAAACCCTAAACTCCAATCAAGATTTCCATTAATACCCAAATTCATCGCCACCCCCCAGTTCATCACTGTCCGCCACTTGCTTTGGGGGAAAATGGTCTGAACAATAGGCTCATTTTCACCTTTAGGACTAAAGTCAAGTTTACAGCACAACCGCCAAAACTTAGCACCCGGACTGGGACGCAAATCGACGGTGACAGTCATGTAATAAAAATCATACGTATCGCGCATCTGCTGCCGATAGATGCTGGTTAATTCCACCCCAATATCTTGGAATAATTTTTCTGTCAGTAAAATCAAGTTATTTCTAGGATTACCAAAACTAACTTGGGTTTGCAGCAAACTTTCTATCGCTGCTGCCCCACTACCAAGTTGTTTGCCACCAGACAGCGTGCCTTCTTGTTTTTTCACTTCCTCAAAAAGGCTAGCCAATAAAGCTTGAGCTTCTTGAGGATTCGGTGGTATAATTTTATCATTCATTGACTTCAGTGCCTTCTAGCTGGATGTCAAATTAACCTTTAATACCCTACAGGAAAATCCCATTTCTTGACAAATATGTTGGCGATCGCAGAGATTACCGCTCGTCAACACCTGTAGCCACTTTACGCATGAATACTAACACAAACTAGTCAATCCAAACGCTTCACAAATTCCTCTCTAGAATCTACAGCTAACGCCACCTCTACTAAATCTTCCAGTTGATTGACATTCAGGCGCTGTAAGCGAGTCGGCACATCTTCTGGAAGCGAACCAAAACGAGAAGAAAGCAAACGTAACAATTGCCGTAATGCCCCAAGTTGTTCAGCCACTTCCGCCCGTTGTTCTGCCGTATCAGCCTTTTGTTCTGCTGCATCAGCCTTTTGTTCTGCTGCATCAGCCTTTTGTTCTGCTGCATCAGCCTTTAGACGTTCCGCATCAGCCTTTTGTTCTGCTGCATCAGCCTTTAGACGTTCCGCATCAGCCTTTTGTTCTGCTGCATCAGCCTTTAGACGTTCCGCATCAACCTTTTGTTCTGCTGCTTCTTCTGGTAGCAAAACTAGATTTCCTTCTGTGTCATAAAACCGCAACCAGAAAGTAGTTTCTTTTTCAACAGTTCCCTCCCAAAGACCTAACCATAAAGATAAGGTTTCACACCACAGCCAACCTCGACTATCTTTCTCTAAAGGCTGATAGACTTGGGAAGCACTCAAGTGCCAACCTTCAAGTGAATTCCTATCGAAGGGATGGAAAACAAAATAGTCTGGTGTTTTGAAAACGCGCTCATAAGTTTGTTTTTTTATACCTTTATCTACTGCAGCGGTACTTGCAGAAAGTAGTTCCACAATCACATCGGGATATCGCCCCTCTTCTTCCCAGACGACCCATCCCTGTCGTGGATAACTCCCATCGACATTTAGAACTACAAAGAAATCCGGTCCTCGGAAATCTCGGTTTTTGACTTGGGTGCTACTGTAGTAAATAAACATATTACCACCCACAAAAAAGTCATTCCGCTGCTCAGATGCAGCATGTTGCCATGACCGAATGAGAACATTCATAGCAGTCCGGTGGCGATTAGTCTCCAAAGGTTCTCCATCATCAAAAATTAAATCTGTGGGTGGCATGGGAGGTTGCCAATCCACAACTGCTGGTGTCTGAGGTAGTTCTAACTGCTTTTCACTTACCATCTTCTCAACCCCTCCTATTTAATTACTAAATATATCAAATTTGAGCGTGATCGCTCTTCATCTCGCTGATCATCCCCATTTGCCAGCAATCATGAGCGACAATAGTAGATACTTTGGACAACGCGATGACACACACCGTAGTGAGCATCCCGCCAGCCAATTTATAAATATTTACCTTTAAATAAAACCACCTATGCTACTCCAAGAAAAACAACTCCGCAACTGGCAACCCGTTATCAAAGAATTCGAGGCAGTTTTAGGTAAAAATGGTGTTATCCAACGGCGCGAAGAACTACTTACCTATGAATGTGACGGTTTAACCAGCTACCGCCAACGTCCAGCTTTAGCCGTGCTACCGAAAACTACAGAACAAGTAGCTCAAATCGTCAAGATATGCGATCGCTACTCTATCCCATTCATCGCCCGTGGTTCCGGAACAGGTTTATCCGGTGGTGCCTTACCCACAGAAGACTGCGTCTTAATCGTCACCGCCTTAATGCGGAAAATCCTGAGTGTAGACCTAGAAAACCAGCGAGTAGTCGTACAACCAGGAGTCATCAACAACTGGGTGACACAAGCAGTCAGCGGTGCCGGATTTTACTACGCACCCGACCCCTCCAGCCAAATAATCTGTTCCATTGGCGGTAACGTCGCCGAAAACTCCGGGGGTGTACACTGCCTCAAATACGGCGTCACCACAAACCATGTTTTAGGCTTAAAACTGGTACTACCCAACGGCGACATAGTCGATGTCGGCGGACAAATCCCGGAAATGCCAGGTTACGACCTCACCGGCTTATTCGTCGGTTCCGAAGGCACACTAGGAATTGCCACAGAAATCACCCTCCGCATCCTCAAAACCGCCGAATCTATCTGCGTACTCCTAGCAGACTTTAACAGCATGGAAGAAGCTGCAGCCAGTGTTTCCGATATCATCAGCGCCGGAATCATTCCCGGTGGAATGGAAATCATGGACAATATCAGCATCAACGCCGTGGAAGATGTTGTCGCCATGAATTGCTATCCTCGCGATGCAGCCGCAATCCTCCTGATTGAAATCGACGGCTTAGAAGTAGAAGTTGCCGCCAACAAACAACGCGTTGCCAAAATCTGCCAAAATAATGGAGCGCGGAGCATCACCATCGCCACAGATCCAGAACAACGCTTAAAATTATGGAAAGGACGTAAAGCCGCTTTTGCCGCCGCCGGACACATCAGTCCAGATTATTACGTCCAAGATGGCGTCATTCCCCGCACACAATTAACCCACGTCCTCCAAGAAATTGAAACCTTAAGCCAAAAATCCGGCTTCAAAATCGCCAATGTCTTCCACGCTGGCGACGGTAATCTCCACCCACTGATTTTATTTGATAACTCTGTTCCCGGTGCCTTAGAGATAGTGGAAGAAGTCGGCGGCGAAATCCTCAAACTATGTGTCAGAGTTGGCGGTAGCATATCTGGCGAACATGGCATCGGTGCTGATAAAAAATGCTACATGCCAGAGATGTTCAGTGAAGCTGATTTAGAAACAATGCAATGGGTACGCCAAGTCTTCAACCCTAAAGGCTTAGCCAATCCCGGAAAAATATTTCCCACCCCACGTACCTGTGGAGAAGCCGCAGTTGCTAGTCCCAAAAAGTTTGAATCAGTGGAAAGATTTTAATTTTCCGAAAACAGTAGCGCTTTCATCATAGACCTGCTATGATTTGAAATCGTGCCGGGTGATTAGCTCAACGGTAGAGCAGTGGATTCTTAATCCAAAGTATTGTGGTTCAATTCCCCAGTCACCCATTTATGTCCCAATACAGTTCAGTTAAGTCTTTCTTCCTTCTCTTCCTTTGCGTTTTTTGCGGTAAAAAACACTTTGACTATAGAGTTAAGTCTTAACTGAACCGTATTGATTTATGTCCAAGACCAACTTAGAAATTATCGCTCAACTAAAAAAAGCAATTGATGGTCTATTGTTTATTAGCGAGTCAGAATCAGCTTTTGAGATTTTTCTTTGGCAATCGCCTCCACTTCCCATCACACCCGAAAAAATTTGTCAACATACAAGTCATTCTCAAGATACCCCAGTGCAAGTTAGAGATGTTGAAGATTTCTTTAAAATAGCGACGACAGCGGAAGATTGGCACGGACTTGAAGAAAAAGAATCAGTTGCTAAATACCAAACTTTAGTAGAGATCTTAAAAACTAATTTGAGTAATTTACAAGTATATCGTTTAGGCGATATCGAAATTGATGTGTATGTTGTTGGTCAAACACCATCCGCTGATTTAGCTGGTCTAACTACGCAGGTAATTGAAACTTGAACTTAGCGATTATCTATCTTGCTTTCAATTACTTTTTGCACCGTTGGCGGGATGTTGGAGAGGAAATCATAACCTGTTAGCTTTTGCAGTTTATCTACACTTACACGATATGCTTTCCAATCGGCTTCAATTCCTTGTTCATTAGGTATATTCACCGCAATCACGCGCGTCTTTTCGGTTACACCCACAACTCCTGCACCAGGACGGTCTAAAACTACAACTACCTTCCAAGTTGTCGCCGGAACAGTTACTTTGTTTTTGAGAGACTTATTTTGATTGCCAAAAGGACCAGCAATAATGTAAAGTTCTTTACCAGTTTTCACTAACTCTCGGCAATACCTTTCCAGACCTTCCCAAGTTTGA
>JBBQRU010000164.1:0-10509 GCA_038214545.1 Cyanophyceae cyanobacterium | reverse complement strand
GAAGTAATTTCTCAAAAGTATCCCAGCGAGTAGCATTAGAGACAATGCGCCGAGCATGATACATACCATCAGCTAACTGTACACCGATCGCTCGTCCTCCCTCTGTCAAGATTTTTGTCACCTTCGCTTTATACCGAATCTGACCACCAGCTTTTAACAGTCCTTCTACCAGTTTCTCCGCAATCTGTCCCACGCCACCGACAGGATAATTAACTCCTCCATAATGACGGTCAGAAAACACCATCCCAGCATTTATTAATGGTGTCATCTCGGCTGGCACAACTGACCAGCAATAACATTCAATATCAATAAATCTTAATAATTCTGGGTCTTTAATATAACGCCGCGCCACATCCCCAACATTCTGCGGCAAATATTTAGCTAAATTCAAACAAGCCAAAGGATGTTGCAAAAACATTCGCAGCAAATAGCGCGGTTCTTCCAAAGACAGTAAATCCATGCAGTTAAGGGAATTAAATACTCGCCAACATTCGTCATAGAATCCGCGTATGCCTTTAGCTTCATGAGGAAAATGGGCAATCAACTGCTGTAAAAACGTATTGTAATCTCGGTCAACTTTGAGATTTAAGTCGTTGGGTAGATGATAATGGATCTGCACGCGATCGCTCCTACTCTCCAAGTCAACACCCACAGCATCCAGCGCCCGAGTCAACAAATTAGTCGTCCCTTCCGTCCCCAAACCAAAAATCATCGACGCCCCAACATCAAAACGATAACCTTGGCGTTCAAAATACCCCGCACTCCCACCGGGAATCGTATAACTTTCCAGCACTAACACCCGCGCCCCTTTAGCCGCCAGTTGTGTCGCTGTGACCAAACCACCAATCCCCGAACCAATGACAATTACATCAAACATAAAAGCGAGAGTGTTACCCTGGTTTAGATTACCAATTTTTGTACTCTTTCGGAGTATACTGATTCAGTCATTAGACATATAGACAAATCGTCCATGACACTGCAACTGCGCGTATACGTTCCCCCCCATCCCTTAATCCAGCATTGGCTAGGTGTCGCCCGCGACTCTGGTACACCCTCGGTTTTATTTCGCAGTGCGATGACAGAACTAGGGCGCTGGCTGACTTATGAAGCTGCGAGAGACTGGTTACCGACTCAAGAAATGACGGTACACACCCCAATGGCGGCGACTCCCGCAACCCTGATTAATCCCGAAATACCCGTGGCAGTCGTGCCGATTCTCCGGGCTGGTTTAGGATTATTAGAAGGGGCGCAGACTGTGCTGCCTTTAGCCTCAATTTACCATCTGGGCTTAGTCCGAGATGAAGTCACCTTACAACCTACTTGTTACCTCAATAAATTACCCACCAAGTTCAATCCGCAAACACGGGTGTTGATTACCGATCCCATGTTAGCCACAGGTGGATCGATTATGGCAACAATGGCATTATTGACTGAGCGTGGTGTTGACCCAGAAATGACCCGGATTGTATGTGTAGTTGCAGCTCCTCCAGCTTTACAACAATTGAGTGTGGCTTATCCAGGCTTAATTGTTTACACCGCTACGATTGATGAAGGAGTAAACGAACAAGGATTTATTGTACCGGGATTAGGAGATGCCGGCGATCGCACCTTTGGTACGTAAGCTAGTATGCTGCTAGGAATTGTATTATGTTCCTAAAGGCGGTAATTATATGAGTCAGCGTGATGGTTTTGCTAGCGGCTTTTTTGCGGGAGCCGTTTTTGGTAGTCTAGTTGGTGGCGTTGTCGGGGCGCTGATAGTTTCGCAGCGCGACCAGGAATTGACGCCAGAGACAGAAAAAGTTAATGGGGCTACAGATGCTAAAAAATTGGCACGACGGCGCTCCTTTAAAGCCCAAGAAAGTGAGAGCATTGAAATGGCAAGGCGATCGCTAGAAGATAAAATTGCCCAACTTAATTCCACCATCGACGAAGTGCGTCAGCAATTAGGAACGGTGGATGACATTTCCAGAGACTCTACAGAGTTATAGGGAGACATCCGTAACAATGAGTAGTACATTCGGGGGTGCAAATCAGCTAGATTGAATTTAGTTACTCTTTGTGATGAAAATTTAGCAGGACCCAAAAATGGCTTCAATTGCTTGGATCGTTAGTACTTTGGTGATGTTCATCACTATTTACACTTACCTTTTAATTATTCGCGTCCTACTGACCTGGTTCCCTAGCGTCGATTGGTACAATCAGCCATTTGCTGCTTTAAGTCAAATCACTGATCCCTATCTAAATTTGTTTCGTTCTATTATCCCCCCGGTTGGCGGTCTCGACCTTTCGACTTTGTTAGCAATCGTCTTACTACAAGTAGCAACTAATCTTCTCAGCGTTTTACCAGCAGCTGTCGGTTTATAAGATTTGGATGTGGTCATTGGTCAAATGATCGATCAATGACCAATAATACTACCGCCTGACTTGACCGCTGAAGCCAGCAGCTTTGAATTGCTTTAGTTGCAAAGGTAGAGGCTGGTTGGCTGGGACGGAAATTCTTAATTCAAAATCACTGACGCCAGGTGGGACTTCGCTAATTAAACCTAGGCGCGTGCGATTTTGCATCACCGAGTCATTGTTAGCATCGTAAATCCGCCCAAAAATATCAGCATCGTAGACTGTTTTATTAGTGGCGTTGCTCGCTTTACCTGTGACAATAAAGCAGTTAGCAATCATTGTATTCCCACTAGTAACAGCGCCTTTAGCAAGTTCCGCTGGGCAATTTTTGTAACTTATATCAGATAACTTGATTTGTGTCAAGGCTAAAGCTGATGGAGTCCATACCCACGAGAGTACTCCGATGCAGCAACACGCAATAATTATCCAGTATCTGCCAAAAAAAGTTTTTTGCTTTTCCATATTTAAAAATGGTGATTAAGAGAACAAACTGCACGCAGTACTATTCAACCTCAGCTTACCTTGAATTTCCGCTGCGATTCGTTTGTAATAATTAAGAAAGCTACTGTGGAAACCATAATTGACTATGACCACTGATGAGGTAGAAGCAGCCCTGTTAGCAGCTTTTGAGCGTTGTGATGCAGCCAGTTGCCCTCTGACTGACAAGCAGAAACAGATTCTTTCTTCCGTAGTCAAGCTGAAAGAAGAAGTTGCCAATCCCTTAGATGAGCTTGCATCCGAGGAACTACAAGCATTTTTGCAGTTTGTCCTCGTTCAAGAAGAACAATCCTCCCCTTGGAAAATGCAACTGCTAAATGACTGGTTGAATGGCAATGACTCCGGATCTGTGCAATTTATCCGCGATCGCTATGGTATCGCTTGGTTAAATCGTTTAGAACCATATCATTTTGTGAAGTATTGTGAACCGGAAGTGATGAAAGTGCGGGTGGGCGATCGCATTGAAATTTCCAATGGACTTTGGGAATGGGTACAAGAAAGTGGTCCATGTAGTCGTGAATGGTTTCCCGCCACAGTAATTCAAGTCGATATCAACGCCGACGATACAACGAATTGCATCATTCGTTTTGCCAACGGTAGTGAGTACGAAATTCAAGGCATGTATCAATGGAATCGTTACAACTGGCGGTGGGCTGTTCAGTAGTGTAGCGAGATTGTAATTAAAATAAAGACATAATAAAATCACACAAGTGCAAATTTGCTTTAATATGACACAGATGTCCCGCCCACGACGTACCCGAATCTTATAGTCAATAAACCTGGAGGGGTATTGACATTGGAAATAATAGACAGCAATTAATGTTGTTAAAATCTTCATCCAACAGATAGATTAATCTGGTCAAGGAGTTCTTTAAAGTGGCATGAATACAAGGACAAAAGTACTGTTATTGTCAACAGAGAAAATTGATAATGTCTAACTCCAAATTAGTGACTACGGCTTTAGGTGCGATCGCTTTATCCCTCTTCTGTGGTTGCACACCAGCGACTCAACAAAACCAGAATACATCTGTTGCACCATCCGCGACAGCTCTGCCAGTGCAAACGACTGAAAGTCCATCACCAAGTGACTCCTCAACTCCTTTAGCAACTCCGTTAGCAACGCCGTCAGGACAAAGCAACCTCAGCGCTGCAGATAAAAAGTTTATGACTGAAGCGGCTCAAGGTGGTTTAGCAGAAGTCCAACTAGGACAACTAGCATCAAAACGTGCAACCAAGAGTGAGGTAAAACAGTATGCACAGCGAATGGTTCAAGACCATACCCAAGTAAACACTCAACTTAAACAGTTGGCGAGTCAGAAAGGTGTAACATTGCCAACTACTATTGGCAAAGAAAATCTGAAAGTCAAACAACAGTTATCTCAACTTTCCGGTACCCGCTTTAGCAAGGCATATATAAATGACATGGTTAAAGACCATGTAAAGGATGTCTCTTTGTTTCAGAATGAAGCTCAGAACGGACAATATCCAGATGTGAAAGCATTTGCGGCTCAAGCCTTGCCAACTCTCCAAGAACACCTACAAATGGCTAAATCCATAGCCAATCCCACGACTCCATCTAGTACTCCAGCTCCAACTAGTACTCCTTAAAAAAGCATACGCCGCAGTTTATAAATCCCCGCCAGCCGTGCCTGTTCAATGTCATAGCAAGGCTGGGATTGGAATTGCGAATCGCAGCGCTCATGCTGACATTAATTGCTGAATGCGCTGTGGCTCCTCTCCTAGCCAAACGGGATGCTGAGCAGTACTTCTTGACATTTTTCTCCTTACATGCAAGCTATTCTTTAAGTACATATAGCTGTTAGCTAATTCAAACATAGGGAGAATTTGACAATTACTTCCTAAAGACACACTTTTTGAGCTGATGAGATAAAAAAGCGTGTCTATAGAAATTGTCAATCTTAGTGATACCTACAAGCTAGTAAAAATCCCCAACTCCTGCTTAAGTTCTGCAATAGTTTGAGGTTGAATCTTTCCGGCTTTCGACTCCTCTATTGCATCTAGCAACCGCCGTCCATTAGCAGGGGAGCGCAAAAGATAAACTGTTTCAACCAAACTCATCAAATCTGACTCAGCGATTAAGGCTACATTTTCACCATCATGACGGTTGACAATGTACACCTGATGATTCTTTACTACCTGGTCTAACAACTTAAAAAAGTTATTTTTTGCATCGGCTGGAGATGTGATTTCGTAGGAAAACATCTGTATATGTACATATTTATGTAGATGTATTATAAAACAACATTCAAAAGAATTGCAAATTGTCTATTCAAAGGTTGTTATATTCCATCAATGCTACTGACGTGCTTCCAGATGATTTAATAGTGCTTGACGCATCACATCAACAGGAACTGATGGCAACTGCAACCAAAGTTTCAAAGCCGCAGCACCTTGTTGGACTAGCATTTCTGAACCATCTATAGCCTCAAAACCCAATTCTTTTGCAGCTTGTAAAAATTTAGTCGGACTGGGGTTGTAAATCAAATCATAAGCGATCGCACCAGGCGGCAAAAGTCGCATCACCGCAACATCAACAGGAGACTGGTCAATCTTCGTACCCATCCCCATATCAGTAGCATTCACCAGCAAACCAGCCTGAGGAATCAAACTTGACAACTCATCCCAAGTACAAACACGTAACTTATCAACAATCGGACGATCCCAACCCTGAAGAAAAGCCGCCAACCTCTCGCGATTGCGCCCAACCACATAAATCTCAGCACAACCCAACTGACTACAACCAGCCACAACAGCCCGCGCCGCCCCCCCATTACCCAAAACCACAGCCACAGTCCGACTCCAATCCCTCTCACGACTCAACAGAGGCGCAACAAACCCCTCCACATCAGTATTAGTCCCCAACCACCCACAATCCAACCGCTGCACAGTATTCACCGCCCCCACAGCAGCAGCCACCGGAGAAACCTGCGTCAGCAGAGGCAAAATCGCCTGCTTATGAGGAATAGTCACATTAAAACCAACAACCCCAATCGCCCCAAAACCAGCCAAACCCACCGCCAAACTCTCAGGCGCAATGAGAAAAGGCAAATAAACATAATCCAAATTCAACCGAGCGATCGCCGCATTATGCATCAAAGGCGAAAGCGAATGCCCAACCGGACACCCAATCACCCCCAAAACCCGAGTTTTCCCTGTAATTAAATCTCTCATCCCCCAATAATACCCCCCTCCGCGCCCCCCCGCGCCCCCTCAGCGGGAACTCCGCGTTTAAAATAAAGATCTACTTAACACTCCTTAACACTCATGCAAGGCAAATATTGGCAATGGCGAGGACACAACATATACTACGTCCAAGCCGGAACCTCCCCAAACCCCCCCTTACTCCTAGTCCACGGATTTGGCGCATCCACAGACCACTGGCGAAAAAACATCACCGGACTAAGTGACGACCTAGAAGTATGGGCAATCGACCTACTAGGATTTGGCAGGTCAGCCAAACCAAACATCCAATACAGCGGTGAATTGTGGCGCGACCAGTTAAATGACTTCATCACCGAAGTAATAGGTAAAAAAGCCGTATTAATCGGCAACTCCCTCGGCGGCTATGCTTGCTTATGTACAGCAGCCCAACGGCCGGAAACCGCAGCCGGTCTAGTATTACTCAACAGCGCCGGTCCCTTTAGCCAAAACAAGCCAGTAATTGAGACAGAAATTGAGCCAACACAATTTGACCAATTACAAAAACTTTTTGGTGATGTAGTCAAATGGATTTTCCAACAACCCTGGGCGCGTTTCCTGCTATTCCAGTACATCCGCCAACCGTGGGTAATTCGCCAAACCTTAGAAAAAGTTTACCTCGACAAGAGCGCGATTACAGACCAATTAATCGCCGAAATTCAGCGCCCCGCCAGCGATCCCGGTGCCGCAGAAGTATTTGCTTCTATCTTTAGTACACCCCAAGGCGAAAAAGTCGATGTCCTCTTACAGCAATTAACTTGTCCGTTGTTACTATTGTGGGGAGAAGGCGACCCGTGGATCAATGCTAGAGAGCGATCGCAGAAATTTCGCCAGTATTATCCACAACTGCAAGAATACTTTCTTCACGCCGGACACTGTCCTCACGACGAAGTCCCAGATCAAGTAAATTCATTATTACAAGATTGGGTCAACTTACACCTAGCCAAGCAAAAAATCCAATAACACAAGTCTTCCCCCCACCCCCCTAAAACCATCACTCCAACCCAGCCCACGCAGGTGGGCTTTGTACGTATAGCGACACCCTTCTAGGGTGTCGGTACCACACTAAACGATCGCTCCAAATGCTGACCAAAGCGCTATAATTTTCCCACCCACTCCTGGGATATCAACGATTTGTATTCGATTTAATTAATAACAGCTATATTTACTTAGTACATTAGATAGCGACAGCGAAGCTATGCACTACTGCTGCTTGCGACCAGCATTTACCTTGGGTTCAACTAACGGTTAAGTAAAAATAATGCACTCTTAAAATTCAGTAAAGCAATGATCACAATCTACGTCACAGAGCCAGGGTCATACATAACAGTCCAAAACGATCATTTACTAGTCTTTAACTTAGAACGTTTGTACTATAAAGTAATTATCAATCAAGTTAGTCAGATAGTGATATTTGGCAAATCAACTGTTACCCGTGAAGCAGCATCACTCGCCTTATTCCGACGGATTCCCATCTTGTTTTTGAGTAATCAAGGTGAATATTTAAGTAGTTTAGAATACAAATGGCAACGAGAACCAAAATACTTACCATATCAAGAAGATCGCGCCGATGACCAAGAATTCGCAAAGAAAACAGCCGAAAGTCTAATTCGTGCTAAGCTACATAACTGCTGTGTATTATTATTGCAGTCAACACCTAATTATTCTCCAGCCGCTGTTCAAATCGCCCTTGATGTCATATTGTTATTGATTGATGACTTATCAATGGCAGATTCGATTGAGGAACTACAAGAATATGAGATGATGGCGGCGACATTTTATTATGCCGCACTAGCCGAATTGCTCCCGAGTGAGCTTAACTTTGAGCAACGGACTCAGCGGATAGCGACTGATCCTGTCAACAGACTGTTGAATCTGGGTTACGCATTATTGCACCAACAAATTTACACCTTTGTGAGAACCTGGGGATTGCATCCTGATTGGGCAAATTTGCATCACTCAAATCATCACGATTCGCCCCTAGTGTGGGATTTGATGGCAGAATTTCGCGCCCCACTAGTAGATGAATTAGTGCTCGATTTAGTCAATTCTCACATCTTGACTCTCGAAGATTTTACCGCTCAAGAGCAGCATCATAATGGTAGGGTGTATTTATACCCAGATGGATTACGAATATTTATTCAGTTTTGGGAAGACAAATTACAAGCCCAAATTGTTCATCCTCATGCAGGGAAAGTGAGTGGTCGCCGTTGTTTGGAGTTGCAGGTGCAAGAATATATCGCTTGCTTGCTAAAAGATGTGGAGTTTTATCGCCCGATGCATGTCAAGCTCAATCCAACTTCCCTTCCGGTGTATCCCAGCGTCGAACAAGAAACAGAGTGCTTAGTATTGACTAAGGTTTGATGAAAAAAAAATACATTAAAATATCTCAAATCAGAATTAAATTCAATGTATTTTTATTCGCTTTTACCTTTATACTCATAGGCAGAGGGTCAAATAGTAATTTATACTTACAAACTTGATATATTAAGGCGTATTTCGGTTACTTGGCAATAAAGAGAGATGTAACAAAAATACTGCCAAAATGGCAACCATGCTTCGGCTTGTTTAGTTATCTTTTTTAATATGTCATCTACCCTTGATCGCTAACTAGACACAAGCTTGAGATCTTGTAATCAAATACTTGCTTTACACGTATAAATACGTAAAAAGCCAGCATATACAAGGGATGAATTTAACTTTTGACTAATGCCAAAACTGCTAAGGAGGCTATAGTGACTTATTCTGAGCAATTACGTCCGTGGTGTATTATTCGCGTTCTTCCCGATCAAGAGCAGTTAATTGTTGCCAGATTTCGGCGTCAAGTTGATGCTATTGCTTACTCGCAAGTGCTACAAGGATTATATAACACTGCTAAATTTCTGATCACCTTTGAGACTCCAGTGGTCACTAATCAGTAGCGATCAAAAATAAGTAAGTTAAAATTTTATGGTGTGTAGCGCTTAGCTACACTCTGTAACATTTATTACAATAAATAAAAATCTTATTCTACCGTAGATAAATATATCATCCAGCTACCTCTGTGAGCGAGGTATTTGGGATTGCAAGCCTCGCCTTTTTTAGAAGAAAGATGATGTGAAACCGTTATCAGGGTGAGATTTTGGGGAACCATAGAATTACAGTCAAATCCTATAGTTTCCAAATTAATGAACCATTCCCTAGCCGATACAGTAAATACCCTGAATATTCCGCTTGAAAGGGATACATTTGTACGCACATTGATCCGAGAATTAGCTGGCACATTACAAGACATAGTTGGATTAGAAGAAGCTTCCGGATTTATTAGCGTAGTTGGAGAAAATATGGGTAGGCAACTCAACGATACTTATAAGTCTGCGCTTTTAACATCAGAACTTTCCCGTGAGCAAGTTGCTGATGTCTTAATTGATTTGAAAAAACGAATTAATGGAGATTTTTACATAATTGAACAAAATTATGAAAAGATAGTCTTTGGCAACCGCGCCTGTCCATTTGGGGAGCTAGTTCTTGGTCGTCCTTCTATGTGTATGATGACTTCAAACGTCTTTGGAACTATAGCTGCTGATAATCTGGGATATGCAAAGGTAGAACTGCAAAAAACTATAGCTAGTGGAGATTCTTCCTGTAGAGTTGTTGTTTATTTAAAATCGACAGAAGAGTCAGAAGATATATCCGGTCGAGAATACTTTAGAGGACGTGAAGCAATTCATTAAGGAATTCTGAAGAAGTCAAGAGCCAGAATCAATCAGTAAGCGACTTTGATGGGTCACACAATTGTTGGCGCATCAAATAATAGATTTGGTTGGAGTACAAAGACGCCGTTCATTTCTCCACCAATAATCCATATGAGACCCAGTAAATCCAATTACTTACTGTATAAAATCTCCAAATTTATACATAAATCGTATTGTCTCAAATTAAAAATTCTATCTTATGACTTGTGAAGAATTTTTGAACTTAGCAAGAGTCTTACCAGAACCTTTACTACTCTTAAGCGGAGAAGGTGAAATCCTAGGGATGAATCAACCAGTAGCAAATCTACTGAGATTACGCTGTCAGGAACTGCGAGGTCGAATGCTCTTTGACCTTGTGACTCAGCCTGGAGAATTCATGAAATTGTCAAATCATTACGAAACTTCTCTAGACTGGATGAAGCTGAGCTAAAAAAGAGCGATATCAACGAAGGGATTGAAAGCACATTAATGATTCTGGAACATCGCCTGAGTTCTACAAATCAACATCCAGAAATAAAACTTGGTTCTACCGCTCCCCTTATGGTGAATTAATACTAAAATGCCAGGATAATAAACTGCGTAGTCTAAAATTTTCAAAGTTGCGAAAGCCATATCCCAATCTTTTAATAACCTTTAGTTTGTTATTTATTCCTTCAACAAC
>JBBQRU010000163.1:0-10978 GCA_038214545.1 Cyanophyceae cyanobacterium | reverse complement strand
CTTCCCGGCTGCGAGTACTATTAAGTTACCGATTCTTGTCGCCTTTTTTCAAGACTTAGACGCGGGTAAGGTCAGCTTGAATGAACAGTTGGTGATGCGCGAAGATTTGATGACTAACGGTTCGGGGGATATGCAGTATGAGAATCCGGGTAAGAGGTACTCGGCTTTAGAGACTATTACTAAGATGATTACTATTAGTGATAATACTGCAACTAATATGATTATTGCTCGTTTGGGTGGTAGCGATCGCTTGAATCAGCGCTTCCGCAGTTGGGGTCTCAAAGATACAGAAATTAACAATTTGTTGGCTGATTTGAGAGGAACCAATACTACTAGTTCCCAAGATATGGCGCGAGTATTGGCTTTATTGGTGAATAATAAGCTAACTTCTCCGCGCAGTCGGGATATGGCTTTGGATATTCTGCGTCACACTAGTATTCACACTCTGCTTCCTGCGGGTTTGGGACCAGGTGCAGTTATCGCTAATAAAACTGGAGATATTGGGTTTCTGGTTGGTGATGCTGGATTTATCACGATGCCAAATGGTAAACGTTATTTAGGGGCTGTTTTTGTCAGACGCCCATATAACGATACCCGAGGTAGAGACTTTATCCGTCAAGTATCACATCTAGTCTACAGTTATTTAAGTGATTCTGCGGTTGCTTCTGCGAGTCACGGTATGAATCGGTAAGCTTTGGCGGAAATTTGAGAAAAAGAGACGTAGCAAAGTATTATTCGCTACGTCTTTTTTATGTTTCAGTAAATATTCGTCAGGTGTTTCCACCCTCTTGCTTAGGAATGAAAATTCAATAACTCAGGTATACCGTGCTTATATTATTAAATTGTCATTCCTAAGCTTAAAAGATCGCGTAGGCGGCTGACCTATTGCCTACTGGAAGTTGCCTCCAACCAAGCCTGCAAATCAGCCAAGGTAGTAAAATCTAACAGTGCTTCACTCAAATCTTCCAGAACAGACAATGGTAAACCAGAAATCAACAAAGTTATTTCCTCAGAAAGTTTTTGCCCAATCCGCTTACTCATCAGTCGAATAACGAGTTTAACTGCCTCGGACTGTTGTCCTTCTTGTTTGATTTCCCGGTACACTCGCGTTTCTTGTAGCGTTATCCCTAGCATAGACTCTACCTCCACTCGGCTCAAATTTGTAAACTTGTATACCATGATTGTCGTCACCATCTCTATTATGGCTTGACTTGAGATCGATGGTGCTTCTTGACTTGTTCTTGTTAATAAGTACCTTGCTTCTTCAGGTGCAACGCTTTCCTTTAGTGTCGTTAACACCATCAGTGCTACCCACAGAGGTAATTGGCGAATATCCCCCAATTCATCCAAATACACCCGATGCACTTGGTCTCCATTGAGTAGGCTTCGATGAGGATAAATATCGCTTTGTTCGGTACTGCGCGAGGGGTAAATTATGGGAGCATCCAGTTTTGGCAGAAATACCCAAATATCTAGGGGCAAACACATCTAATTTAATTTAGAGTCTTAACCAGCCTGAATGTATTTAAAAACACATACATTACTCCTCAGATCGCAAGTAAGCCATTAAGGTAAGCACAACGAACTCCTAAAATTTGGTTAACACTTTGAATATTCCACTGTGCCCCAGAAATTTTAATCCTTCGTCCAATCTGTTTAATTGCAGATTCGACTGCTCCAGAGCCAATAGAACATAATTGTTCAGCCTGGTAATAACTATAGTTAATAATGCGAGATTGATGTTTATGAAGATAAGCGATAAAATTCTTGACCTTTTTACCTCGGCAACTAGTAAATAATAAGAGAGTTTTTTCTACAGCACCTTCCCATGCGGAGGGTCTCAGCAGCTTTAAGGCGCTTCAAAGAACCACCAACTTTATAAAGATTTTCGATGAGATGATACCAATCGAAAATTTCCAACCGATTAAATTGTTCACTGCCAAACTCTTTAACTAAATTCCAAACTCCATCATGACCATCACTATAGCAAACTAATGGGTTGACTAAAGGCTGGCTATTCACGTAATCAATTAAGGATTGGTTGTCATCAAAAAAGGCACCATAGTAAATTCCTTGGAGACGGATAGCTTTATAGTCTCGCCAGTAAGAACCTTCTTTCGGCTTACCTCTAAGTCGTACTTTCCCTCCATCTACACTGACTTCGGAAATAGATTGTTTTGCTTGTGGCAACTGAAAATCCTGTTTTAAAACTAGCTTCTGTTGCGTTGAATGACCAACTTTAATTCCTGTCAATGCCTCAATTTCTATTTCTGAAGACTGATATGATTCATTTGCTGATATTCTTAAACAACATTTTTGAAGCAGTGGACTTAAGCGACTTCTTGGCTTTACACCTAGCCGTTCTAGTTGTTTAGCTTTTAATTTAAGTTCTCCAACAATACTCTTAATTTTTCGAGTTTTACCTATTTTTGTGCCAGTTTTTTGTTCAATAAAAAAAGGGCTATTTCTGGACTCACATATTCCAGCATTTGACTACGAACTGTTTTTTCTATATTTTCAAGGCTTTTTAATTGGCTTTTATCCACTTCTTCATACAATAGTGTTGCCAATTCTTTTAAGCAAACTTTAAGACGTTCTTGTTGAGCTTCATTCATGGTAACTATACACTCATTTATCTTTTTATATTTTCCCATAATCTGTAGATTTTATTTCACATCAATACTCTTTTTATCTTTTGAGATTTTACGACTAGTTAGCACCACAGAGAAAGCCTGTTGTTTTTTTTACATTTAAATTTCCTGCACTTGATGCTATACCTAAATGTGTTTAACTTGGTCATTTGGGTATTTCTGCCAAAACTGGATGCTCCCTAAATTATCACTGCTTGCCAGTCGCTGAATCGGATGCGGTTGCGATAGAAGTATAATGAGGACTCTGCAAATAGCCTTTCATAAAGCTTCTCGTCTCGCTGAAATTGCACTTCACAGAAATAGACTACTCCTGCACCGGCATTTTCCGGTGGTAGAAATACCCCATCAATCTCAAATTTCGGTTCTTTGACGGCTACCGAATCAAATCGATAAGCATCCGCATTATTCGGAGGATTTGTCAAGAGTTCAAACAGCAGTGTCGGCGATTGTTGAAACAGTTTGTAAAATATTGAGTCTCGATGCATTCTACATGATTTGTTTGCTAAACCTATATATATATTAAAACGGAAGATGGGGTAATATATGATCGCTTTCGGATGAAGTGACGTGAATATAAAGATTGCGTAGATCGTCCATCTGCTTGTTTTCACGCCTACTTGACACTTACCATTAATGCTACAATTGCTTGGCAGTTGATAGCGGTGGCATAACAGTTAAACTAATAAAGCACACAGGCTGTTTAAGAACCCGATAGATGAAAAGGTAATGACAACTGTAATATTTGTACATGGTACAGGAGTGCGACAGCATGAATATGAAAAAACGTTTCAACTAATTCAGAAAGAGATTTATGCACAGCGTCCTGATATCAAAGTTGTACCTTGTCTTTGGGGTGACGCATTAGGAACGCGGTTAAATGCTAATGGCACATCTATTCCTCGATATGATGAAACTCTGGCACTTGATGTAGAGTCAGAAGATCCGGAGATTGTTTTATGGGCGTATTTATACCGTGACCCATTGTATGAATTACGGTTATTAGGATTGAAACCCAGAGAATCTGGGACTGATAACCCTTTTGAGGAGAATCCGGGAGATGAATTGCGTTCTCGTGTTGAAAGTCTGACTCCTAAAGGCGAACTACAAGCAAAATTAGTTGAAGCGGAAATTGCCGAGGTCTTAGTTGAGGCGCAACAAGAAGTAACACGTTCCGATGCCTATAATCAAGCATTACAAAATGTATCAGAATCGTCTTTTACTGAGTACGGCAATGCGGTAGCTAGGGCAATTGTCGCGACAGCAATGTTAAAAAGCGAACAACAACAAGAGTATCCGCGAACACTTACTGATGCAAATTTGCGAGATCAAGTAGTGGAACTACTAAGTCGTGCTTTGGTTGAGGAAGAGTTGGGAATAGGTGATTGGGTTTTGGGACAAATTGGCAGATTCGCACTCCCGGCGGTAACAAATCACGTAGAAGGCAAACGTGGACATTTTACAAATAAAATATCTCCAATGCCTGGGGATATTCTTCTGTATCAGACAAGGGGTGAAAAAATTCGCAGTTTTATTGAGAAAATTATCGCCGATGCAGAACCTCCTGTAGTTTTAATTAGCCATAGTCTCGGCGGTATTGCCTGCGTAGATTTATTGATAGAAAAATCTTTACCTCAAGTAGTGCATTTAGTTACCGTTGGTTCTCAAGCACCGTTCTTGTATGAGATAAACGCCCTGTATAGTCTAGAATTTGGTCAGCTACTCCCAGAACATTTTCCTCAATGGCTGAATATCTACGATAAACGGGATTTTCTCAGTTATATCGGCGCAAAAATCTTTAATCAGCCTAATCAGCCGGAAAAAGTCAAAGATGTAGAGGTAATTAGCAAGCAGCCATTTCCCCGTTCCCACGGTGCCTATTGGACAAATACCAAAACTTGGGAGGCGATTATTCGCGAGTTACCATGACCTACTTCACTGCTAAACCAGAACGAACTTTTGCGCTAGTAGTAGGTATTGCTAAATACCAAGAATCAAGCTGGAATGTCAAAAGTGGGGCAACGGTAAAAGATGCTCTTAAATTTGCCTGTTGGCTGCGGGAACGAGGTGTACCAACAGATAATATCAATTTGTGCTTATCGCCTCTAGAAGAACATCGAGAGGAAAATCAAGCACTACTTAAGTTATGCGGGTTATCAGTAGAAGAAGCTAACTACCAAAATATTGATCATATTATTACTAATATTCTCTCTCAAAAAACTGGAGATTTACTCTATATTTTTTGGGCAGGACATGGCTTAATCACGTCAGAACGGGAACGCCGGTTATTTTGCGCTGATGTGACTAGGCAAAATTGGCAGAATATAGATTTAAATTCTTTGCTACTGTTATTAAGTTCAGATTACTTTCAAATTCGCAATCATATATGTATTATTGACGCCTGTGCCAATTATCTTTTAGAAACCGAAGGACGACCAACAAATTTAGGTGGCAGGATATTTAATAGCGGTAAGCCTCAGGTAGATAGTCAACATTTTGTCTTACTAGCTACTAAGGAGGGGGAAAAAGCTAAAGTCAGTGCGGAAGGTAAGACAGGATATTTTTCGCAAGCAGTTCTCAAAGCTTTGGAACAAGCGCCATCTGAGATTTTTCTACCAGACATGAAAGCTATTGCCGAAGAAGTTAAACAGCACGTTGCTTCTTTAGATAAAAAACAACTGCCTACCTATCTTTATTATCGGAATTGGGATGGAGATGTAGAAAAAAATTATCTCAATCCTAACCCGTTTTCAATACCCCAAAATATTCCTGTAAGTAGCGCTGGTAAGTTTGTTGGACGAGAAACGGAATTAGAAAGCCTCCAGCAGAACTTACAACGCAATCCAGAGGTAGTAATTACTGCGGTTGAAGGCATGGGGGGAGTGGGTAAAACAGAATTAGCCATTCAGTATTCACTGCTACAATTACAGTTACACACTTACCGAGGCGGGATTTGCTGGTTACAAGCAAGAGAGTCAGATATTGGTCTGCAAATTATACAATTTGCGAGAACTCATTTAGATTTGCAGCCGCCAGATGATTTGGAGCTACCTGAACGAGTACGTTGGTGTTGGAGGCATTGGCATCAGGGGAATACCCTTGTGGTTCTGGATGATGTGAAGAGTTATGGGGATATAAAAGTCTACCTACCACCACAACAATCTCAATTTAAAGTACTAATTACAACACGTCTTAAGCTAGATTTAGCTGCTTCTCTGTCTTTGTCCGTTTTACAAGAAAAAGATGCATTGGAACTACTGGAACAATTGATTGGAGCAGAAAAGGTAAGTGAAGAGTTAAAAACAGCCGAAGACCTAATTCAACGTTTAGGTTACTTGCCTTTAGCATTGCAATTAGTTGGGCGGTATGTGAAAGAGCGTAATATATCTTTAACTGAAATGCTGCAACGGTTGGAGAAAAAAGGGTTGGGGCATAAATCAATGGTTATTGATGAAAATGACCCTAATTGGACTTTAAATATAAAACGTGGAGTAGCAGCAGCTTTTGAGTTGAGTTGGTCAGAATTAAGTGAGCCTACCCAAAAGTTAGGCTGTTTGCTGAGTTTATTCGCTTTAGCGCCTATCCCTTGGTTTTTAGTGGAAAATGCAGCCCCCGAACAAGATTCAGAAGAACTAGAAGATGCCAGAGTAAAATTAGAAAAATTACATCTGTTACAGAGCAAAGATAGTTATCAGCTGCATCAACTAATTCGAGAGTTTTTCAGAGAAAAGCAAAACAACTTAGCTTCTGCAGAGGAACAGAAATCTAACTTATGCAAAACTTTGGTGAAAGAGGCAGAGAAGATTCCCTATTCACCAACTCAAGAGATGATTAAGTCAGTGGAAGATGCTATCCCCCATTTAAAAGAGTTAGCAAAAAATCTGATTGCTGCGATGAGTGATTCTGATTTAATCTGGGTTTTTGTCGGTTTAAGCAGATTTTATGAAGGGCAAGGGTTATACACATTAGCAGAACCTTGGCGTCTAAAGTGTTTATCAGTAGTAAAAAACCGTTTGGGAGAAGAGCATCCAGATGTTGCCTCTAGTATCAATAACTTGGCGTTACTCTACAATTCCCAGGGAAGGTACACGGAAGCGGAACCGCTGTATATTCAAGCTTTAGCACTCAGGCGACGCCTACTGGGAGAAGAGCATCCAGATGTTGCCACTAGTATCAATAACTTGGCAGTACTCTACTATTCCCAGGGAAGGTACACGGATGCGGAACCGCTGTATATTCAAGCTTTAGCACTCACACGACGCCTACTGGGAGAAGAGCATCCATCTGTTGCCCAAGGTCTCAATAACTTGGCAGTACTCTACTATTCCCAGGGAAGGTACGCGGATGCGGAACCGCTGTATATTCAAGCTTTAGCACTCAGGCGACGTCTACTGGGAGAAGAGCATCCAGATGTTGCCCAAGGTCTCAATAACTTGGCTGGACTCTACGATTCCCAGGGAAGGTACGCGGATGCGGAACCGTTGTTTATTCAAGCTTTAGCACTCACTCGACGCTTACTGGGAGAAGAGCATCCATCTGTTGCCACTAGTATCAATAACTTGGCTGGACTCTACAATTCCCAGGGAATGTACGCGGATGCGGAACCGCTGTATGTTCAAGCTTTAGCACTCAAGCGGCGCTTACTGGGAGAAGAGCATCCATCTGTTGCCACTAGTATCAATAACTTGGCAGTACTCTACGATTCCCAGGGAAGGTACGCGGATGCGGAACCGCTGTATGTTCAAGCTTTAGCACTCACGCGACGTCTACTGGGAGAAGAGCATCCATCTGTTGCCCAAAGTATCAATAACTTGGCATTACTCTACTCTTATCAGGGAAGATGCATCGAAGCGGAACCGCTGTTTATTCAAGCTTTAGCAATTTGTGAGCACCAGTTAGGGATAGGTCATCCTTCAACAATTCTTATTAGGGGAAATTACGCAACTTTCTTAAGGCAGATAAATCCTTGAGACGATCGCTTCTACTATTCACAGGCAAACAATTTAATCTGCGCGGCTATAATTTCCGGCTGTTCAAGTTGTGGGACGTGTCCGCATTTCAACCAGATGAGTTGACTGCGGACGATATCTCGCTGAAATTTCTCAGCGTCGGCTGTACCGATTTCCTCATCTCTGTCTCCCCAGAGAATGAGCGTTTTGTGGGAAATTTGGGAAATTCGCGGCGCTAAATCCCAATAACCACCACTTTTAGTAAAACTTTTCATCGCTTCGTGCCATCCTACCATTTCTAAATGTAAGGCGGCGCAGCGTAGTGATTCTATATCCTCTAGCTTTAAGTTAGCGATCGCACCCAAAAACAATGCCTGCAGTTTGCGCTGACGCCAATATTCTACCGCCCAGTCATCAAAAGGAGGAAATAAAAATCGACCTTGCGGAAAGCTACCTGTATAACCGACGCTGTTAATCAAAATTAATTGCTTGACTGCGTGGGGGTAGGTAAGGGTAAAATCGATCGCAGTCGCTCCTCCCATTGAAGCCCCAACTAAAGTGACTGGTCGGTTTATTGTCTGCCAAAAGTGATAAAGATGAGTTTTGATGGTACACGGAGTACACGGAATACCAGATAATCTTTCCGTAAAGCCAAATCCTAGTAAATCAACTGCCCATGTCTCGCTGAACTTCGCAAGTAATGGTACAAGGCGGCGAAATTCTAATATGGAACTGTCGAAGCCGTGTATTAATAGGATAGGTACTTCGGAACTACCTTGTTGTACAAAGGTGGTGGCAATTGGTTGCTGACTTAAAGGAGTGGCTATCGCACGCCGTTGTATACTTTCAGCAAAGGTAATCGCGTTTGCTGTCCTCAACTCCTGAAATTGAGCTGGTAGAAATGCCGGAATCATCTAATTTTAACTTTACTTGCTGCTCTCATGGCTTTAGAGCGTGCTTCTTCGATATCCTCGCCTTTAGCTAATGCTACTCCCATGCGGCGATAAGGATGTGCATCAGGTTTACCAAATAACTTGATATCTACGTCTTTTTCACTTAAAGCCTCAGCTACGCCTGTATAAACAATATTCTCAGACTTTTGCTCTGCTAAAATTACCGCACTGGCGCTGGCTCCTAACTGTTCTATATTCGGAATAGGCAGACCTAAAATCGCTCGCAGGTGTAATTCAAACTCATTGAGATTTTGGGAAATTAGCGTCACCATCCCCGTATCATGCGGTCTGGGAGAAAGTTCGGAAAAAATCACTTCGTCTTTGGTGATGAAAAATTCCACCCCAAATATTCCTGCACCTCCGAGTGCATCGGTGACTAAGGTCGCGATCGCTTGTGCTTCTAATATCATCCTCTCAGAAATAGCCGCCGGTTGCCAAGATTCTTGATAATCTCCTCTTTCTTGACGATGACCAATAGGAGCGCAGAAAATTGTCTCATCACACCACTGCTTAATTGTCAAGAGGGTAATTTCAATTTCAAAAGGGATAAATTCCTCGACTATCACCTTTTGAGTATCACCTCTAGAACCCGCGATCGCATAATTCCAAGCTGTGTCAACCTCACTTTGATTTTGCACCACCGACTGACCTTTACCAGAAGATGACATCACAGGTTTGACCACATTCGGAAACCCAATCTCCTCACTCACCGCCATCAACTCAGCCAATGTTGTCGCATAACCATATCTCGCAGTTCTAATCCCTAATTCTCTTGACGCCAATTCTCGGATGCGATCGCGATTCATCGTATAGTTAGTTGCCTTCGCCGTCGGCATCACCTTGAATCCGCGCTGCTCAAACTCTAAAAGCTTTTCCGTTCTAATCGCTTCTATCTCTGGGATGATAAAATCAGGCTGATGTTTGTTGACAACCGCCTCTAAATCGTCAGCACTCAACATCGAAATCACTTCACAGCAATCTGCAACTTGCATCGCTGGCGCATTAGCATAACGGTCAACAGCAATTACATAGTTGCCAAGACGTTGAGCTGCGATCGCAAACTCCTTACCCAATTCCCCCGATCCCAACAACATCAATTTTTGTGGCAACTTCATATCTTACCCATCTTTAAATATAGCCCCACGCAATTGTAAATCCCGACGCTGCTCCTGACTCAACCCAATTCCCGTACCAAACCGACACCGATCTACCACACTACCCAACCATATCGTCTCATTGAGAGTTGCCCCCGTCAAATCAGCACCTGTTAAATCTGCGTTAGTTAAATTAGCAAATAACAAGTCTGCATCGATTAAACTACTACAGCGCAAATTTGCTTCTGATAAATTACCACGGATAAGATTTACACCATTTAATACCAAACCAGATAAATCTGCTCCCACCAAGTTAGGAAACTTCAATCGGCTGGGATTTGCCAAAAACCGCATCACACAGATGATATTGGCTTCATTTAGGGGTATCTGGTTTAAAATTTCGGCGTAACGACTTATACCAAGTTCGCGGAGGTAAGATTGGCGTTGTTGAGGAGTTTGTTCGAGAAAATAGATGGATTTATCGCGGAGATCTGAATTTGGGTAATTTAACATAAAATAACTTGCAAGGGAATATGTCAGGCGATCGCCCAAAAGGCTGATGCGCGATCGCATGGTCTTTCAAATGCCAAAATATATTTAATATATGATATAACTGGTGCGATCTGCACATCAATCGAATGGTGATTTATGTCTTGTATATCTGGTGTTCCATACATTGTAAAACCGGGAGAGACACTTTTCTCAATTGCTAGGCAGCAATGGAATAATGCTAGCCGTTGGCGGGAAATCAAGAAATCAGATGGCTACCCTTTTTCCGAAGATGATATTCGTCATTTACAGCTAGGTCAAGAAGTATGTCTTGGAGACACTGGCGAATCGAGAAAAGCACCCAGTAGCAATAATAGTCTTCCAGATTCTAGCCAAGCACCCAGTAGCAACAATGGTTTTACCGATATCTTATCGCGCCAAACCTATGAAACAATATTTCCCAATCGCCACAGTATATACACTTACGAAAGTCTGGTTGCAGCAGTCCAGAAATACCCAACTTTCGCAAACGAAGGCTCAGTGGAGCAACGCAAACGCGAAGTAGCTGCTTTTCTCGCGAATATTGCCCATGAGACTGGTAGTTTACACTATGTAGAAGAGATCAAGCGACAGAATTGGCCTAAATACTGTAGACCAAATAATACCTATCCCTGTATCCCCGGTAGAACCTATCAAGGTCGCGGTCCCATACAACTGTCGTGGAATTATAACTATGGCGCTGTCGGTACAGCCTTAGGTGTGGATTTACTTTCTAACCCGGATCTCGTCAAGACAAATGGCGATATCTCCTTTCAGACAGCCTTGTGGTTCTGGATGACCCCACA
>JBBQRU010000162.1:0-11059 GCA_038214545.1 Cyanophyceae cyanobacterium | reverse complement strand
TCAAAAGCCTCGAAAGCTTTGTCCTGCAAGTATTTTGGACGAAATAACAGGAAGATCTCTGAAATAACAGCAAAGACCTTATCCTGTAAGACTTTCAGCCTAATTCTGGACATGACTACCATAAAGGGAGCGGTAGAGCCGTAAATACCACGTCAATTAAACTAAAGCTTGAGATTTCAAGGCAAGCCGTCGAAGCATTTGTACTCGTTCCAGCCGATTCAGGACGCGAGCCACAAGTTCTGGTCCCATAATCGGTTTAGTGACATAATCATCGGCTCCGGCTTCAAACACCTGTTCAATTTTCTCAGATCCGGTGTGTGCTGAAAAAAATATTACAGGCAAGTCACTCCATTCCAAGTCATTGCGAAGTACTTGACAAAGATCGATCCCGTCAAACTCTGGCATTTCCAAATTCAAGATTAATAAATCTGGGTGAGTTTGCTGAAGGGTATTCCAGAATTGTCTTGGTTCATTTAATAAGGTGAGATGGAAACCCCAAGGTCGAAGCACTGTTTCCAAAAAGTCTAAAACTTGCGGATCATCATCAACGATCAGCAGCTTTGCTTGTTGCTGAGTTGAGCGTTGCAAAACTTGATGCACAGCCTCTAGAGCTTGCGCTGGAGCAATTGGCTTCGGCAAAAAACCTCTACCACCTAAACGCGCCACCCGCACTCGCACTGGCAATTCCTCTGCAGATGTAAACACTAATGTGGGAATCGGTGGTTGTTGACAAGCTAATTCTGCCAACAGTTCAAATCTCTCCTCAAGATCGTCAGCTAAACTTAAGTCCAGCAAAACAACATCTGGAGGAGATAGAGCGATCGCATCTCTAGCTTTTGTCAACTCATTGCTAATTTCTGCCTGGATTCCTCTGGAAACAGCAGCTGTTACTAATTGCTGTGTGAAAGCTGTATCGCTATCGACAATTAACAGTCGCAGCGGTTGAACAATCTGTGGCGGAAAATCGGTATCCAAAATTACCGGCGGTTCTTCTAGTGCTTGAGATAAAGCCACCACTTTTTGAGCTAAATTTTCTTTCTCTTCTTGTGTTTCAGATATCGGAAATTCTATCCCTGCGAGTATCTGCTCGATTTCCCGCGACAGCACAGAAGCTGTCTCTAAACCGAAGCTACCTAACGAGCCACTTAGTGTATGAGCTTCTCGCCATGCTTTTTGGCACAATTCAACACTTAATTTGCTAGCAGTAATTGCTGTGACCGCTTGCTCGATAATTTTCAGGCGATCGCGATATTTCTGTTTGTGTCGTTCCCAAGCCACAGTCAAATTCGGTGCAGCTTGGTCTTGAGTTGGTGCTAAACCAGGTTTTTCTTTTACCTGTACTCCATGTTTGAGGCGATAACCTAAACCATACATTGTCTCAATTATATCCTCTGAGCCTGCTTGCCTCAGTTTGCGGCGGAGGCTCTTAATATGTGCTCTGACAGTATTTTGGGTAGGTGTTTCTTCAAATAACCACAAATGATCGATCAAATTACTTTGACTAAATATACGTTGGTTATTGCGTAAAAAAAGCTCTAGAATTCGATATTCTTTATTTGCTAAGCGTAATGGTTGATCCTGATAAGTTACTTCGCAACTTCTCGGATTCATCCGTAAATCTTCCCACTCCAACACCGGCAATACATCTGAAGTTTTACGTCGAATCAAAGCCCGGATTCGAGCTAACAATTCTTCAAAGTCAACAGGTTTGACAACGTAATCATCAGCACCCGCATCTAAACCTATCACCTTGTTATTACTGCTACCTTGAACACTCAAAAGAAGCACAGGAGTAGTATCTTTTTTCTCCCGTAGTTGTTGGCAAAATGTAATCCCATCTAAATTAGGTAAAAGCACATCCAGGACAATCAAATCATACTCATATGCTTCGGCTAAATCCCAACCCACCTGACCATCTGCGGCAATTTCAACCAGATAATTCTGAGCTTTGAGGATTTCTGCTAATGCCTCAGCAAAGCTCTGATCATCCTCTACCAGTAGAATTTTCATTTGCGACTTTTTTTCCTCTTTCAGCGAGGTTAGTTAACAAAGCCAGCTCTTTGTTTTAAAATAATTCTATCTTAAAACAAAGCAAAAATTTTACTCTGAGTTATTATATTGGTTTTATGTTTGACGGTGAAGCAGCGTAGCACTCGCTTGATCTGTAGGCATGACGATAACTTCATTAATATTGACATGAAGCGGTCGGGTAACGCAAAAAAATATCACATCAGCAACATCAGCCGGTGTCAGTGGAGTTACTCCTTGATAAACTTTTTCAGCACGTTCCGTATCACCGTGAAACCGAACTTGACTAAATTCACTTTCTACCATCCCTGGATCTACGGAACTGACGCGCACTGGCGTTCCTAGCAGATCTTGTTTTAAACCTTCAGAGATTGCTTTCACCGCTGCTTTTGTAGCACAATAGACATTACCGCTAGGATAAGTTTGATGTCCAGCAATCGAACCTAGATTGACTACATGACCGCGACCGCGACTCACCATTCCGGGAACAACACAACGAGTGACATAAAGTAGTCCTTTGACATTGGTGTCGATCATCTCTTCCCAATCGCGGACGCTACCTTCTTGAAGTTTGCTTAAACCGCGACTTAAACCAGCATTATTAATCAGGATGTCGATTTGGGACCATTCCGGTGGTAAATTGGATATTGCCACTTCTACTGCCGAGGGATCGCTCACATCAAGTTGCAGCAAGTGGATATTTTTGTATTGTTGCGCTAGTTGCTGTAAGCGATCGCCACGTCGCGCCGCCAGAATCAATTTTGCACCTGAATTCGCAAATACTTCCGTACAAGCAGCACCGATACCACTGCTAGCACCCGTAATTAAGATGATTTTGTTTTGAAGAGAAAGCATTTTAAGAATTATGAATGACAAAAAAGCATTTTCGGTTTTAAGCGCCTAAATAATTCATAAATTTTAATTGTAGGGTGTTAACACGAACGTATAAGATACCCTACAAGATTCATGAATCATTTAGGATCTATATTTATCGTCCAGCGACTACTTGTAAACGCTGCGTCACCATAGTCATGCCGCTTCCTGTCAACACAACAGCGGAAAGCCAGCGACTTTCCGGCTTAGAGGGAGCGCGACCTGTTTTAAAAATCCCGCCAGATTGCAGAAGTTGTAAATTTACAGATGTCGGGTTCAAATATCTATCCTGTTGAATTGGTTCTTCTAATGCCGTCCCTAAAAGTAGGTTATTACCCAATGGTTCTTGAACAATCGCATCAAAACTATACTGCTGACCGACCGTTACCTGCTGTGGTAATTTAATTTCCACGGTTGGTGGCTTAATGCCACTCGTTAATTGAGTACGTTCAGACAAAACTTCTTGCTTCAGAATCTTATCACCACTAATCCGCTGACGGGATTTAATCGTCGCAGTTAAAGTTAGATTGTTATTGTTAGTCGCCGGAGTGCTAGTAATATTGGTTACTGTTTCCGCAATCACATCATTGCCTTCAGACTTCCAAGATTGTAGCTCTGTAGCGTACTTTAACTTAGGATAGCGTTGCCACAGGTCAGTCAAAGCTTTTTCCATGCTTGGCAGGGTCAAACCATCAGACTGGGTGAAATTTGGGCTGTAGTATTGGCTGACCATTTTGACATTACCTTGGGTTGCGGCGGTGTCAATTTGCGTCAGGAGAGTTTTGAGTTGTGGCGGTGCGGATTCGGGAGAGTTAGCAGCGGCGCGGTTCCACCCAGTGGTTAAACCAAGAGTGAGTACACACAAAAATATCCAGGGTTTTGGTAAAAAATTACGTTGTGACTTGAGCATAGAGATGAGAAAGTTACGCATGGAGTGATAGCTTAGATATTTGACCTTTGAATATTCAAGATAATTGATCTTAGGTTAACCTGGGCGCGGATATATTAGAGGCTAGATGGCAAAGGCACCGATACGACTACTGATTGCTGCTAGTGGGACTGGCGGACACCTATTCCCCGCGATCGCACTAGCCGAACAATTGCCAGATTACCAAATTGAGTGGCTAGGTGTTCCTGATCGCCTGGAAACTCAACTTGTTCCCAAACAGTATCCCTTAAACACCATCAGTGTAGCCGGCTTTCAAAGCGGGTTAAGTGTAGGTACAGTTTTAACATTCGGTAAATTGGTAGGCTCGATTTTCCAAGTTCGACAGTTACTCAAACAAGGTAAATTTGCGGGAGTATTTACAACTGGTGGTTATATTGCTGGACCAAGTGTTATCGCCGCGCGATCACTCGGTTTGCCAGTCATCCTCCACGAAGCAAATGCTATCCCCGGTAAAGTAACTCGCTTTTTTGGTCCTTGGTGTGATGCTGTAGCTGTAGGTTTTGATGTTGCAGCTAAGTATCTCAAAAATGCCAAACCAGTGTACACAAGCACTCCAGTCCGTTCTCAATTCTTCCGCGATAATAAACTAGATTTACCGATCCCCGAAAATGTGCCCTTAATCGTCGTCTTTGGCGGCTCTCAAGGCGCTGTCGCTGTCAACAAGCTAGTGCGTGAATGTGCGAGTGCGTGGTTTGAGGCGGGTGCTTGGGTAGTGCATTTGACCGGAGACAAAGATCCTGAAACTTTACAGCATCCCCAATATATCGCTTTGCCTTTTTACGACAATATGGCAGGATTGTTACAACGTGCCGATTTAGCCATTAGTCGGGCTGGTGCTGGCAGTTTAACCGAATTAGCTGTCTGCCACACCCCCGCAATTCTCATTCCCTACCCCTTCGCCGCCGAAGATCATCAATCTTACAACGCCGAAGTATATACTAGCGCTGGTGCTGGACTTAGCTTTCCGCAGTCAGAATTGACCGCTGAAGTCTTACAAACCCAAGTACTGAATTTACTCCAATCACCTGGAAAATTACAAGAAATGGGCGAGAAAGCGGCATCAATCGTTTTTAATGATAGTGCCGAAAGGTTGGCGAATCTAGTCCGAAAGATTGTAGAAAAATAATATGTCTCAACTTCATCCAATTAGCCCTTGGAATTATAAACCTTGGTGGTGTCAACCTTGGTCAATCTTACTCACCGGCATATCACTGATTGGTGGTAGCTGGTTAGTATTTAAAATCATCTGGGTAACAGTTATCGTCGCCATCCCTTTGTTAGCGTGGATGGGATTTTTCTTATTGGTTTGGCCACAACTGATGATTCGTAGTCAAGAAGAAGCTCAAAATCCAAATGCTTAATCCTAAGTAGAGATCATCTCGCAAATGACTTGAGCAGTTGCAGGTGCAAGTAAAACCCCATTACGATAGTGACCAGTAGCTAAAAGGATATTACTAAACCCTGGTAATTTCCCAATAATTGGTGCTGGTCGCCCTTCGGGACGCGGACGTAAACCCGACCAAGTGCGGATAATTTCGGCTTTAGCTAATTCTGGACACAAAGCGATCGCTTGCTGTCTCACAGACTCAAGATTATCTGGATTTGGCACCAATCGTTCCGCTGTCGGAAATTCCACCGTCGCCCCAATCCAATAATCCGACTGACCCACAGGGACAATATGCACATCCTCACCAGTAATCACCGGCTGGAATGAGAAGAGCGGACATCCCAAGCGTAAATGCCAAGCTTGTCCTAACACCGGACGGATATCCACAGTCTGTTTTAATTGTGCCGTCAATAGCGCTGAACCCAACCCCGCCGCCACAATAAACCAATCAGCCGTAACTTTACCCTCAGTTGTCAGAATCTCCTGACATTCCACTTCACTTCCCTTTGCCATTGAGGAGGCTACTCCCCCAACTCCCACCCCAAACTTAAACGTCACACCTCTTATAGAAGCCGCCGCTACCAAAGCTAAAGTTAAAGCAGTCGGATCAACCTGACGGTCTTGAGGAGAATAAACTGCTCCTGTAATGCGATCGCAACTCAACTGCGGACAACAATTATTAACTCGATCCCGATCCCAAATTTCTAATTGCCATCCCTGGGAGTGACGCACCTGAACCAAATTTTCCCATCTAGTCATATCTTTACCGAGAAAACAAAGATGGAGAAGCCCTTGACGGTTAAAAGGTATTTCCCGACCTGTCAGCGCCGCTAACTCCGGAATCAAAGTTTCATAGCGCTGAATACTATCAGACCGCATTTGCCAAGCCTTACCTTTAATTTTCTGACTAACCGCCCCCATTAAAACACCCAGCGCCGCCCCCGTTGAAGCCTGCGCCGGTGGATTTTGGTCAATCACCGTAATTTTTAACCCCGGTATGCGACTCAACTCATAAGCGATCGTCGCCCCAATGACACCACAACCGATAATTACTACATTCATGTTTTTTAAGGGAAGGGGGAGTGGGGGATAGGGGGAGTGGGGGATAGGGGGAAATTATGAATGATCAATGATGAATTATGAATCATAAAATTTCAACATTAAACATTCATCATTCCCACTCCCCCACTCAAGAGCACTCCCCCACTCTCCCCTCTCCCCCTCCTCTAATTACGCTTCTGACTCAGTGCTAGGTTTAGGCATTAGCTGTAAGAAAGCGTCAATATCGGCATATGCTGCTTTGTAATTACTGTAAGCCTTTTCGGAATTACCCTCAGCCGCAGCTTGATAGACTTTTACCAAATGATCAAACAGTTCCCTCGTTGTTGACCGCGCGGCTTTTTGGTCTTTCGGTAACAGGTTAGGAGTGATGTAAGTCATTGCCAAGCGGGCTTCTCCCATCGGACCATGAATAAAATTACTCACTTTGATCCAGTCTTTTTCCCGAATCAGACTTTGCAATTCGGCGGCGCGATCGCGTACTGGAGTAATCTCAGTTAGATATTGCTGAATTCTTTCTAACTGAGCTTGGGAGTAGGTTGGCGGTGGTGTCGCTACAGTAGGACCGCCGCAACTTACGAGAAAAGTTGTCACAATTACAAGAAGTAATGACAGAATCGAGCGTGGAAGCGCCATAATTTCAAATTATTTCGTCTGCTGATTAACAGTGTCATTTTAGATCGTTGGCGATCGCGCTCGTGACGATTAGAGTGCCAATCTGGGATAAAAACCAGTAATTGCCCAACTAAATTTCAACTTCCCAATTTTTATGAGTATATCTTCTGATTGACAATTAACCCGTATTAAGTATTAAACTCCTGAATAGTTGCAAAATCATAAAGTATTGCGAAGCTCAGCCACCAACAGACTAAAAACAGTTGGCAGCTTTCCAGTCGCGGTCAACAACCTTATATTAAATCTCGGCGTACAGGAGTATTTTCGGTGAACGCAGCGGAACAAGCCACTAACCTGGAACTTACCAGTAAAATTGCCAGTATCGTCAACCTATTCAAAGCCGAATTTCCCGATGCTAGGTCTGACCTCAAACCCTGGAAAAACGATCGCGAAACCAGAGATCTAGTCGATCCCGATTCCATAGACATCGGCTTCCACTTCCCAGGATTCAGCAAATCATGGCAAAGTCGGAGTATCTTGATGCAAATCAGACTCTACCAAGATCCCATCAACAATACCCGTCGCGCCATCGGTGTCGAAGCCGCAGGATTTGACCATCGCGGTAAACAGTGGAGACTCTCCACAGTCGAAAACTGGAGTTTTGTTGGCGGAGTCCAACCCGCACCAGAAATTAGAGATAAATTAAAACAGTTTTGTCGGCAAATCCTCGAAGTATTTAATTAAACGCAGAGAAACGCCGAGGTACCTCCGCGCCCCTCCGCGCCCCTCCGCGCCACCTCCGAGAGGAACTCCGCGTTTCAAAAATTCTCACATTCAGCACAATAAGCCGATTTATAAGTGCTGTCGCGCTTCCCAAACAAACTATAACGATTATCCCGCACTTGCTCATACACGCGATCGCCTACCCATTTCACTCCCGGTAATGCCCGGTAAGCGTCCACAAATATACTACTCTTAGGCAGCAATCTCCCGATTTCTTCTGCCGCTGCACTACCTTGCCAACGGCGGGCGGGTGCATTAGCATCAATCAGAATCATCCCTAATTCACAATCTTGAGGTGTAACTCCCCATTGCTGGAGTGTTTTTTCATCTTGCATCGTCGTATAGCGAAACATTTGACCTTTGTCAAGGGTTTCCAAAAGTTGCACTAAGGTGACGCAGAGATTACAGTTGCCGTCGTAGATAACGTAGTACATTAAGATAATAAGGCGTATATTTATTATCTTATTTTAGCTAGATTCTCAGCACAGGGTAGTCAATATAGGCTGATTAAGTTATCAGCCCTCGTGTAGATTCAGGATTTTTGCGATAGTTGGATTAAACGTAACCAACTAGTTGTCGCTTGTTGATATTCAGCAGGGCATTGTCTAGCGCGACCTCCCGGTAAGCCTGCTAATGAAGGCAGATACCCATATTTGCTGGGATTACTACCATATAGTAAGCACATCAAGTTAAAATATCTTTGTTGATCTAAAGGATGTTCATCCCAGTAAGGTAAATTCTCCGGACGGGTCTGTATTGCTCTTTCTTTAAATTGTCTAGCTACTGCTACTAAAGCAATTTCTCCGAGACTATTTCCTCCGGCTGTGATAAATGTCACGCCTAATTGATCGGCTGCATCTTCTTCGCGTCCGACTGCAGGTAGATTTAATTCATGGATTAAGGTATGCCCTAATTCATGAAATAAGGTAAACAGTGTACTGCCGATTGTGGCGTTATATAAATCTGTGGTTGTAGCCGCATAGGGAGCAGCCGATTTAGCAAATTCCTTAACTAATTCATAACACATGACAATAGCATGATGTTTGCTATCATAATAGGCATTAGCCTGACCACATTCAGTGGAAACGATCGCAATATTTCGCGGCAAGGCAATATTTTTATTTAAAACAGTAGCGACTCTTTCATACATCCGCGATTTGGCAAAGATGTTCTCTATTGTTTTGGCGGAAGGATTTTTTGCTGGGTTGTAGTAAACTTGAAATTTACCTCCAGACTTGGCTTGCTTTGTACCACTTTCATCTGGATTTGAGCCTAGCAATTTATCTAATAATAATGTTGTAGACTTGGACGGAGGCAAGTCTTTGTGATTTTTTAAGATTACCTGATGCGATTGAACTGGCTCAGAAGCTAGAACACTTGCATTTACATCTGTAGTTTTAGATACCAATGATGCTACGGCGATCGCTGAAGCTAAAAGCGTGGTAAGCATAGTTTTGGGTATTATTTAGGAGGTTTGCAGTACTATTTTCTGAAAAGCTGATTGAGAGTTGTAATATTAATTATTAATTTCTCATCGGCTTTAGACGTTACTTCTGTAACCTACACTATCGTCCTAAAAGTTTCCGCAAAGTTATCAGGAAGTTTCCGTAAATTCACTCTCAGGCTGAAGCCTGGAGCTAAACGAACAAAGCCTGCCAACGCAAAGGCTGATCTAATATATAGCCTTTGCGTTGGCAGGCTTTGTTCGTTTAGCCACACCCTTAAGGGTGTTGGTTACAAAAATGAGATGCTCCCTAACTCACCACCATCTTCCGTGTCTCAAGTATCAAAAGTATTTTTTATTATTGTTATATGTTTGCTTAAATTCTCAACACCGAATAGTCAGGATGATCTGGATTCGGGATGAGACGTTGATTTTTACAATCTACGTGTAAATCTAATGTTTCCAGTACAGTTTGACCAATTAGCACCTCATCACCTGTAACTAATGCAGCCTCAGTAGTCTCGCGACCTTCTAACTCTATCAGCACAGCTTCAGTCAAGCCCACTAGTTCTTCCCTACCATCAGCATATTTTGCTTTTTGCTGACCTCGGATTCTTAAACCAAGCTGCTGGACTATCGACATAGGCAAAACAGTACGTACTGCACCAGTATCAACTAACGCTTCAGTCTCGCATAAACGCAACTGATTTGGATTCAGTAATCCTCGATTAACTAGAACTTCATCAACAGCATTTGTTAATTTAACCTTAACTCTTACTTCACCCATATTCTCATTTATTGCACGTAAGAAACGATTAAATAGCATTAAATGCACCTGAATTAAATGTATTTTAACATATATTATAATTGGCTAATGCTGAGTTAGGCAATTAATAAGAGTATTAATCACAGGGTAAGGCGAAACGTTTACAATCAGATCATGGTTCCTTGATAGAGAGTGATCGATGAAGGTTTACAAATGGCTAGGTACGGCATTGGGTTCTTTAACTTTGAGCTTACTTTCTAATACTTTAACTGCAACTTCTGGACTAGCAGCGGAACAAATTGTTTTTTCCTACCCACCTTTTGGGGATTTTGAGATTTCGACTAACGACTTAGAAATCTTTGCTAAGCAAGGTAAGATTACTGATAATTTTGCTTATTATGCCAAACGTGTAAATAGCAAACAGCGAGAACAACTGCGCGAGTTACTCCAAAATCGCTTTACGGTGACTCCAACATTGGTATCTCAATTTTTTTATACACCTTTAGGCGAGACTGTCCTCAAGCGTCTAGGAGAAATATTTGAGATAGACTCAGGAGTAAATGGTTTTTATGCTTTGCGATCGGCTTTTATTTTAGCAGCGGCTGACCCAGAAGGCTTGACGGCAATTAATGTGTTGCGTCGATATCCGACACGTAGTCTTCGGCTTAATTTGGGACTGACTCAAGAGTTTGTGGGAGAGTTGTCGGGGTTGTTGAAAAGAAGAGATGCGATTGTAGCGACGATTGGAGACCAGTCTTTAGCTGCAGCAGCACAATCTACAGTTAATTTTTCTCAACAGCCAGATTTAAGATTGCCAGGATCTTACCGCGTTCAGCAACAACGTCTGACACTGGTTGATAGTCAACGCAATAATCGTAACCTTCCTTATGTACTTTATTTACCACAGGTGCAAAATGCGACTAAACAATCAATCCCTGTAATTGTCATCTCTCATGGTGTGGCTGAAGACAGCAATAGTTACGCTTACTTAGCCAAACATCTTGCTTCTTATGGTTTTGCAGTCGCCGCAATTGACCATCCAGGAACTGACGCCAAAAAATTCCAAGCATTCTTTGCTGGTTTAGGTTCTCCTCCCAGTCCAAGTCAATTTGTCAATCGTTCTTTAGATATAAAATATCTGCTTGATGAACTTGA
>JBBQRU010000161.1:0-11243 GCA_038214545.1 Cyanophyceae cyanobacterium | reverse complement strand
GGTGAAGGGGAGGGGGGGAGAGGAGGAGGGGGGGAGGGGGGGAGAGGGGGTGTTGGTTTTTAGAAGTAGGTTTTTGAGGAAGGGGAGGATTTGACCGACGGGGGGTGTCCAGATTTGAGGGTGTCCGTTGATGATACGGGGGGAACCGGCGCAGATGGAATATTGGGAGTTAGCGGCGTTGGGTGTGTGGGAGGGGCTTTCTAGGAGGGTGGCGATTTTTGCGGGGGTGGGACGGAAGAGGGTGGCGAAAACTTCAGCCCCTGTGCGATCATTTAGTGGGAGCGATCGCCAATACCAAGGTTGAACAACAGTGTTTGGCTGCCACATTTTTGACAATTTATATATCCGTGCCAATTGCCAGTCTGACTACCCAGAACATTGCTAGCATGGTCAAGGCGACCCAATCACCTCTTTGTAGGCGCAAGTCTTGCCACTGGACTTTATGCTCATTTGGACTGGTAAAACCGCGCACCAGCATGGCATTAGCCATTTGGTCGGCGCGTAATAACAGGTTTTCTAGCAGTCTTTCGGCGACTTGTAACCAAACCTGCACAGAACCTTTAAATCCGAGTTTTTTCCAATTAATGGCTCTCGTATTTACAGACCGAATTAAATTCTGCACTTCTTCGAGAACTAAAGGAATAAACCGCAAGGACAAAGTTAAAGTGAGAGTAATTTCGGTTACAGGCACATTGAAGCGTCGCAACGGCTGCATCAGATTTTCTAGCCCCGCCGTAATTTCCTCTGGTGCTGTGGTCAATAAAAATAAATTAGTGCTGTAAATAATTGTAAAAAAAATCGTACTTAAGCGCACTGCCAGATCCAAAGAGTGACGCGTTACTTTGGCTGGTCCTTGATTAAAGAGTACATATTTATAATCTTTTTTCTCATCAACTGGGAGAGTCACAGGTTTCACTGGCTGTGGCTGCAGCAATTGAATATTAGCAGGTAAGCGAGGTTGATGACCGATGCCTAACCCATCAGGACTAACAGCGCCTAAAACTAACACAAAGAATGATAGCGCGAGTAACCAGCCCATTTGCTGTTCCCAAACTCGCCGAGGAATCCGCGCCAGCATGGTAGCCAGAATCAAAAGTACTACTAGCAACACGCGCCACAAGTTATTGGCAAAAACATAAGTTGTCAAAAAGCTCATCAACCAGGCAAACTTGACTCGTGAATCGAGTTTGTGTAACCAAGTTTGCGGTTGTTCTAAATACAATCCCAGAGGCAGCGAGCGTAATAAATCCATTGCTTACATTAGTAGTAACTAGATATATGTATAAAAATGCACGAGTCTTGACTATAAATGCCTGTGTTGCCATCCGTTTAAGACTCGCACATTGTTACATAGATTTACTACACGCGGAGTGCTCGATTCGGACTACCAGCAATATCGCGATCGCGAACTTTCTTACTGCGCCAAAATAAGCGAATCGGAGTACCGGGGAAACCTAGCTGCTGACGGAACTGTTTTTCGATGTAACGACGATAGTTATCATTGAAGCGTGCGGCTTCGTTGACAAACAAAGCGATCGACGGTGGTTGGCTGCTAACTTGTGTACCGTAATAAATTTTACCTTGACGACCTTGACGAGAAGTCGGAGGTGAATGTCGGCTGAGGGCTTCTTCTAAAACTTCATTAATTACAGATGTGCTAACTCGACGTTTGTGCGCCTCAGCTGATGCGTTCACCATCTGCAAAATTTTCTCAACCCGCAGACCAGTTTCAGCACTGACAAAAATCATTTCTGCCCAATCCACAAAATGTAACCGAGCCTTCAGTGTTTTTTCGTAGTCATAGATAGTATACGAATCTTTTTCAATCGCATCCCATTTATTAATAACAACGATGCAAGCGCGACCTTCTTCGACAATCCGTCCAACCAACTTTTGGTCTTGGTCGGTGACTCCATCCAAAGCATCTAAAACCAACAACACCACCTCGGCGCGGCGAATTGCTTTAAAAGCGCGGTTAATCCCAAAAAATTCAGGTCCGTACTCAACGTTTTTCTTCTTGCGAATTCCCGCCGTATCAATCAGACGATAAACCTGTCCATTCCGTTCAATCGTGGTATCAATTGCATCACGAGTAGTCCCAGAAATCGGACTCACAATCGCGCGATTTTCACCCACAAAAGCATTTAACAAACTCGACTTACCGACATTTGGGCGACCAATAATCGCCACTTTGATTTCATTATTTTCCTCTACCTCATCTATTTTGGGGATATAGTTAACCAGCTCATCAAGTAACTCGCCAGTACCATTACCATGAATTGCGGACAAAGCATAAGGTTCGCCTAATCCTAATGTCCAAAACTCAGATGCTTGAATCGCACCTGTATCTGGAGACTCACATTTATTCACAGCTAGCACCACAGGTACAGATTGCTGACGCAACCAACCAGCAATTTCCTCATCTGCAGGCGTCGGACCAGTCTGACCATCGACCACAAAAATTGCCGCACAAGCTTCAGCAAGCGCCGTCATCGCCTGTTGACGAATCAAAGGTAGAAATTCAGTATCATCATTAAAAACCAAACCGCCAGTATCAACCACCATAAATTCGCGGTCAGTCCAATACGCTGGCATGTAAGTGCGATCGCGTGTCATTCCTGGTTGGTCATGAACAATCGCCGATTGTACACCAGCAAGGCGATTCACCAGCGTAGACTTACCCACATTCGGTCGTCCGATAATAGCAACAATAGGAAGAGTCATAAATTCCTGCAACAGCCTTCGTTAGCTGGGTTATTCAAACCTCCAAGTATAGCATTATTACCATCCAACAAAACTTAATCCCATATTTTGACATATTACTCACCTTTCACCACAAAATTACCTATCTCTTCCTTCGTGTCCTTAGTGTCCTTTGTGGTTAATTGAGCCTCTTCCACTTCTTCCGTCACTAACTTCTGACCCAACTGCGGTTCCGTCCCCGCCAGTAAACGTCGAATATTACTACTATGACGAACAATCACATACAAACCAGCCGCAACACCAAACAAGACATAAGCTAAAGGCTGATGAAAAACTAGCATTAAAATAGCAACCGCGATCGCCCCGCAAATCGAACTCAAAGAAACAATCCGCGAAATCGCCATCACAATCGCAAAAACACCCGCCGTAGCTAGAGCAACCTGCCAAGACATAGCTAGTAGTATACCCAAACTAGTAGCCACCGATTTCCCACCAGAAAAACCGAGCCAAATCGACTTACTATGTCCCAATATCGCCGCCAAACCAGCTAAAGCCAGCATTACAGGTAGCCAAACCGCATCTACCTTTATAAAAGTAAAGCACCAATGAACAAGAGCGATCGCGAGTACACCCTTCACTGCATCAATCAGCAACACAAAAGCACCAGGACCCTTCCCCAGGGTTCTCAACACATTAGTTGCGCCAGTCGATCCCGATCCATGCTCGCGAATATCGATACCTTTCAATAATTTAGCCGCAATGTAGCCTGTAGGAATAGAACCTAGCAGGTAAGCGCCTAGCAAAATTAATCCCCAAATTAACCAAATAGACATACTTATTCACCACTCCCGGCGTCAAAAGTCATCATAACTTTTAACTATCGTCTTCGGATCGGGTGCAAAGGCTAACCACAGAGGAAATTGCAACAGCGCCAGACTGATTTGCTCCTCAGAATCATCAATGATAATCACAGGTAATTCGTCAGCTTTTACCAAACGGTCAGCTTTAATTGCCAAAGCCTCAGGTGCTTCAAATAAGATTACACCACCATCTGGACCAAAATCAGGGCGAGAAATCCCGAGACAATCTTGCAGACCGCGCCGCCATTCACCTAAACGTTCTGGCGTGTTGGCTAACACTAAAGTACGGACGCGATCGCCATATAATTCATTAAGAATCGAAACTACTGCCGCAGCAACCAAGATATTTTGCAACCGGCTACCCATTGAACGCAAAGCACCTCTTCCACCTTGAGTAAAAAACCAGTTAGAAACACGTTCGGCGTGAACAGGCTCAAAAGTCCGGCGCAATTGCCAAGCTGGGCCATAATAATCTGGGTTGTTACGGTACTTATCGATAGTACGGCGAACTTTTTTCGCAGTCGATTGAAATTGTTGTTCTGCAAACTGCGGTATTGTTGATTCAGTTTCAACTTCTCGCGATTGCTTAATTAGCGGTACTGGTTCGACTTCTTTGACCTTAGGAATCAACTCTAACTGTTCTGCTGCTAGTGCCAAATCTTGTAAACTACCAGTCAGATAGTCTTTAAAACCCTGGACGCGAATCGCCAATTCTTGAGAAGTCCCGGCAAAATTAGTTCGCATTTCGGCGCGAATACGTTCTTGACGCCTTTCCAACTGTTCTACCGATATCGTTAGCGCTTGTTTACGTTGTTCTAAACTAGACAGCGCCTCTTGCACAACTTGTCCCATTGCAGTTTGAGTTTGGGTCAGTTGCTGAGAAATTTGTTGTTGAGTAGCTTGCAACTCGGCAATTTTAGCTTTTAACGCCAATTCTGTACTTCTTAATTCTGCCACCCGTTGCGTTGCTTCTGGCGTCGCATCCTCATCTAGCAGCGATAACAACTCAACCGGGGAGTTTACCTCTGAATTCACAGTTGGTTGCACTACCAAATCACCTGGAGATTCGGCTGACTCGCCAGAAGGAAGCTGTAATGGTGTTTCTCCGGCTTCAGGTGGTAAGTTGGTTTGAGATCCGTCAGCATCATTCATAAATAAATACAATTTCTCAGGGAATTAATATAAACTGTGCGAGCAAGTATCTTACTAGTTATAGGGACAGTGTTGCTCAAGACAGCTTTGCAGGGTTTTGGGGTCAAACAGAATGGGCAGAAAATGGATGCTTTTAACTTCTTTAAAGTAAAACAGAATTGGCACCGGCTGCCAAAAAATCCGCCAATTTTGCCATTCCTGGTAGGGAAAGCGCCGCAGCAAGGTTTCGCCTCGGAAAATATCTAAGTCAGTAGCAGTAAAGTGTAACCGTAATGTTACTGCCTGAAACAAAAGAAATGAACCGAAAGAGGCGACAATCCCACCCGCTACCCAAGCATGGACTACAAGCAGAGGAATTGCGGCAATTACCAATACTATTGGAATATTGTAACTAGGCTTGAGTTCGATTGAGGCTGAATCAGTAGTAGTAGTCATCAAAAATCCTGCTCATCACGGTAGACGTTAATCCTATTTTAGGAGGTTGAGGCGCGGGAGTGGGGGAGTCTATCCTCTACAGACCGGGTACAATTCCGTTCCCAGAAGAAGATCCACCGCCTTGGAACATGATCCAAGAAAGGAAGAAATTACTAATAAAGATGGCTAATAAAGCTGTAACTACCGCAGTGGTAGTTGATTGTCCGACACCTTTCGCCCCTCCTTTGGTCGTCAAACCCCAACTACAACCAATCACCGCAATTAATACTCCAAAAAAAGCGGCTTTAATCAAGGCATTAACGATATCCGAAATACTCAGAAAATTTCGGGCTGAATCTAAAAATACTGTCTCCGAAAGGCCATAAAGATTTGTTGCCACGAGTAATCCGCCAAACATGCCTGTAAGCAGAGATAAAAGGGTTAAAATTGGCAACATGAGTAAGCAAGCCAAGACACGGGGAATAACCAGATAATCAATCGGGTCGGTTCTGAGCATTAGTAGAGCATCAATCTGTTCTGTGACCCGCATGGTACCAATTTCCGCCGCAAATGCCGAACCAACTCGTCCTGCTAAAACTACGGCTGTCAATACTGGTGCAAGTTCCCTGGTTAAAGCCAGCGCTAGCACTCCTCCGACAAGATTACCTGCACCAAAGTTAATAAACTCTCGCGCTACTTGGATGGTAAACACTGCACCGACAAAAATAGCCGTCACTAAAGCAATTACAAGGGATTGTGGTCCCACAGATGCCATTTGCTCTAAAGTATTGCGGCGATGGATTTTGATCTTTAATAGGTGGACTACCACTTGTCCACTTAAAAAAATTGCTGCCAGCAGCCGCTGACTCCATGCCCCTAAGCTCGATCCCGGTGTAGTCTGGCTCAATTGTCTATTTTTAGTAACTGCGTTTAGAATAACTAATTATCAGGGAAATGATACACTGCGATATTGCTCGCTAGCTGTCTACACACGATTTGATTAAATTATTTGAATCTGTTTCTCAGAATTCACTTACCTAAATAAATGTATCTAATTTGACGCAATCGTTGTTGTCAGAATCTATAAGCTTGAGTTAGCAAGGGTTTCGTCGCCTGCACATGTCGGCACAACTTGCAATAAGGAGGTACAGTTGCAAACAGGTTTTTTAATGAAAACTTAAGAATTGCTACAGAACTGTAAATCAGGGGTGATAGCCCTTATTGTAGAAATTGAGAAATGCCAAAAATCTATGCACGATCGCACCGAAAATAATAATGACAGTGTTTCCCAACTTTCTCCGCTCCTTAGTACTCACAGTGATTTTCAGCTTTTTCGCTCCCCTGTGCTTAATTGTGGTCACGTTCGTCAGTTTGTCCGCGATCGCTTGTATTCCTGCTTTACAATCATTAGCTGACGCGATCGCTTGTCAAGTCTCCGCTTTTCTGGCAACTTTTGGTAGCGGTACTCCTCTTGAAGGCATAATCGTCATTTGCTTAACTTGCACTTTTGTCGGGGCGCTGTTCGACACTTATGTATTTTATCGGTATCAAAACTTACGCGGTAATTAAATTCTTATTAATTTAATCGCCAATATATAAAATTATAAATAACCTTGGCTAGAACTATTAATAGAACAGTTGTCAACTACCATCGGGTTCTGAGGGTTCTTCACCAATTGTCTGCTGTGATGCGTGACGGATATGAAGAATGCGAACTGCTAATATGTCTTGTGCTTCTAAGATAGTAAAAAGAATACGATATGAATTACGCCCTCGACCGTAAAGTAATTGGCGGATCTCTTGGCTAAAATACTGATTTTCTCGTGCTAATGGGCAGCGTTTGGGCATTTGGGACAAGGACTCAATCGCTTGTAGTAATCCTGAATACCATTGGCTTGCCTTTGTAGGAGAGGTAGCTTGGGACAATCGTAAAAATGCGCCATCTGCTTCACCCTCTGCCACGCTGGAAATTTCGATGCGATATTTCATAAATCAGCGGACAAATTGTATTTGTGGCGTTGTTCCTCAGCAAAGTCTTGGAAAGACCGAAATTGCCCTAACTCAAAATCGTCTAATCCTTGCTGAATACCCCTAATAGCTTCTTTTGAATCTTGCTCCTCCCACTCCAAGACACTAGCTAACAATTCAGACGCAACAAAGTTAACATCTTGACCTTGCAGGTCTGCTCTGGCACGCAGTAATGTTTCTAACTCGGGAGTAAGGGTAACAACAATTGCCATCAAGTAAACTCCTTTGACACAAAGCCTCTTTGGTGCATCTTAGCAAAAATGAGGTGAGAGAAGAATGCATTTGTCTCAAAACGCCCAAAAATTTACTTGCAACACTGACAAGCGAGCACAGGAAAAGTTTCTAAAGCTGTAAATAACTTAACTCCGAACTCTTGTTCAAATACGCTCTTGTTATAATCTAAACTCCAGAGTTCTAAAGCACAGTCATCTTGAGTTTTAGTCGGGAAGAGTCGGAGATAGAATTCTCGCTTCTCAAGGCTGTAGTCACATTTTATACTGGTTATCGCCCCTATCTGTCGGCGATCCAAAGCTACAGCTAATCTTAACAATGCACTTAATTGACTGACAATCTGACGCTGCTGTTTAGTCAGAAGATTACCATAGTTTTCATGCTTCTTTTTCGGGGTAGCTTTGCGGTGATAACGCCCTAAATTGGCAATGATTTCAATTTCGGTTTCGGTATATCCGAGTAATTCTCCATGACGAATCAAATAATAAGAATGCTTATGATGCTCTGAGTGGCTGATGTAATGACCGCAATTGTGTAAAATAGCTGCAGCCCAGAGTAATTGACGCTCTTCATCTCCCCAATTGTGGATAGAGCCTTGAGTTTGATCGAATAAACTGAGAGCGAACATCGCTACGCGATCGCTATGTTCCAAATTCACCTGAAATTTCTTCGCGGCTTTGAGAACACTCCGCTGGCGTACCGAACTTTGAAAACGCAGTCGATCTTCAATTAAACCGTGGGTCAGCATCCAATCGACAATTACCCCTTCTCGCAAAGCGCGTTCGCAGACTGTGACGGACTCTACCTTCAACATAGTCATTGCTTCAAGTAAAATCACTGCCCCCGCTAGTATCACTTCTGACCGCTTATCTGGCATTCCCGGAATTGCAGCGCGTTCTGAGTTATTGAGTTTACGGAACCGATTAATTAACTCTTGCAAATCTTTGAGACTAAACTCATAACCGTGCATTCGCGCCGGGACAGAACCCAGCTTTTCGCGAGCATGAATCATGGCGAGAGTTTCAATTGTGCCACTTGTACCGATGCAACGTGGAGATTCACCCGGTTGTAATTTAGATTGGATCTCTTCAACTGCTCGTTCCATCATTCCTCGCGCATAAGCTCGCAGATATTGAAACTGATCTTCACTAATTGGGTCGGTGGTAATAAATTCATTCTTTAGTCTGACTGCGCCAATTTTCGTACTTACAAGCGATCGCGGTTCGTGACTATCACCTAAAATTAATTCTGTGGAGCCACCACCAATATCAATCATGATATGCGGAAGGTTATTTAATTCCATCCCCGACAGCACACCGAGATAGATTCGTCGTGCTTCCTCTGGCCCCGAAATTAAGTCCACCGCCATACCGATCTCGTCATGTACTTGTTTTAAAAACTCTTTCCCATTTGGTGCTTCGCGTACAGCGCTAGTCGCTACCGCAATGATTGTCTGTGTATTCAGAGTTTTCGCAATTTCTTGGAAACGGCGGAGAGTGGCGATCGCCCGTTGCATCACCTCTGGTTTCAGATTACCTGTCTCTAAGTCGCGATCGCCTAGTCTGACAGTGTCTTTTTCTCTAGCAATAATCGTAAAGGCGGGTAATGTCGGTTCTATCTGGACAATTACCATGTGTAAAGAATTTGTCCCTAAATCAATCGCTGCAATAATCCGATGTTGCTCGACGGTCTGAGTAGAAGTACTTACAGCCAGGGCAGAAACTAAATTAAACATTTTTTTATTTATTTCTCAACAGGTTATTAATGGGGAAGATCGCAGAGTTAGCTTCATCAGCACAACCATGAACCTACACAAATATCGTTTTTAATTCGATACCAGTAAAGGTAGATTCGATGAATTGTGTTGCTGACTATAGATGCATTTAGATATCTCAACTCAACTGACTGCTGAGTTTGAGCTAAAGTTGCCACATGCTGACTGGGATTTACAAATAAAGATATTGTATAGATATCGCGATGTGTATATTACATCCATATACAGTTATTTTTTAGTGTTTATGCTGAATGAGCCAATTTCTCGTGAATCCGTTTTACTCACAATTATTCGGCTTTTACGGTGGCACAAACCGGAAGGACGGTTAATTTTGATGATTCCCGCTCTCTGGGCGGTCTTTTTGGCGGCTGATGGTAGACCGCCGCTACCATTAGTGGGCACAATCGCTTTGGGTACTCTTGCTACCAGTGCGGCTGGGTGTGTTGTGAATGATTTGTGGGATCGGAATATCGATCCGCAGGTGGAACGGACACGTAATCGCCCAATCGCCTCCCGCGCTTTGTCTGTAAAAGTAGGAATTGTTGTCGCCTTCATATCAATGGCATGTGCAGCGGTGCTTGCCTTTTATCTCAATCCTCTCAGTTTCTGGCTGTGTGTAGCCGCAGTCCCTGTAATTCTATTATATCCTGGTGCCAAACGAGTATTTCCTGTACCGCAACTAGTGTTGTCGATCGCTTGGGGATTTGGAGTGTTAATTAGCTGGAGTGCGGCGACACGAGAGATTACAACGGCAACTTGGTTACTTTGGGGTGCAACTGTATTATGGACTTTGGGTTTTGATACTGTTTATGCGATGAGCGATCGCGATGATGACCGACGGATTGGGGTCAAATCTAGCGCTTTATTTTTTGGTGATTATGCGCCGGAGGCGGTGGGAATTTTCTATGCGGGGACGGTAATTCTCCTCGGTTGGTTAGGATTCGTGATGCAACTGAGCATTTTGTTTTGGGTTGCTTTGGGAATTGCCGCTTTAGCCTGGATTTGGCAATATATCAGACTTAGACAAAAAGATCTACCACACCCTGCTTATGGCGAGATGTTCAAACAGAATGTGTGGATTGGATTTTTGCTACTAGCCGGGATGATTGGCGGAGTGTGGAGTTGAGTCTATATTTCCGCCCAAATGTTAGGAGTGAGTTTTTTTGGGAACTATAAACATAGTTCGCTGTAAATACGGCAACTGAACAACACTGATGTTAACTCTTAACAAATTTACAAATCATGGCTAAGCGCAATTTTCCCAGTTCTCGTGGTAATACCCAAGTGACTCTCGAACCAGATGTTGCAATCGCTGTTATCGGTATTGCCTCTGCATTTGCGGATGGAGAAGAATTAGGACATAAAGAGGATTACGCTCTTGGTGAAATGCTATCTACCATTTCTGGATTTGAGAATTACTCTGAACAAGACTATGTATAACCGTGCGATAGCAATTGGGTTTTTACAAAGAAGTTTTCTGATAACAACCCACATATTGCTGAAGTTCTTGCCGCCGAGAAACATCATTGGATGAAACAGGGTTCGGAAGCTTTGCCATCAGCTGACGGGCGGCATCAATGCGTCCAACTTTTGCATAAAGTCGCACAATTGGCATGAGGTTATTAGGGTCAGGTTTCTTTTGGCTATTCAGAACATCTACAGCTCGTGAGAGCATTTTTATTGCTTCTAGGGAGCGATCGCGGTTGAAATAGGCTTCAGCAAGTTGGGTGGCTAGATCTAAAAATAATTCTGGATATCCGTAGCTATATTGCAAATCAACTGCTTGTTGGGCAATCGATAAGTTGCCCAGCGCCAACGCTTTAGATACCAGATTACCAACGTTTGTTTTGTAGGCATCCGGAGAAATCTTCTGGAGCGTTTTCCAACTTCCCTCAACTTGGTTGGCATCCAAAAATTTTTGTGAAATTGACGACAACATATAATTGGCAGTAGCAAAGTCAGCTTTGGAATCGGTAGGCAACAATAAAGCCAATTTTACAGCAGTTTGACGAGCTGTTTCCGCAGCATTTGTATTTCCAGCATTAGTATAAGCGCGGGCAATTGCTGCATAAGCTTCAGCA
>JBBQRU010000160.1:0-11257 GCA_038214545.1 Cyanophyceae cyanobacterium | reverse complement strand
ATTTCCCGCAAAGACCCCCGCTTCTATTCAGCCTTAGTCCTGAATCAGATTTTGGGTGGAGATACCTTATCTAGTCGTTTAGGGACAGAAGTACGCGATCGCCAAGGTCTCACCTACGGTATATATAGCGCCTTCGCCGCCGGAATCTACCCCGGTCCCTTCCTAATCCAAATGCAAACCGATCCTAAAGACACTCAGAAAGCGATCGCCAGTGCATTAGCCCTACTCAAACAATTACGCGAACAAGGAGTTACCGAAGCCGAATTAAACTCAGCCAAACGCTCCATTACCAGTAGCTATCCTGTCAACTTAGCTAATCCTAGCGAAGTAGCAGATATCATCTTAAGTAACGCCGTCTACGGACTTCCCCAAACTGAAATCCGTGAATTCCCCAAACAAATCCAAGCGGTGACGATGACCCAAGTGCAACAGACAATTCAGGAATTAATTCGTCCTGAAAACCTGGTGATTGTGACAGCGGGACCGGGAGGATCTGTGAGTAAATAGGTCCTTTTTTGAAACGCGGAGGGGCGCTGAGGTGGCGCGGGGGGGCGCGGAGTTCCTCTGCGTTCCTCTGCGTTTCCTTTGCGCCCTCTGCGTTTTTTAAATGGCAATACTTTGGGCAATTCGAGAGGGAAGAAGGTAAATATATGGTTGGGAACGAGATGTATTGAGAGTAGATATTTGGTTTTCGATTTCTTGCAAGCGGTTATGGAATATCTGATATGCTTGCTGCGCCGAACTATCTTCAAAGGGATTGTCTAAGGTGAGCAAAGACTTACTCGTATATGGAGGTGCTAAGCTTAAGGTACTCATCAAGACAATTTGTTTAAGCGATTGCCAGCGATTTGGCAACATTTTTACAAAGTCATTTTTTCCGCTTTCAGTTTTCAGTAAATCGGAGTAAGGCTGGTAAATTGCGAATGGGTGATTGGGAATCGATCCTGCATATTCATATTGGCAAAAGTTGACTGCAGAATGTTGAGCACTGGCTGTAAAAATGACGTTGGTGACAATCTCAACCAAATCTTCTAAGTTGTTGAGTTGTCCGCTTAACTGGTCAGATTTTTCGGGATTAAGCAGTCCTTGCAGGTTGCCATATTTTGGGTCAATAAGTTCATTTTTCCATGCTTGGAGTTGTTTGTCGTTAATGATATCTTCAGCTACTTTGTATTGTGATTTTAGGACACTAGTAACATAATTTTTGATAGCATCCCATATTAATAGTGCATCGTCGCGATAATAGTAACCTGGCAATTCATGGACATCACGAGCCGTCAAGTCATATGGCAAAGCTTGCTTATAAAATTGCCATGATTCACCTTCATATTCTCTGCCTTTACCACTGTATGCTCGCGTCAAAAGTTCATTAGAACCTGTGTAACCCAAAGCTCCTGTACCATCAAAAAAGCCACCTCTACCAAGAAATATATTACGAGCCATGTTATTGATGGCAAAAGTATTAAAAAAGTGCGGCTTTAATAGTTTAAACAGTAGATGCTGTGGTGATAGATTACGTTTGGTAGCTGTCGCAAAAGTTTCTACAATTAGGTGTGTATCCAGCAAGTGAGAAATAATTCCTTGGTAAGAAATATCAGCACATGTAATCGCTGTTTTTGCTGCTAACCAATCATCAGGAGAGTCCTTAGGCGTCAAGACGCGGTGGGCGCTATTATGGGATATATTTTGCTGCAATTGGATAGCTATTGGAACAAGCTGCTGTTTGTCGTTTACATATAAAAGACACAGTGGCGCTAATATATATTTCCCTAATTGGTCTGATAATTCAGCAGTGAGAACATTTTTGAAAACTTTATAGTCTAATATATACAGGCGGTTGTCTGCCAATGCTGAGGCGATAGTTAAATAATTTCCCCAAACTGGTCTAAGCATTTCATCAGTGATGCGGAATTTACCCACTGGGAAAATATCTTCTGGCTGACATTTGCGGATAAATGCTGGGTTAATACCATTGAGCCGCTGAGCTGCAAATTCTGTATCTAAGTGCCATTTTTCAGCAATAGATGGCTTTTTCAGAAATGTCCAAGGTTGGAAAAATTCCTGAAAATCACTCAGGTGTTCCCAGTCATTAAACCCTGAAAAAATACTAATTAAGCCCAAATCTGCCGTACCTGTAAACACAAGTTGCCCTGTTTGATTCTTTTTGTAAAGGAAACGGAACAAATGTAGAAATTGTGCTAACAGCAAACCGACTAATCCTTTCAAAACGTTGCCAAGAAAAATAAATATCTTGCCAGCAGCAAATCCTTCTCCTTTGGGAACTCCTTTGACATGATTCGGTAGTTCGGGAACAGCTTGTTCCCACTTGTATCGGTCTTCTCTAATATGAAAACTTTCTTGATTCATGACATTAATATTTTTGTTCTGATTTTATAATTGCAAGTTTATAACTATGGTAGCGCTTAGGCATGCGATCGCTACCCTTGAACAAAAGGTTAAAAATGCTTGATTGAGTGTCGCCTGAGTATTAAATTGTTATGATTTATAATAAATCTACATCTCCTCTTCAGTTCTATAACTATGGTGCTGCAAAACCATTTTCGTCCCCCACTGTCGTTACGTCGCCACTGGCACGCCTTCCACAATGCTTGGGCGACTTATATTGCTTCTGATTTAAATACCAAATTACCAGAAGGCTACTTTGCCGAACCGAATGTGCAGTTTGGGATTGAAATTGATGTTGCAGCTTTTGAGGAATCATTACCAGACGAGTACTCAGGCTCAGTCATTCATTTGCCGATAGATCAAGATAATTGGCTGCCAGATCCTCCAAATCAAACTGTGCCTTTTATACCAACAGCGGAAACAATGGAGGTGAGTATCTTTAATACTGAAGCAGGTCCGATTTTGGCAGGGGCAATTGAATTGGTGAGTCCTGCTAATAAAGACCGTTCTACTCATCGCTTGAGTTTTGTTTCTAAGTGCGAGACATATTTACGACAGGGAATTGGTTTAGTGATTGTGGATGTTGTGACTGGACGCAAGGCAAATCTGCATAATGAGTTGTTAAACCGTCTGGCATCCAAAAGTGCATCGCCATTCGATAGTGAACTTTATGCAACCGCCTATCGACCGATTGAGCGAGATGGACAATCTAACCTTGATATTTGGCAGGAGAAGCTGACTATTGGCGATACATTACCTACCCTACCTTTGTGGTTGCGCGGTGAGATTTGCTTGCCTGTAGAATTAAATCAGATCTATGAGCGAACTTGCCGAGAACAGCGAATTGCGATTAATAGTGCTTGAAGAAGAGCCGAGGGAAGTGCATCGGCGGAAATTATCTACAAGACCAGCAAGCACCAAACGCTATGCCTAGGCAAAGTCAGCGCCAATGTCTGGATCGCAGGAGGATGAAACATTCATCAACTTTAACTTAAACTACCCCTCGCGCCTCTTCCGTGAGACCATGTTTCCTGAACCAACGCGATCGCATAATTCATATTTTGATTTAGCAACGCTATTTTTGTAGCGTTTCCAATCGCTGCGACTTTTTGTACTAGGGAAGAGTGAGGATTTCTACCCCGGACTCGGTTACAGCAACAGTGTGTTCAAACTGAGCCGAGAGTTTTTTGTCTTTTGTCACTACAGTCCAACCATCTGCTAAAAATTTCAGATCATATGTGCCTACGTTTAGCATTGGTTCGACTGTGAAAACCATTCCTGGACGCAGCTTCAATCCAGTACCGCGTTTACCATAGTGAGGAACTTGAGGCTCCGTATGAAATTTCTTGCCAACGCCATGACCAACCATATCTCGGACAACTGAGTACCCATTTGCTTCAGCATACTCCTGGATTGCAGCGCCAATATCACCAATTCTGGCACCAGGTTTAATTTCCGCAATTCCCCGCATCATTGATTCTCTGGTGACCTCAACCAATTTTCGGGCTGCATCTGCGACATTACCAACTAAAAATGTTCTAGACGTGTCACCGTGGTAGCCATCTAAAATTGGGGTGACATCAATGTTGAGAATATCCCCATCTTTAAGGATTTTTTTAGGGTTGGGAATTCCGTGACAGACCACTTCATTGATGCTAGTGCAAACGGCACCTGGATAAGGAGAATGTCCCGGAGGTGCGTAGCCTAGTGTGGCGCTAATTGCACCATGAGCTTGCATCCAAAGCGCTGCTTCATCATTTAAAGCTTGTGTACTTACTCCGGGTTTCACCATTAACTCAAGATGATTGAGTAGATTCGCTGCGAGTTTTCCCACACGGCGCATTTTATCTAATTCCCGAGTTGAAAGTAAGACAAGCCCTTGCTTGGCTGGTGGTTTTCCCGCGATTGAAAGCAGATTCTGACGGTTCATAGAAAAGAGTCTTGATCATTCGTGCTATGCCATGCTAGCACAGCATGAGTTAGCACACCACAGGCTAGGCTACTGCTGGTATGCTAGATGTAAGAAAAAGTAAAAGTAATTAAAATGGGCGGCAAAACAGACTTAGATCGAGTGGTTGCTTACATTCCTTCCGGGTGGAAAAAAGAACTGGAAGAATGGGCAGAGGCAGATGAACGGTCTGTCTCTTGGTTGGTTGCAAAACTAATTGATAAAGCTTTGCAAGAACGTCGAAAGCAGCAAAGTCCGACAAATGTAGTAAATATGCGTTGAAACGGGTGTTAATGGAGCGGCAATTTCGTCCCCATCTGAGTTTGACAAAAGTATATTCCCCGCGATAATGACTCAACAATCGTTCACAACTAAGCTTCAAGAGCAAGCTAACTATACCAAACCTGGAACTAAGAGAAAGTCTTTGGTCAAAGATGAGCAGCTGCAATCCTTGCCAGACGCTCAATCACCTACGCTAAAATGTAGCAGTGTATTGCAATTTTGCAAGAATAGCCAACTTCACAACACTTAGGACAATCTAAGCCATGTCTTTACAAGAAGAGATTGACAAAACAAGGCAAGAAATTCGGACAGATGGTTACTTAATGTCTATTGGCGAGTGGATAAGCCTTTATGAAAAAGATGAAATCGATATCCACCCAGATTTTCAAAGGTTTTTTCGTTGGTCAGATCATCAAAAATCAACTTTTATAGAATCAATTCTTTTAGGCATTCCGATTCCGCCGGTTTTCGTTAGTCAAAGAGATGATGGTATTTGGGATGTTATCGATGGTTTACAGCGACTATCAACTATATATGAATTTGTGGGTATTTTCAAGCCCGATATTCAAGAACAAGATACATCATTTGATAAACAAGAAAATCAACCTTTTGTAGCTTTGCAAAAAACTACGTATCTACCTTCCTTGGAAGGCAAAAAGTGGGATGATCCGGATGATAAAGATAACTCTTTAACTCAAACACAGCGTTTATTGATAAAACGAGCAAAAATTGCCGTCAATATTGTTGAAAAAGAAAGTGATCCAATGATTAAATATGAGCTATTTCAGCGACTAAATACTGGAGGCTCAATTGCCACATCACAAGAAGTAAGAAATTGCATTCTTTTGATGTTAGACAAAGAATTATATAAATTGATGCGCTCACTTGCAGATTATGAGTCGTTTAAAAGCTGTATTGCTTTGAGCGACAGGCTTTACGAAGAACAGTATGATATGGAATTAGTATTGCGTTTTATTCTTCTATTTGATAAAGACGAGAAAAGTATTCAAACTTTAGGTGGAGATGTGAGCGTTTTTTTAACAAATAGAATGCGTAACATGGCTCTTAAAAAAGATTGGGATGGCAGCCACATAGAGACAGCATTCCATGTGACATTCAATATTCTTAATGAAGTTATGGGGGATAATAGCTTCAAACGGTATAAATCGCAAAATGATAGATTTCTTGGAGGATTTTTATTATCTGCATATGAGGTAGTAGCATTAGGAATTGGATACAACTATAAAAATCTACCTCCATCAAACCAAATATCTGAGCTTATAAAAAATATTTGGTCAAATCAAACTTATCAAAAATGGTCAGGAGCGGGAGTGAATGCTGCAAGACGTTTGCCCTATTTGATTCCGCTTGGGAGAAAGGTATTTTCACCTTTATGAGCATCCGAACTGCTGAACAATTAATTGATAAGTTGTCTAATGATCTTGCTTGGCGAAAGAAAGAACTTTCAGAAATAAAGTCTTTGGTAGAAACTAGTTTTTCTGAACAAAGACATAAAGTATTACTTCGGAGTGGAGTATGTATTCTTTATTCCCATTGGGAAGGTTTTGTAAAATTAGCTGCAAACTCTTATTTAGAATATGTGAGGTCAAAAAAACTTACATATAAGGAGCTTTCTAGTAATTTTTTAGCTTTGGCAATGAAAGAAAAACTTAAAGAAGCAAAAGATACAAATAAGCCATCATTATATATACCCGTTTGTGACTTCTTTCTTTCCGAACTAGATCAAAGATGTAACTTACCTAAAGATGCCATATCCACGGCATCGAATCTCTCTTCTGAAATTTTAAAAGAAATAACTTATATTCTGGGAATAGACTTTTCACTTTACTCTACTAAATCGGTGTTAATCGATACTAAGCTTTTAAAGACAAGAAACGAAATTGCACACGGTGATTATTCGTCGTTTGATAAGGGTGAATATATAGAGTTACACCAGGAAGTTATAGGAATGCTTGATATATTTCGTAACCAGATAGAAAATGCAGCTATTCAGGAAAAATTTATGCAGAGTTCATCTTGATTCAACATAATAAAATACTCTAATTTAGAGCTTAAAGTCAAGCGCTTCTGCTTTTTACAAATTAGATTAAAAAAATATCTAAAATTAACATAGCTTTACCAGTATATATTTAGAGCTTAGCGTAATAGAAAAAACATCTCCGAAATAGAATTATTTCCTGGTATAAGTAATATATAACAATCTTTTCCTACCTCAAAAGTATAAGCACAATTATTGAGCATATAGAAAATAATCCTCAAGAAACACAGCGTTTAGTAGGTTTAAAATATGAACAGCTACAGCAGTTAATCCAAAGTGCCGAAAACTTACACAATGAGAAGAAATCTTCCTTAGAATTAAATAAAGTTAGAATTATTGCTGGTGGAGGTGGTCGTAAACATAAGTTATCTGTACCAGAACAAATACTTTTAACTTTAGTATACCTCAGGCATCTGACAACATTTCAACTTTTAGGTATACAATTTGGTGTTAGTGAATCTACAGCTAATGATACATTTAATTATTGGTTCCCATTATTCCGAGAATTACTGCCATCTAGTTTATTAGAACAAGTAAAAAAAACGCCAGTGATTATGAGACTGTCAAAGAAGTACTCACAGAATATGAATTAATTGTAGATAGCTACGAACAAGTCAGAGAGAAACCTGGAGACTATAGTGAGCAAGAAAAATATTATTCGGCAAAGAAGAAGAATCATACATTTAAAACTCAAATGATTATCTTACCCAATTGTAAAGATATTGTCGATATTGTCGCGGGTCTCCCTGGTCCAAAAAGCGGTATAAATGTGTTTCGAGAGAATCAAGTCAAATTTGATAAACAGCAAAAATTTCAAGGAGATGAGCGCATATTTTGGAGAAAAAATTATTGAGACTCCAATTAAAAAAAACAAAAATGAAGAGTTGACAATTACACAAAAAGAATCAAAGAAAAAATTTTCATCTAAGAGAGTATTTGTTGAACATCGAATTCGTTCACTCAAGATATTTCGAGTTGTTCAAGATAGATTTAGATTAAATTCTAAAAAATATGAGAAAGTAATAATGACTATTTGTGGATTAGTAAGATTGCGAATTGGAGCACTAATTTTACCAACGGAAGTATTACCGATTTTTTTAATATAAAAGTAATGCATATCACTCAACTTTTTGTCTTGTTTGCAACAACAACTATCTCAAAGCCTGATTGTACCGTGTAAACTTGCTAAGAAGCATGACTTGTGTTTGTAGTTTAGAAGCTAGTTACAGCAAAGCTTTTATGATTTTTGGAGATGTCTAAAGAAAATCAATAGAGCGAGTGCAGCTATAATACAAGTAAATTATATACGTACATAATGATTAACTCCTGCAACATTGGCAACGCTAGAATTGGTGATAGCGCAGGATTTCAGTTACCTATGGAGGTTTACAGTGAATATCCCCAATTTGCATTCTTCAGATGGCTGGATAGAGGTATTGTCACCTGATACTGCGCTTGTCAAAATTATTCCTCAATCGAGTGATGACGAAAACTCGTTAATCATGCGGCTGTTTATCGATTTTGCCATGACAGAAGCATTGAAAAATAATACACTGCAACCTTATACAACAGAAATGTCTGAGGTTGCTCATGAATTGATTGATGGTGTGGAATTAGAAGACGAGTCGTGGTCAGATGGTAAAGCTTGTTCGTAATGCTTGGGAGATTTATTTTTATCCGCAATTTTTTGGCACTCAGTATTAAGGTAATTGTCCAAGTGAACTGACATTCATGATAGAAGCCACGAAATAATCAGTGCGATCGCGTCCCCAAATCAAGTCAACATATGCGCTAAAATCGGTAATCTGCTTTTCACAACCTCCACAAAACTGAGCAATGTCCGACTACTTCCGCCCTAATATTGACGCCATGACTGGCTACATCCCTGGTGAACAACCAAAACCAGGTAGTCAAATCATTAAACTCAACAGCAACGAAAATCCCTATCCTCCCTCTCCTACAGTCATGGAAGTACTGCGAAACTTTGACACAGAGAGGCTGCGAAGGTATCCAAATGCGTTTGCTGAGGAGTTTCGCCAAGCCGCAAGTAAAGCTTTGGGAGTTAAGAGTGATTGGATTATTGTTGGTAACGGTAGTGATGAACTGTTGAATGTAGTGATCCGAGCCTGCACCGAGTCAGAGGAGAAGGTAGTTTATCCGACACCGACCTACGTGTTATATCGCACTTTGACGCAGATGCAGGCGGCGGAAATTGTCGAGATTCCTTACAGCGAGGACTATTGCTTACCTGTGGAGGAACTGATCGCCGCTCAAGGGAAAGTAACATTTATTGCTTCACCTAATAGTCCATCAGGTCATGTAGTGACGAATGATGACTTGCGGAAACTTGCAACTCACTTATCTGGGGTTTTAGTAATTGATGAAGCGTATGTTGATTTTGGGGTAGAGAATGCGCTGGAGTTAGTTCAAGAATTCGAGAATGTGATCTCAATTCGCACGCTTTCTAAGGGTTACTCATTAGCTGGCGTGCGGTTGGGGTTTGCGATCGCTAATCCTAAGTTGCTGAGTGGATTGTATAAGGTGAAGGATAGTTATAATATTGATGCGATCGCTTGTGCTGTCGGTGCGGCAGCAATCACTGACCAAGCTTATAAAAATGCTTGTGTGGCAAGAGTTAGAGCATCGCGCACAAAGCTAGCTGTAGATTTAAAGCAATTAGGTTTCCATGTTTGGGATTCTCAGACTAACTTCTTGTTGGTGCAACCACCAGGTAACGCAGAATATCTTTATCAACGGCTAAAGGAACAAGGAATTTTGGTACGCTACTTCCCGCAACCAAGACTGGATGATAAATTACGTATCACTGTTGGTACTGATGAGCAAAATCAAGCATTATTAGAGGCGCTTACTGGTTTAGTTAACTTGTAGCAGTACGTACTCCTGAAGGCAGACATTAAGGCAACAAGCTTTTAGGGGAAATGGTTATTGCTAATATAACTAGGCACTGTAGAATAATGGCAATGTCTAATTCAACGAACCAACAGATATTACTCAAAAGCCGTCCAGTTGGAGAACCGAAAGATAGTGACTTTGCCATTGTTACTCATCCTATTCCCGAACCGGGTGCAGGCGAAGTTCTCAATCGCACAATCTACCTATCTCTTGACCCATATATGCGTGGTCGGATGAGTGCTATCGAGTCATATGCTGCGCCTGTGGAGTTGGGGTGTGTGATGGTCGGTGCTACAGTCAGCCAAGTAATTAAATCCAAGCATCCGCAATTTTCCGAGGGAGATTTTGTCACGGGTTATGACGGCTGGCAAACTTATGGCGTAGCGAAAGGTGAGTCTTTGCGTAAACTTGACCCACAGCTTGCGCCGATATCTTATGCTTTGGGTGTCGCCGGGATGCCAGGAATGACAGCATATTGTGCTCTTTTGGATATTGGACAACCCAAGGCGGGTGAAACTGTTGTTGTTTCTGCGGCTTCCGGTGCAGTTGGTGCTGTCGCTGGTCAAATTGCCAAAATCAAAGGCTGTCGAGTGGTGGGAATTGCCGGAAGTGAGGAAAAATGCGATTTTGTCGTCAAAGAATTCGGTTTTGATGTCTGTATCAACCGCAAAACTGAAGAAATCGGTGCAGCATTAAAAGCCGCTTGTCCCAATGGGATTGATGTGTACTATGACAATACAGCAGGTCCAATTTTAGAAGCTGTGTTACAACAGATTAATCTTGGAGCAAGAATACCATTGGTCGGTTTAATTTCACAGTATAATGCTGAAAGTCTACCTCCTGGTCCGAATTTGATGCCACTTTTGGTTAAACGGGCTTTAATTAAAGGTTTTTTGGTCGGTGATTACCTATCCCGTCAAGCAGAATTCTTCAAAGATGTTTCGCAGTGGTTGCACTTAGGTAAGCTCAAGTACAAAGAAGATATTGTTGAAGGTTTAGAAAATGCACCCTGCGCTTTCCGAGGCTTGCTGCAAGGAGAAAACTTTGGCAAGTTGATTGTCAAGGTCAGTGATGATCCGACGCGATAATCAGCGGCTTGGATTACTTAATAATGGTACTTGGATCATATATAACCAATTTTCATGAAATCACTTCATCGTTCGGACTTATATACTTGGTCAGCTTTTGACAAGGAACGCAACGTCGATTTTAATAGCATTGCTTGGATTCGTCCTGAAGGCAATATTTTGATTGACCCGATGCCTTTATCAAGTCATGACCAAGAACACCTCAAATCTTTAGGCGGCGCAGCTTGGATTGTTGTGACCAACTCGGATCACGTCCGTGCGGCAAAAGATATTGCGGATATGACTGGTGCTCAAATTGCTGCACCTGCTGCTGAACAACAGAACTTTCCTATTCCTGTAGCACGCTGGTTGAATGATGGAGAAGAGTTAGTGCCTGGGTTACAGGTGATTGAACTCAACGGGTCTAAGACCCCTGGAGAATTGGCACTGCTGCTGGAGAAAAGCACTTTGATTACAGGGGATTTAGTCCGGGCACATCGGGCGGATAGTTTGATGATCTTACCAGATGCAAAGCTTCAGAATCGGGCGGAGGCTGTTGCTTCTGTTCGCAAGCTTGCTCAA
>JBBQRU010000159.1:0-11325 GCA_038214545.1 Cyanophyceae cyanobacterium | reverse complement strand
CAATCACAATCGCTGCTTGATTTTCAATTCCCATGTGGTAAAAATTTTTACTTTATTAATTTCAATACTTCCGCGAACGACCGCACTAATACACGGTCGTATCTACAATCCAAGCAATAACACGCAATTAAAATTATTTTTTTATACCTAATTAAACAATCAACGAAAGTAAATCTGTCACCTCTTTCTGTAGATTCGCCCGATTATCATCGTAAATCATCAGCGTATTTATATTCGCGTGGCGACTAAGTTTCTGCACTTTCCTGACATCTCCCCCAGTTGCTTCTAAAGCGGCTGTAATTCCTGAGTGTCTAATCCGGTGAGGACTCAACAACTTCTCAATCCCCGCTTTTTCCGCATATAACTTAACTATCTTATATATAGCAGTCCCCGTTAACCGATGTCCGTAACTTGCCCGGTCAAGAGCGATAAATAATGGGTCTTTCGCCTTTGTCTTTCCTCGCGCCAATAACCATTGCTGTATTGCAACGGTTGCGATCGCACTCAAAGTAATCTTCTGAGCTTGTGTTCCTTTACCCTTACCATAAATCTTTAAGCTTCTGCTTGCAGCATCAAAATCACCCACACTAGTTTGCGATATCTCTGCCCGTCTCAAAACATTATCCCAAAGCAGCCGCAAAATCGCATAATCTCGCTGACCTTTTAATGTTTCCTGGTCAGGAATTTGCAACAACAAGGTAAAAGCATCCGGACTGATTCCGGTGGTATCGCGGTAGGGTGTAATTTTTTCACCTTTAATGTCGGCTAAAGACCAATCGATTAACCCTAGCGATCGCGCATAATTCACCAGTGCTTTAATTGCCGCTAAACGCCGGTTAACTGTGGACTCCTTTAAACCCCGGTCAATGAGACTTGACTTGTATTGTAAAACGAGAGCGATCGCATGGTATCGACTGAGATCCAAAAACTTTTTCACTATTTCTGGATTCGGCTGAGAGTTAGCCACTACCATAAAAAAGTCCAGTAAATCACGTTCATAAGCGTGACGAGTATTGTGACTACGCCGTCCGGCGAGGAGTTCAGCTATTAAATCATGCTCTTGATTTATCAGTCCAGAAGCCTTGTGTAGTAAGGTGTCCATAACTAAGGTTACGATAAGGATAGTTTACGTAACCTTATTTTAGGCTCATCTCCCTCTTTCGGCAACCTCTAAATTCACCTCCTCCTCAAATAATAGTTAGTATATTTTTGAACTTTAATTGCGATGTTATTACTAAGCACACGCAGAAGTTTGATATCTACCTATTATATTTTTAGTGAGCGCACGAGTTGCTCGATATTGGGAGCGAAAGCACGCAAATTCCCAGTAAGAGCGATTGAGGTATTTCTACAAATGACAGTACTTAAAAGAGTAAGATTTTGTCCAAGCAGCACTCCTTGTGCATTACTGCTGTAGTTTTAATAGTTGCGATCGCGGCATTGATGATAGCAATATTATTAAGCAGGTGAGTTGGAGGTTGATGTCAAATGGGGTTTGGGGTGCGAGGAAATTGTTCCAGAGGGTTTGTGCTGTATTTTGAGGGTGGTAACGTAACGGCAAATCCAGACTCGATGTAGCTGTATCCGTAAAGTCGGTTGGGTCTTGCTGGTAGACTTTCTTGGGTACTGACATATCTGTAATATGTGGTAAGACATCTCCTGATGTCGGATACGTGCTACCTACATAAATTGACATCAACTATGCTCAACCCCTGTGATGTATGAACTTGAAAAATTCACACAAGCGATCGCAATTTTAAATTTAGTCAACCCAATTTACGACCCGCACACCTGGAATCTGTTTAAAATGCCGAACATTTCTTGTCACTAGTGTGGCTTGGTTTGCCAAAGCAATACTGGCAATCAACAAATCTGCTCTACCGATTTTACGTAACTTCGATATAGCACGCAACCGATCAAACTCTTCTGATGCTGTTTGACTTACTGGAACAATCAATAGTTGACTAAGTAATTCTTCTGTGCGGAATAAAAGCTCTTGTGCTTTAAGTAAATCAACTGATGTCTGAGCTTTTATAAGGTACTCAATCCGACCTCGTAAAACTTCACCTTTCGTAATAATAGTAATACCAACGTCTGGATCATCTACATTTCTAAATCGCTCGGTTACATTTAAATGTCCCGCGTATAAATGTGTAAGCGTATCTGTATCCAGTAAATGCATTAATTGTCAGATTCTAAATCAACTTCGGAGCGCCCTCTTGCCTCATAGATATTCTTTCTTAATTCTGTAAGGGAATCATCATCTGCTAAAGCACCAGCTTGCTGAAGGAGAGTAGTTCTACCACTTCGGAAACGCAGCCAGTCGTCAATTGCAACCTTTAAGAATCTCCATTGATCATCAATTTTTCGACCGGGAATATTCCCCTGCTGTGCTTGACGCAAAACTGCTTCAATCGGTAGTCGCAAATATGTTGAGGTTTCTTCAAGCGTTAAAACGTCTGGTAATATAGCTTTTTCCATAGTTACCTGTACTAATTTATTTTAATTTTAGCATGATGTCGTTGGAATAAAGCTTGAGCTTATTCAATTATATGGTTCTCAATACTACTCGGTTAAGGAAATAAAGTAGACTGAAACCATCGAAATATCGTTGTCTGTGATGCCCAAAAAGGTCTTAACCGAGCAGTATTAATATGGTTCTAGACCATAATTTAACATTAGAAACATGTCTAAAAAAAGCACTTTGATCAACAAATTTTGACAAATCTTAGTGCTGTTTACCACCACATAGAGTTGTCATTAAAGTTCCACTTTAACCCCGAGCATATTCCGTAAATTGACGCATAAATGGTGACTGAAATCCTAAAACAATATCTTCTTTTAAAACCCCAGCATGAACTAAATCGACCGCGATATCATCCTCAGTACCATTCCATTGCAGCCAAATTTTATCACCTTTAATATCAATGTGGATGATACAACTGTGTACCCAATTTTCACCTTCCCATCCTATATAGATGATTTGGTAATGGTCGCGGAGTGTGTCAAAGATCGTCTCAACTTCAATATTTCCATAAGCAGGTTTTTGTTTGCCATACTCTAAAAGTATTTGTTCTACAATCTGGCGATATCGTGTTATTTTTTCCATTCAACAATCACCTCACTCTCAGCATTATAAATAATCATTTTAACTTGATTTTCTTCTACTATTTCGTTGGGAAATTCAAGTTGAAAGAATGTTCGATAAGTTGTCAAAGGTACTGCTAAATATAAAATTCGCTCTGGATCTCGTCGCTTCAATGCACCTCTGTAATTTATAAATTGTCCCAATGCGGTGTGAAATTCTGAGATGGCAGATGACTGTGCTAGAAAACTCTTGACTTCAACTGCAATTTTTTCGTTTTCTCTTTCTGCCGCAATCAGTTTTTCTGCTGCCAAATCAATCGACATTTTTACACCACCCATATTAAAGGAGAGCGGGTCATGAGTTATCTGCCAACCATCTTTTTGCAAAGCTCTTTTTACAACCTCATGAAAAACATCTTTAGCAGACATGTATATCCACAATCTTATTTTCCACCTCTATACTATCGCGTCGCTGCATTATTGTAACTATAATAATATATTATGGGTTGCTTCTCAATCGCAAATGATTTTAATTTTAGCATGATGTCATTGGGATGAAGCTTGAGCCTATTCGATTATGTGTTGCTATGTCATATAATTTAATAATCTCATACCAAAGCCTCACTACAAACAATTATGGGAATCGGCTGAGATAGGGCAGATAAACTGTTATCTTGCCAGTCGTGCATATTATGTTGGCGGTAAATCTGTCTCAGTTGATTGAATAATTCCTGACTAGTAAAACCATCACGCCGCAATTTATTTAACTCTCGGTTAATTGCTTGGTTCACTGAAGCGCGAAACGCTTTTTCTAAAATATTGATTTGACTTTTTACTTCCTCGTCTGTAGTTGACTTAAAAAATATCCTCAGTTCTCGTATAATATATCTTTGTCCCTGAGTTAATGGCTGGTTAAACTCCCTTTCCGCTTGACGATGCTTCACTTCTTCAGCAAATTGACGCTTAACGAGCATTACAGCAGAATTATGCTCTTTGGGGAGTGTTAAAGTGGGCGTAGTGTCGTCAGCTTTAATTGCACCTAGGATACGGGGGATGTCTCTGGAGACTATATTTCCTTTATCATCTAATAAAAATAATTGCTGGTAGCCTTTAAGGTCAGGTCGATTGGGGTCAGAAGCTTCACAGAAAATGTATGTACCCTTCAGCGTGGAGAATTTAGCCGTGCGAATACCATGTGGTAAATTGGCTATACGCTCAAATTCACCAGGGTTATCTTTCCGCAATTTTCTCAGGATTTCTTCAACTTCATTTAAATCTAAGAAATCTTCTTCATCCAGATCAAAGAGACTCAACTGTTTTCCTTTTTGTTCATAAATGGCATACATTGCTTCTTCATTGAGTTTTTCTGTAAGGTCAAGTATGGCAGCATCTTCACCGATGGTGTCATGAATTTCTTGAATCCTGTTTTTCAGCTTTTGCTTTAAGCCTAAATTGCGTTCAATACCTAATTCTGGTAAAAAATTATATCCATAAATAACGTCTTTCTCACTGCCAATTCGGTCTATACGACCAAAGCGCTGAATTAATTTAACTGGGTTCCAATGTAAATCATAATTAATTATTAAATCGCCATCTTGCAAGTTTAAACCTTCTGCCAAAACATCGGTAGCAATCAGAGTATTAAGTTCGGATTCTCCAGGTTTAAATTTGTATTCCTTATTCGCATTAGGTGCAAATCTGCCGACTACACGAGCTTTATTTTTGTTATTACCGCTATAAATTACATCAATATCATCGTGTTTGCTACCTGGATTTAAATTCTCGTATAAATACTTGGCTGTATCGGCATACTGTGTAAAAATAAGTCGTTTTTTGTCTTTGAGATTGGGTTTAGACAACCAGTTGATTAAAGTCTGTAGTTTTGCGTCTTTATCAGGAGTAATTGGTTCAACTAAAGCCAAAATCTTTTTCAGCAGTTTGATATCATGCTCAATATGCTGTTGTAATCTTTCTGCATCAAAATCACCCAGGTCATATTTATTAGATACCTGTTGCAATGCATCCATCAAATCTTGTTCTTCTGCTTGGTTATAATCTTCCGATAGCAGAGTTTGGGCTTCTTCTCCGGCGGGGATGAATCCTTGAGATAATGCTTTTAAAAATCTTTCATGTACCATCAATAATTTTTTTATAGTTTCTTGAAAAGCATAGACACTCGACTCAAAGCGCTTAAACAATAGTACTCGCATTAAACCCCGGAGGTTAGCACCTGCACGTTGCAAAGTGTTATAAGGTTCTTGCTTTTGTTTTTCTTTTAAAACGTAATTCCATAGTCCATAACGCGCATAGCTGAGTTCATCTGTAGGTGGTTTAACGAGTTGACGTTTGCGAGATTTACCTATGTATTGACGTAAATCCTGGTACAGTCCTTGGTATGTATCCTCAATGCTATACTCAATAGTTTCTAGTTCGCGTTTGGGGAAAAAGCGATGCTTACCACCAACTATGACGTAAGCACGTCGGATTCCCTCTAAGTATTCTCGAAAATTAGTTGGATCTACTTGTTTATGGGTTTCTCCGTCAAAACCATAAAAACGGAGAATATGATTGCGAGTACGGCGAATAAGGATATGAGATAGTAATTCTGGTAATTTCTTTTCGCCTCTTTCCACTAAGTGAAAATACTCTTTTAAATTAGGTGGGTCTATCGGTAAATCAGTTTTATCATCTTGATGGAATAATTTTAACTGGTGATAAATATCCCAAGCGCTCTTGTTTCGAGGAGTAGCTGTCAAAAAGCAACAACGTTTACCAGCACCTAAAAAGGCTTCGACTACTTTATATCTTTGAGTTGTATGATTTCTCAAGTTGTGACTTTCGTCTACAAGTAAAAAGTCTCTGTCTTTAAATCGATAATCATCTAATAAAAACTTTGCCCCGTTATTATCGTCTTCTTTCAACATTTCCATTGAAAGAACGCGAGCATTTAATTTATAAACCTCGTTGTAACGTTCCCACATTTCTATCAGTGGTGCAGGGCAAATAATTAAAGGACGTGCGCGTTCGACTTGCTCAAATCTTTTAACAATTGCAGCGCCAATAAAACTCTTACCAAGCCCAACTACATCAGAAACAAATGCGCCGCCATAGTCTCTGATATTTTGCACAGCATGATTAACAGCTACTTTTTGAAAATCTGCTAATTGTTTACTAATTTCGTCTTCTATAATTAAATCTTTTGCTGTAGTATCTTCTAATCTATCTTTGACTAAACTATAGAGAGTTTTCATGTAAACATCATAAGGACGGACTGTAGAACCCGCCCAAGATTGTTTCATCTCTCTCATCAAAGCCTCATTAAAATCTTCTGCCTCATCCCACAATTCATCAAACCAATTAGTTAGTTCTGTGTGGTTATCATTACCGTGGATTACTACATTAAGTTCAGTATTATGGGTGATGCCAGAAAGAGTAAGATTGGATGAACCAACAACAGCAATACCCTTTTCCGCACGTTCTAAAGCTCTACCTTTATGATCGTAAACAGTACCGTAGTCAAATATATAGGCTTTGGCGTGCAAAGTCCCTTTAGTATAAACCCGGACGTGAAGCCGTTTTTCTTCAATCATCTGCACTAGGTTTTTCACCAGTGTCTCAGCTTCATCCGTCTGATCCATTAGTTCGATACTAGAACGGATATTGGCGGCTGTTTCATTCGCCATCCGTTTCTCTTCACTGCGCTTGGGATATTTTTGCGCTTCGATTTTATCTTCAATTAATTCTAGTCTTCGGTATCCTTGGGCAATTTGTTCAATGGTTTCACGGTTGCTAGTATTACCAATAAGCAAGCGTAATTCTTTAATACTGGCGAGACGTTCCGCGATGGCAGTAAAGCCGGAAAGAAAGAAATAACCTACCGCAAAATGAGCCGCTTCTGATGAATCGAGAATGCGCTTAATTTGGTCTACTAATTTTTGATTGCGATTATCTATAATATCATGTGTAGGCATTGTTCAAGATGCTAATATTTCACTAAGAATAACAACAGGTAAACCAGGAACGTTACGGAAAGCTTTATCATAAGTAATAAATTAGTTGCAGCTAACTGATAAAGCTGTCGCAGCATGAATAGCATCAGGTGTTTTTAAATTAGTAATTGCTCGCAAATTCGCAGCTTGTTTTAGTAAATTGCTACTAATGTGTCTACATAGATAACGCTGGAAGAAGGAAGTACTAGCTGTCCCATGACTCACGTTCCTCTTGGAGATATCTGTCGATTTCTTCCGCGCTTTTTGGAGGGCGTTTAGCGTGAACATCTTCCAATAATTCTATAATTGAACGCCGTTTGGATTCAGGCTTTTCTGGTAGAATCACAATTACATCAATGCTATCGCCTATTTCAGCTTCTGGAACTTGAATTTCTATTTTGTTACCTGGTAAAACTTTGGTTGTGATACGTAAAGGTGATTGCATGGTTTTACATTAACATTTATTAATATTGTAGACAAGATTATTCTTTTGTCTATTGTCCTACAGTCCATAGAGAGCAGTAACACCGGGAGCTTGTAAGTTTTGATAAATTTTGATGGCTTGTTGATGCCAACGATCTTTTTTATGTAATAAGGCAATCCAAAATCCTGTATCAGCAAAAACGGGTTTCATTGGTTATATAAATAATCATCTAATTTTTCGGAAGCGTCTTCGGGTACAGTTTCCCAGAGTTCATCTGGGATTTTATCGGCGTTTTCGGTGACTATTTGCCAAAAGGGAGGAACGGCTTCATCAAAGGGTCGATCTTCTTCTGAAGAAATTAGGTTTTGTTGAGCATATTTATTGATGGTTTTTTTGATAAAGTTTTCCAGTTCTCCTAATGTTAAACTAGCTACAGAACGATTGGGTTCAAATGGGGTATTTATCATTGTTTTTAATGAACTTCTTGACTACTTAAATTATTTAGCAACTTTAAATGAGTTGTGAAAAAAATGAACCATACATAAATATCTTCGGAAAATCAAAAAAATGGTATTGTCAGTAATGCTTCTAGGGATAACCGATGAATAATCACTATTAACAACAAATAACCCAGAAGTTTTTCTATCTACAGCATCTTGATCAGCTACTTTAAAACTCGACTGAGGTATCTATGTAAATAGTGCCACAGGATGGAAGTACTAATTGTCCCATGATGAACGTTCTTCTTGTATTTGTCTATCTATATCCTTAGCAGTTAGAGAAGGGTATCTGCTACGGCTTTTTTCGATAATGTCCAGCACTGAACGTCTTTTAGTTTCAGCTTTTTCTGGTAGAATCACAAGTACATCAACATTATCGCCTATTCTAGCCTCAGGAAATTGAATTTCTATTTTGTTGCCTGGTAAAACTTTGGTTGTGATACGTAAAGCTGATTGCATGGTTTTTATTAACATTTCTTAATGTTGTAAACGAGATTGTTCTTTTCTCTATTATCCTATATTCCATAGAGGGCAGCGACGCGATCGTCTATTTCTTTCTCCCATGCTTCACAGTCTACGCCTTTTGCATTTAGGCATTTTTGGACTAGTTGAGATATTGCTTCGCGATCTTTAGTTGAAGCACTGGGGATAGGGATTTTACTCATATAAGTACTTCGTAACTCTAGCCGTCCACCCTTATTAGCATCACCAAGTACAGAACAAAGATTTTTTAGGTATTCCCATATAGATGAAGAGTTGAGTATTCCGAGGAGATAAAATTCAGGAACAGGAATGATAAAGGCTTTATCGTTAGTAAATGAGCCTTTCTCATCAAAAGTAAAACGTGATTCTTTTGCAATAACAGGAAAGATAATTTTTGGTTGTTCAAATTTTGAATAGTAAGCAACTTCATCCTGAATTTCGTACCATTTATACCTACCTGGCTTACGTCCTATTGATTGTTGGCTATTAGTTTTAGGTGTTAATTCTTGTTTCCACTGCGCTAGATGAGATTTGATAGCAGGATAAGCATTAATATCAATTCCTCTCCTTGTAAAAATTAACCATTTATCTTTAGGCTTAATTTTCCACTTACGAACATCATCACCTACAACTAATGGTTTAATAATTTCTGCACTTTTCGGGTCTTGTGCAATTAATTCTGCTCGCTTTGCAGCATCAATCACAAATGCTTTGTTAAACCCAGTTTTAACACCATAGTAAATCTGACCATTAACATACTCACCTAATGGAATACCAGATTCTTCCATCTTTTTTAGACGGTTTGCATTATTAGTATCAGTTAAAGTCCACTTTGAACCATTTAGAGCATTATTTGCTAAAGTTTCACCTTTATCTCGAATAATCGCTAAAATATCAGGATAAGGAGATTCTAAAGATTTAACTTGTGTGAAAAGAGTTGGTTGATTAATTTTCCCTTTTTGACCAATAAAAATCATTGGAAAAGTAGCAGCGCTTTTAAAAACAGGTAATTCACCAAAATCCGTAATGCTGTGAACCTGACAAGTATCAGCTATATGCTTTCGTAACTTCTCCCCATACTTAGACCGGAACCATTTATTAGGAGAAATAAATGCTAACATACCACCAATTTTTAAAAGTTGTAAAGCACGGGCATAAAAGAAGCAATATAAATCAGATGTTCCATTATAAGTAGCGGGATAGACCTTTTGTAATATAGGCTTCAAGTGCTTAATTAATTCCTGTCTTACATAAGGAGGATTTGCCAGCAAAATATCAAACCCGCCATCTGTAAAAACCTCTGCAAACTCGACAGCCCAATCAAAACCTTCTGGTACTTGAGTACTTCCATTAGTTATTAGCCTAATCTGAGTTTTTAACCCATTAATTTCATCTTCTAACGTCCGCTTTTCACCTCCTATATGGGTTCGCATATACTTAGCTTTCTTTTGACGATATTTTTCTATTAATGCACTTCTGATCACTCCTGTAGTTGTAGGACTAGGAGCAATCAGACTATCCCCTACTTCAAGTTTGTATTTTAGATTTGGTAGTGGATTCGGCTTTTCACCTTGGTACTCAACAGCAAGCGAAAGCCATAATCTTAACCGTGCAATATTCACAGCAAATACATCTTTATCTACTCCGTACAGATTATTCTCAATTATGTCTAGCTTGCGCTGATAAATAGTATTTGAATCCAAGCCTTTGGCTGCAAACAAACACTGGCGTAAGTCTAATAATTCATGGAGAATTCCTAATAAATAGGCTCCACTACCAGCAGCTAAATCGCAGCACCTAACTCGACGCAAGGCTTCTAATATAGCTTCTGAATTTACTAAATTATCGGAATTATGTTCATCAACAAATTGCGCGATCGCTTCATGTGACTCTGCTGATACTTGTGTTTTTAAATATCCCTTTAACGCCTCACGGCACATAAAAGAAACAATTGGCTTTGGAGTATAATAGCTTCCAGATTCATGTCTACCTGTAACGAGTTCCTCGAATACCTTCCCTAACATTTCTGGATCTACAGCCACCTCTACATCAAGTGGCGTACTCTCAGTAACGGTAAAAGCAAAGCGTTGAAATAGGTCATGAAGAATAATATCTATACAATCATCAGGAACGATAAGTTGAGGATTTTTATCATCTTCACCCTGTTCAAAAAGACCGCCATTTAGGTAAGGAACGCTACCAATTAAGTCTTTAATAAAACCACCATTATTGATACCAACTATGTCAACTTCTGATGGGTTATTAAGTCCTGTGAAAAATAGGTGTGAGAGCCTGTCTCTATAAAAGTTTTTCTGCGAGCCACTTTCGGTCTTTTGGTAATCTTGCCACAAAGCTGATAGATAATCAGTGGTTCCTTTAAACTTTAACCAACCTTTTTTCTGAATAAATGAAATAAACATCAAACGGTTAAACAGTTTTTGGGTGAATAACCGTTTGCATTCTGCTTCTGCCTTCCAGTCAATTAATGCTTCAACTTTCTCAAAAACTTTACGATACTCTCTAAAAAACTCTTGCGTGACTTTTTCTACGTCAAACGCATCATCGTGGAGTGTCTGAATATCCAACGGAGCAGCATTTGGGCTTATTAGTTCTAAGTCCAACAGACTTATTCTGGTTCTACCGCTCCCCTTATGGTGAATTAATACTAAAATGCCAGGATAATAAACTGCGTAGTCTAAAGTTTTCAAAGTTGCGAAAGCCATATCCCAATCTTTTAATAACCTTTAGTTTGTTATTTATTCCTTCAACAACACCACTACTTGTACCGTTGTTAAAATAACCAACTACCTCCTCAAACCACCTAGATATTGTTCCAATGCTT
>JBBQRU010000158.1:0-11573 GCA_038214545.1 Cyanophyceae cyanobacterium | reverse complement strand
CCAGCTTTATTGGGTGATTTGCGCTCTTCACGTTAACGTAAGAGGTATGCTAGCAAATCTATAGGGAGACAGTTTGTGGTTTCGCAGTCTGTTTGGGTTGTTGGTCCTAGTCGCAGCGGTAAAACTACTCGTTTGATTGAGGAGTTTTGTATCTGGGTTAACATAGAATCCAGTAATTCGCGAAAATATTATACACAATCTTCAGCTAAGACTGGTAGTCGGACAAACAAACGTCTAAACATTCGCCAAAGCCAACCTGGAGTTTTGGTATTTGCCGCCAATGAAGATAATCGCCGTCAACTTGCAGATAAAATTGTGACGGTAACGTCTGGTAAATACCCGGTAAGAGCGAAGACACCGTTAGGTTTTTTTCAAGACGAAATTATTTTATTTTGGCCGTTGCTAATTCAGTCATTAAAGTTAAAAGCCCAATTTCCGGTCAGGCTGCGTCCGGAAACCGAGCAGGAATTGGCAACGAGACTTTGGCATCCACATTTAGACGCGGAAATTCTGCAACAGGCGGGAGTGAATGAGTATCGAGGTGTCCGTCGGATTCTCGATTTATTGCAATTAGCGGCTTACAGTGGCAACAGAAGCGAGGAAATTGAGCGCATTCTGACTAGCGGTTTAGCCACCCAGGAGAATGTCCCTCATCTCGAACCGCAGTTAATGGCGAATTTACTCTTAAATTGGCGTGATTGGTGTTTAGAGCGCGGATTTCTGACTTATGGCATCATTACCGAACTTTATAGTCAGCATCTACTCCGCGATCCGAATTATCAATGGCATTTAGCAAAACGCTATCAAGCAGTTATGGCAGATGATGTGGATGATTATCCTCGCGTAGCTGGTGATTTGTTTAATGTCCTGTTCTCTCAAGGTGCGGTTGGCGCATTTAGCTATAATCCTGAAGGTGCAGTGCGTTTGGGATTAGGAGCCGATCCTGAGTACTTACAAGGACTGGCGGTTCATTGTCAGGTAGAAACTCTGAATCACCCGCTTTCTAGCCTTGCAGATACCTTAGCTACGCCAATGCTGCAATTACTCAGCGACCAGATACCGCTGATACTCCCAGAGACAGTGCAGTTAATTGAAACGGCGAGCCGCGCTACCTTGCTGCGTGAAACAGCAGAAGCAATTATTGAGGCAGTGAAAACAGGTAGGGTACCACCTGAGGAAATAGCGGTGATTGCACCTGGTTTGGATGCGATCGCCCGCTACACCTTAGGCGAAATCTTAAATAAACAAGGAATTTTAGTAGATTCCCTCAACGATCAACGCCCCCTAATTAGTTCGCCCGTAATTCGAGCTTTACTAACTCTATTGACATTAGTATATCCTCACTTAGGACGGTTAGTAGATCGAGATGCCGTAGCGGAGATGCTGGTTGTTTTAGGAAGAGAAACAATTGACCCCGTCCGCGCTGGGTTGTTGGCTGATTACTGCTTTGAACCACATCCGGATCGCCCTAATTTGTTACCTGTCTCAGCATTCGATCGCTGGGATCGCATCGGTTACACGGCGACAAAAACTTATGAACAAATATTGCAGTGGTTGGAGGAGCAGCGATCGCAACTACTTTCGCGGTTGATTCCCAGTCCAATTTCTTTTTTAGACCGCGCCATCCAGCGTTTTCTCTGGAATGGTAGCAATCTTCCTTACGAGCAATTAGCCGCCCTGCGGGAATTACTAGAAACTGCTCAACACTACTGGGAAATTGATACGAGACTACGTCAGTATGAGCGTGCTCAAGCAGCTCCACATGAGTCGGATAATTCTGCTCACACTACCATTGCTCAATTTATCCAATTATTGCGACGCGGAACGATTACAGCTAATCCTTATCCCATGCGTCCCATTGGTTCCGCCAGTAAAACTGTCACTTTAGCGACCATCTTCCAATACCGTTCGAGTCGCCGCTGTCACCGCTGGCATTTTTGGCTAGATGTAGGTTCACCATTATGGTTACAAGGTGGGGCGGCGACATTGTTTGGCGCACCGTTTTTTCTCCAACAGCGTTTAGGTCGTCCTTGGAGTGCAGAAGAACAACAACAAGCTGATGAACAGCGCTTAGAGCGAATCTTGGCAGATTTACTCGCCCGCGTATCCGAAAAAGTTTATTTGTGTCATAGCGATCTAGCGGTAAATGGGCAAGAACAACTCGGTCCTTTATTATCTTTAGTTAATAGCTGCGAATTAAAAAGTCCGCCTGAGGTTTAAACCGCAGTTTTCAAATGATGAGCCGTTGTTTTAAAGGCGAGATTATAAAATATGAGACACGAAATTCTAACTGTTATAGGCAAAAACTGTATTACACCTGGCGATGGTCAGCATCTGTATGATTTGGTTCATCCAGAATTATTAGCAGAGCGAATTTTTGCTTTTAGGGTTTCCGATATCGAACCTGAACTCATGCTTCTAAAGGTTCCTGCAATCCTCGTTCAACTAAAGCAGTAAGGAGTCCCACACCATAATCTTTGATTTGGTGTTGGCAGGAATAGCGATAATTCTGACAATCATCTACGCTCAGCAACGCATAATCTCGAACTCCATTTTATTAATTTGACGCTGTGAGGATTAAATTGACCAATGCGTGACCAATTGTGGTCGTAAATTGAGATAGTTTTAGTTTTGCCTGAATTAGTAAAGCCACCGACCCAACCACGAATTACCCCATTTTTTCTGATTGCTTGCACATCATCGCCTGACCTAAATCCAAACGGTGTAACCGTGGAGCCTTGTCGCTTTAACATCCCACCTTTAGAATAGTTTTCTTGATGCAATTTACGTCTAAACAATTTTGGTCGAGTAATTACAACAAATGGGGCTTTGGTCACAACACATTTTCCAACCCAATGATGTCCATGAGTTTTTAATGTATGAAATCCCTTGTACTGGATAAAAAATGAGGATGCTAGCGCTATGGCATCATTGGCATGAGTTTCTGGACATTGTTTCGATTTATCTTTTTTGTCTTTAAAGATCCCTAATTGATCTCGATACTTGCCTGTGTCAAAGGAATCGACTTGCACGACAGGAGCAATAATCGAAGCTGACGATCTAAACCATTCCTGACCGACTGTCACTGGCGTTATACCTCGACCATTTCTATACGTATTCCCACCACAAGATTCGTCTCGAATCTCAAATATAGGAAGGATTTGAGCCATCTCGAACAGTATCCGTAACTCCATTTGTCGGTTAGATTTCACGCTGGGAGATAACTTAGTTTGACGACGATTACTAAATCTTCTCTGACGATGATTTCTTAGCTTAAATGGCTTTTTATGATTAATACGTTGTCCTCTACGAGTACGACGTAATTCTGCACGTTTTTCCATCTTTCCAGTTACAGACTGTCTGTCCTTGTTTGTCTTTTTGGATTTGTAAAACCCAGGCAAGCAAGCATGGAATAATACAATGGCCGCCAGCTTTGATTGAAAGGCAATGCCAGTGAAAGCTTTCCCCCTATCCGTTCCGGCAACTATTTCTTGTGTGTTATATCCAGATGGTTCGTGTAGCAATTGAACGTAAAATACGCCAACTTTGTTTCTTTTCCCGATCGCAATACCATCCCTTATCCACTTCCTCGCTCGTGCTGGTGTTGTAGGCATAAGAGGCTTTTTATTAGATGATATTACTGGTACTCGTGTTGTTTGATTCATGGGGATAACCCAAATTATTACTAACTTGTATTTAGAGTAAACTCAGTCCCTTCGGGCAATCTGGTAGGCTTATCTCCTATTCACGACTAGGCAATACAGAGGATACGGACTAGGGAAATATCCGAACATGTAACCCTACCAAATCTCGATGCCCTAACCAACTCTCGCGTTGCATACCGTAAATCTAGCGAACTAGGTATTTTGCAAGCCTACACTGTACTGTACTCAGTCAGTGTAGGTAGTTGACCAGCTTCACGTAATGCCTGAGCTTTTAGTAACAGTTTTTCTTGATAGACTTGCATTAGAAACACAAGTTCAGAATGCTCGGAATTGATAAGTATCCCAGCTTGTTGATTGTATAACAATTCACTTAATCTTTGGTCTTGTTCTGGCTCCATCTGTAATCCTGTAAGAGCAAGCACTTCTTCATCAGATAAGGAGATAACAGATAGAGGGATGAAAGAATAATTTTCTAAACCTTCGGTCGATGTAGTACTCATTGCTTTCTGCGGTTTAACCAATCTTTAATTTCCCGCGCCAACCAAACACACTCGCTGTCAGTTAATCCTATCCCAAAAGAATAGCGTTTATCTCCGGCTTGGATAGTTACCATTTCGGTGCCGCGTGCAGTTGATATACCTAAGCTTTGTTTAACATTTTGTAGTAATACACTTTGAAAAACGTCATTGATTGTTTTAGTGAAACCAATTTGCCGGTAACGACAACGGTCATATAGCCAGAACTCAATCGCAAACTGCTCTTCGGTAATAAAAATCCGGTGATGTCCAAAATTGCTCAACTGTAGTCTATCGGCAATTATCCACCACAACGAGCACATGACTATTAAGGTGCTAAATCCGATAATTAAAGAAGTGTTAAATAAAGCAATTAGCGGTATTAGCCCCAATAACCCCAGAAAATTCAAACCCAATAATTTCACCGCTAAACTGAAGGTCGCTAAACGTGACATCTGCTTTTGCGGAATTTTAATCGCCAAATCATCAGCAGATTGCCTCATCTCGATTTGACTACTAGATGGCTGCGTAATACTACGGATGGCAGCGGAGCGATCACGATTAGCCTGTAACGCCTCTAAAGCTGATATTGCACTCTTGAATCTACGTTCTACCGCTGGTTCAACAAGTTGCTCTAGCCAATAGATTAAACTAGGACTGACACTTAAGGAATCGCTAAATTGAATTCGTAAATCGCGTACTGGTAAATCGGCTGGTGCAGTCCCTGTTAACAGATGAATCAATGTCATACCTAAACCATAGAGATCCGACGCTGGAACCGCCCTCCCACCAAATTGTTCTAGCGGAGTGTAACCGTAAGTACCCACGATGGTAAATGTCACCCTTTCGGACACAGCGCGATCTTGGGCTGCACCAAAATCGATTAGATAGACGCGATCGTCGTCACCCCAAATCAAATTACTCGGTTTGATATCCCGATGCAACACCGCTGGATTGATGGAGTGCAGATAAATTAAGATCTTTAAGACATCTACGGCAATTTTACGAATTTGCTGTTCTGTAAATTTTTTTCCCTGAATCAACAATTCTTGCAGCGACGAACCGGGGATGTATTCCTCAACTAGTCCATAGCAAAGTATCCGGTCATCTAGACAAAAATGGTCTAAGTATTCAGGAATCCGCAGATGATTTAGCTGCTTCAGGAGTTGAACTTCTCGCTCAAACAGCTTTAAGTCATCCCACTGTACTTGACCGCCAAAGGCAAGTAGTTTGATAACAACTAAAGAATTGTTGGCATCCTCCTGAGGACTCAGATCTGTTGCAAGCCAAGTTTGACGAAGCGGATTTTTACTCAGTTGGCGCTGGAGTTTGTAACGATTTTGTAATATCTCTTCTGCTTGCAGCATCTTGCAAGTGCTTCCTTAGTGGGCTAATTATGTCTAATCTAACTCAAGTATTAACGTCATCATACCCATAATAACTTCTTACGCAGTAAACTTTTGAGAAAAATATTAGCATTCGCAGAAGCTTTATGGTTTCATTCTGCGTTATGGGACAAGTTATGCCTCTAAACTCACTACCCACATATGCAAAATGGAAACTGAGTAAATAAGTTTCTCGCTCTTAGTTGTTTGTATTAAAACATACTTGTTTTTTGTAGTTCATCCGACGGATAACAGCGTGCGAAGACGCGTCCTTAGTTAAATATCAAGTACTTATTCAGATTGACAGTTTGCTCTACTTACGAGAGTATGGTAGTGGTAGGCTATAAATAATACTAGTATTTTCACGTTCATTTGATTAGCATTTAATTTTCTAAAAACTGTATTAGTTGGCATTGCAACGAGATAAAAATATAGTGATATGAAAAAAGAAAACCTAATTATTGAACAAATTGGATATATTTTTCAGACGATGTTAGTAATACCTGCCAGCTTAACTTGTGATGCTGGCTTCATGATTATTTGGGCAGTAGAAGCAAGTTTTGTGAGTGATGCAGTTAAATCATTTATATTACAAGGAATAGATAAATGGTCGACTGAAATATTTGAATATGTTTTTGTGTTCGCAACATTAATCATAGTTTTTGTTTATACTTTTTTTGATTTATATATATTAATTAAAGCGAATCAAGCTAAGCTTCCTTGGGAATATCGATTTAAACAAGCATTTGAAATTTATGTAAATCGATTACATCTATTTTTAATAGTTTCTTGGATTTGCACATTATCATTATCGATTCCATTAACCGCTTCGTCGCTAGACATTAATATCAGGAATTGTATATTTATCTATTCGTTATTTTCCGTGGTAGTGCTCATATTCAACAGGAAAAGAATATTTTCTTCTAATGATTCGATTATAACTAAAGCATTTTGTTATCAGAAAGTTAAACTAGTATTTAACGAGCCAGCTTCTTATGAGATATTTGATTTAGTATTTATTGACTGGTCTCCAGCATATGACAAGTCTCAAAAATATCGCAAGTCTTCAGTATATTACAGCTTCCGAGGATGGATGGATATTATATTACGTACTATGAGAAACGGTGATAGTACCGGAATTAATGATAACGCAAACGTTGATGGCATCCAAACGGTTCAACAATCCCAATCTATAGAAAATGAAGAACTTATAAAATTAAAGGACAAGTTTGCAATACAAAAAAAGATAGCACAAGAAAAATTAGCTATAAAACTGTTTACATATTGTCATAGCCGGGGATACAATACAATACAGTTGTCCCAAATTTTAGAGATTATACAGCAAGCTAATCGATTTACACGGCAAGAAATTAAAGCAGCATTTAGAATTTTACTATACAATTACAGTGATAAAAACGAGGTAAATGTAGTGCTTTTAAATAGGCTAACTAAAGATGTAATAGAATTTTACAAGCGCTAAGCTGTTACTTTTAAGAAGGACTAGCAGTAATTAAAGACACCTCTACAGCAACTGCGTAGCTAAACTGTATATTTAGTTTACTCCGAATACCAAGTAACCACTATCAGCAAGAAACCTCTTATCAAACTCACTGGGAGCAGATAAAGTGTATGCGCCGCTCTCACCGTAGGAGAGAATAGAAGGTATGCTATTTGCCGGATGTCCACCGCCATCTTTTTGCAGTTGCATCGGAATATTATTACCGCCATTATAAGCTTTAGAGTATGGGCCAGTGAAGAAGGTAGCATTTCCGACGTGAGTCACAAATTGAGAACCAGTATAATTTAATCCCAGTAAGCCGAGTGCATGACCAATTTCATGAGAAACAATCGAGTAAATCGTGCGATCGCTCTTCGTAGCATTGTCAATAGCATTGATCGAGATCTCCCCAATTCTCGGTAAAGGAGATATATCAAGACCTCCACCCCAAACAAAACCACCCCAAGCCGCAGCATTATCATAATTGTAAGCACTAGCAAAAATCAGCAAGCCATCAATATACCGATTGATTGTAAATTCAAAAGCCTTCTGCCCATTTGCTTCAATCTGCGGGAGACTAACGTTATTTAATAGAAAACCACTTTCTTGGGTAGCAATCAACTTTGCCCAATCGTTGGCTGCAAGTTGCGCTATATCCCGACGATGAGATGTCCAAAAATTCAAGTAATCATTACGATAGTCAAGCTCAATATGAAAGTGGCTAGTATCCGGCACATAAGTGTTGGTAACAGTTCCTAAATCGACAGCACCGCTACCTATTTGCCCATCACTGATAATATATGCAATTTTATTATCGAATAGGCGATCGCTACTTGAGCCATCTTTTTCAGCAATAAATTTAACAGTATGGGGTTGATTCCAATCTGTAGGGCTAAATGTTAAGGTGTTTTGTGTACCATTACTAACATCATTATCAGCATCAACCGTCAAAAAATTACCGTCCGAAAACCTAATAGTGACATTTGTAGTAGGTGCTTGGCTTAATTGAATTTGAAATGTACCAGCATCTCCTTCTTTGCCACTAAACGAAAGATTGCTAATTTTGACAAAATTTGTATCGCGCCCTTCTTTTTGACCATATAATGCATAGTGCGTATATAGTTGATGCTTGTTAAGCCCAGAAGCCTTGAGATCGGCATTAATAGCAATATATCCACCAATATTAAACGATGGTGATGATTGCCGACCTTCATCTAAACCCAAAAGTTGAAAGTGCTGATATAGCTGATGGTTATTTAACTTTGCGACAACTAAGTCTGGATAAACATCCCGATAGTAATTCAAATCAAAACTTGCAGAAAACTGCCTGCCCTCATTTAATCCAAAAGTTTCAAAATGTTCTAGTGTTTGTCTATAATTTAGACCAGCCTTGATCAAGTCGGGATTATGAGAGCGATAATAATTAATATCAAAATATTCCGAAACCTGTCGTCCCTCATTTACACCTAAAGCTCGTAAATGTTCAAAAGCTTTTTCTTGATTATTCCCGAATACTTGCTTAACATCGGGGTTGGCAGCTAAATAAAAATTTAGATCGACAAATTCTGAAAACTGTCGTCCTTCAACTATACCAAAATTTTGTAAATGTTGTAATAACTGGCTGTTAGTAGTCAAACCAGCGCTAACTAAATCAGGATTGCTAGCGCGGTAAAAGTTGAGATTCGCAAAAGCCGAAAATTCCCGCCCTTCATTTAAACCATAGGTTTGAAAGTGGGAAAGCAGTTGTGCATGTGTTTTTAAACCTGCAGTAACTAAATCAGGATTAACAGAGCGATAGAAATTGGCATCAAATAGATTTACAGACATTAGTTACGTGAAATAAATAAATTAGAGGCTAACCATTCTAGAAAGAACAGTTAGCCTTAAACTCAACCCTAACCGAGAACGAAGTGTGGAATTTGGGGGGAAAGGTAATTTACCCAACCCCCGCACCCTTTTCTTAGTTGGGATTGCCGTCTTCAGCTCCGCCTGGACTATCTTTTAGTTGAGGGAACACAGTATGAGGTGTAGGCATATCGCTGCCTTCACCATAAACACTCTCCCAAATCAGTTCGTTCAACTGTTGGTGGGGTGCTCTATCAGCGCCTGAGAAATCTAGAGTTGCGGCTTTTTCAGCTAAAGCACCAGTAGCGGGGTTTAGTTGATCAAGTTTTTGAGTAGGTGTAATTGCTGTGTACGCAGCAAAATTAGGTTTGTCAGTAAAGCTGTTGAGCATCGGCGTCGCAGCGGCATCAAATTGACTCATCGGACCGATGCCAGCAATCAACTCCATAGTACGGAGCATGGAAACTGTACTGTAGAAAGTAGAGTCCACCTTCGCAGTTTGAGTATAGGGGCTGATGACTTGAGCAATTGTGCGATGGGCATCAACGTGATCTGGTCCATCTTGAGCATCATCCTCAACCACAAAGATGGCTGTACTCGCCCAATCTGCAGAATGAGAAACAGCATCTACTACGCGACCTAGTGCTAAGTCATTATCAGCCATATATGCTTTTGGAGTAGGTTTGCCTGCGGTAGTCCCAGACGTATGATCGCTGGGTAAGCGGACAAACTCAACTGCCGGTAGGTTGCTACTAGCTTCGTATTGTTTAAACTCTTTGAGCCACTCATCAACTCGCACTTGGTCGGTCTGACTCATATCAAAACCATTAAAGGTGAGGTCAGTGTTAGCAGCAAGGCGCGGTTCTGTGCTACCAGTGCCATCTGGTGTACTAGCAACTACATTCTGTTTAGTCAGCGGATTTCTGAAGACTCGGAAACCGTAGTTGCGGTAGTTGATCCCCGCATCAGAGAGTTTGTTCCAGATAAAGGCATCTTTGGGGTTTTTACCTGGGGATGTAGCGTAATTACCGCCTTCAAAGTCATAAGGACGATTTCGACCAGAATCAGAGTAGTCTGCTGGCCAGTTCTTCTGCACGTAGTTGTTGGCTAAAGCTGCTGTAGACCAGTTCCAGCCGTCGGCTGACACTTCCGCATCGGCATAGAAGTTATCCAAAGTGACAAACTGCTTTGCTAGTGCGCGTTGGTTCGGAGCTGATTCGTCTCCAAACAGGTTAATCTTCGGATCGCCATTGCCTTTACCCAGACTACCTAACACCTGATCGTAAGTCCGATTCTCTTTAATCACGTAAATTACGTGCTTGATCGGACTAGGATCACCCGGTCGTAGCGGAATCACGTTTTCATTAGGATTGGTAGCAAAACGTACCTTAGCTCCTTCGCTAAAGCCGTTATTAGCGATGACCTCTTGTGTGTAACCAGGAAATGCTAGGGTATTCGACACGTCAATCTGTGACAGAGTCCCCAAAATCATCGAACCAATGTACTGGTCGTATGGTTTACTATCATTGGGTAAAACACCAGTGGTATTCGGACCAGCGCCGAGTCCTTTGGCATTGATGACTTGAAGCTGTTTACCATCAGGAGTTATTGCAACACCTGTGGGATACCAAGCGGTAGGAATGAGCGCTGTAACTGTATCACCAGCAGTGTTTAAGTTGATGACGACTACATCGTTGTTGGTAGCATTGGCAACATAAAGAGTTTTGCCATCAGGAGAAACGGTTAAGGCATTGGGACTACTACCTTCTTTGGCACCAGGGTAAGGTGCTAAATCAATGGTGCGAATTACCTTGTTAGTGCTGCTATCAATTACGGAGACATTATCGCTGTCAGCATTGGTAACGTAGATTTCATTGTTCTTGGGGTTGACCGCGATCGCATTCGGATGAGTCCCAACCGCGATTGTTGCCTTTGTTGTGAGTGATGCCGTATCCACCGCAGTCACACTAGTATCTCCCCAATTGCTGACGTAAGCGGTTTTATTATCCGTAGACAGGGCAACAGTGTAAGGGTTGTGTCCTACCGCTATAGGTGCCTTCACAGTATTGGTAGTCAAGTCAATCACCGACATAAAGCCGGCTTGATCTACAGGTGCTCCTAGGAATGGCGGTGTATTGTCGGCTACATATAGAGTCTTGTCATCATTAGAGATGGTCAGACCAGTAGGATAAAGCACGATGTCTCTACCATCAGGAGTTTTTGGTTGGGGGAGGGTAATGGAGGTAGTTTCAGTTAGTTGCTGTCCGTTGACATTGTAAACCCGGATTTTGCTAGCGCCGCCCGCAGATTTACTGTCACCGCCACCGGATGCGTAAGCTTTTTTACCATCATGGCTGAAGGTAACACCACCGTAATTTAAGGCTTCTGGGTCTTTATACTGGATTGTCTGGACGACAGTACCTGTAACCCGGTCAACCACCATTAAAGATTGAACTGACAAACCATCATTGCTGACTAGTACTGTGTTGCCATCAGGACTGATCGCCATACCATAGGGGCGATCCTCAGATCTTGCACCTGGAAAAATAGATGTTAAAACCACGACTACGTGCTAGGGGGAGCAATCGCTCAATATCAAGTAAAAGAAGAGACACGACTATTTGAGGAAAAAAATATTCCAATGCAGTTTGTGCAGCCTCACCCC
>JBBQRU010000157.1:0-11613 GCA_038214545.1 Cyanophyceae cyanobacterium | reverse complement strand
TTCCTCTAGTCTTAATGGTCCTCTGCAGGCTGTATTGCTACGATGGACGAAATATAACCACGGAAAATCATCTAAATGTCCGCGATCGCACGACACCAGAAACCGTGCTGGTATTGCTGCGGGATCTTTCTTGTAAACTTTCGGACAGTTGAGATGGACGTAGCGGGTTTGGTCGGGACGATAAGGATTTTCTTTAAATTGAAAATAAGGATATAAAGGGGCTAGCAAGCGACATCTCGGACACACCATCCAGCCAGGAAACGGGGCGACGGGAATCCCGATGGTATCGCTGAAAGGACTGCTAGAAATGGCATCTTCCGCAGGTATTGGCGGTGCGAGTAGTTTTTTCACTTGTTGACCTAATTCGCGGCGAATGGCTGCAAGCAGGCGTTGTTCTCCTAATTCCACCACCCCTTGTTGAGTATTCCAATCTTCCAAACCCATCACCATCACCGAAAGGTTAGGTAGGTCAAGGACTGCACCGACACCGAAGGAAAATAAAATTTGGCTAGGTCGTAGTTCGCCAACTTTGTATTTTATGTATTTGAGTCTCGGCTTGACGGATTGTGGCGGTAGAAGCGATAACTTTTGGGCGCACCTTTTTTCCATCCACCGTCCAGGAGGATAATTGGTCTACTGCGGTTTCATAAAGTCCGACTAATGTACCTAGTGGCCCGCTGATTAAGTGTAATTCGTCTTGGATAATTAAATCCGGTGGGCGCAGGGGGTTGCTAGGAGTTGTTTTGGCTGCGGGTAAATACGCAGTTTTTCTGTGTGAGTCGGTATCTTCAATATCAGACGAGCGGAAACCGTGGCGATAGCGACCTTCGTCGCTTCAGCGCTTTGCGCTATCGCAATATCCGTCTACTTGCCCAAATAGCATTTGAATTTCGCCTTTCCAAGGCATCTGAGCAAATTTGTCTACTGTAGCAATTAATAGCGACGGTAAACGGCGGTAGATTTCTTCATCCACTACGAGAATTGGTAAACCTTCGTCTTTGGATTGTTTTCTCCCGAATAGACAGCGTCCTAAAGAGTCACCGCAGTAAATCAGAGTTCGGGCGCGTCCTTTACTCAAAGATTCAACTTCAATATCTTTACCTGGGTCAATTTTAGTACCGCACCACGGGCAATTTGTGAGTTGGTGAGGGGAACCGCCAGCGCTTTGCTGATACTGTCCTCGCGCTTGTTTACTAAATTCTTCGCTTTGGTCGGTGTGGTTGGGTGTGGTGCGTTGACCTACCCACAAGCCGATGCGAAATGGTTCTTTACCCCATTGGGTTGGGTTTTCGCGACGGATGGATTCGCAGGCGCAAATTAGGGTGGTGGCGCGTTGAAATTGTTGGAGGGTTAAAAGGCGTAAGGTGTAGCGCATCAAAACTGCAACACCATATTCTCCGGATCTCCCGGCAATAACTCCTTGCAATCTTCGCAGTCCTATGGTATAGGCAGTTAAACCTAGATAAGCTTCGGTTTTACCACCACCAGTTGGGAACCACAGTAAGTCTGCAACTGCATCGGTTTCGTGGCTTCGGTCTGGGTGGTGTAATTCGGTGATGCTGGGTAAATTGAGTAAGATAAACGCTAATTGGAAGGGAAACCAGGTGGGATTGGGAATTTTGGCTAAATCTGGGGTTTGACCTTGGCGGACTTTTTCTGAGTAAATAGAGCGCAGACGCTGCAAGTACATGGCTTGATTCAGAAAACGGAAAGCCTCGGCTGCATCTGGGTTGGTTTCTAGTAGTGTCAAACCTGATTGGATGCGTTTGAGGGTGCGATAGCTTCGCTGACCTTACGGTACGCAATGTTCCATCGCAGTTTGGGCAACATCTTGATAATCTGTCAATTCTTAGGGTGAGAGATGCGTTGTGTTTGTTGCCAAATCCAAGTTGTGTAGGCTGTGATGAGGGGATTTAGCTTTGTGGGAAAATCTGCTGTTGCTGTTGTTCCTAGTTCCTGCATATCCAAAACCAATCCGGCTAATTCCGGAATTTCATCGGCTTGGGGTGGAGAAGTTTTTGGGACTTCATACACAGGTACAATGCTAGTAGATAATTTTATCGCTCTTTCTGTAGTGTTTTGGGCTGTTTCGGCGTGAATGCTTACCCCATGTCCGATGGCGAATTCGACTTGTTTGCGGTAAAGCATCGCCATTGCTTTTTCTTCAGCATAAATTACTGGGTCAAGTTTACCCAGGTTACGCGGTTGGTGGCGCTTGAGAAAAATATCAGGATGTTGAGTATCTGCAGATGTGACACTTAATTCTGGTTGAAATAGCCATGCTTCATCGCGTAACTTGGCGGGTTCTTTTTGTCCGTTAATCAAGAATAGGCTAACAATCCAACCGCCATTACTTTGTTGACGAATTTTACCTTGTACGTAAACTTGGGGATAATCTGGATGTACTATCCATTGGGCTATTTCTCCCGCAATTAGGGGAATGGAAGGCGACTTTTCGCGAATTTGTTGGCGTTTCCAAACTATTTTAGGTGTGTCATCTTTTTTGGTAATGTTGGTGCTTTTTCCGCGTTTATACTGACCCCAGCCACTTGTGATTTGTAAGGCTTTGGCGGCGCTGCTAACGCAAAATGTCATCCCAAAGGATGAGGGAAACATACTTTCCGCTGGTGGTATACTAACCTCGGTTGTACCCTCTTCCGCAGTACCTTTACCAACTACAGCCAATTCATCCATTAGTTCTGGTTGTTGACAGTCAACTTCTCTCAAAGTTTCTTTCTCTAAAGTCTGAGCACCTTTGTGGCGTATTTGGGGTGCTAGTAAGCCGACAAGATAGCGATCGCTCACATTATCTTCGTCAACCTCTTCTTCTTCTCCACCTGCAGGACCCAGTAAATCTGCTAGTACTGCTTGTTCTAATTCATCCCGGATTTTAGAGGCGTTGGGAATCTGTGATTCCAGAATCTTGGGAGTTTCGGCAGTAACTACATTCTCACCCGGTATAAATTCTTCTGCAAATAATTTACCATCGCTAGAGGCGGGGATAAATTTGGTTTCTAATAGTTTATTTAATCGCCAGACTGTAGGATGCTCGTCTTGGACTAAAGATTTTTTCGGAGAAGTAGGTTTTTTATATTTTGACTTTTGTTTTTTAAAGAAGTTGATAAGATCAGTAGCAATATTCTCCGCAATATCTCCACTAATCAACCAATCAGCATCTTCTACTTGGTCAACTCCTGCTAATAATACCGTAAGCTGAGATTCAGGTGCAGATATGACTGAACTCCAATCAAGTTCAATTTTGTGTAATCGCAGTTGTTGGTTAATGTCTGCTAAATCTAAATCGCCGGGAAGGATAGCTGGAAGTTTAACGATCATTTTCCCAAATTCCATAGTTGTGAGTCAAATTCTAGGAGGGGAGAAGAGTTAGGCGTCGGGATAATCACTAACAACGCCCGCATCGCCCGCGTCATGCCGACAAATAAAGTGCGTCGCTCTCGTGCTAAGATTTCTGTGATTTCATCCTCTGGTGTGCTTTTGGGTATTGTGGGGTATGGCGCATCGAAGAATCCAGCGATAGCGACAATCGGAAATTCTAAACCTTTAGCAGCTTTCAGTGTAATCACTTTCACACCTTGTTTATTTAAGTCTAATTCTTTACTAGACATAAAGTGTGCTTCTAAACCCAAGTATGAAAGTTGACCAGCAATTTTCGTACCAGCACTTTCGCTAGGGACAATTACAGCACAAGCGTTGATTCCTAGGCGAAATTCATGGGTTGCGGCTTTGCAAAACCGCGTCAGTAACTCGCCTTCATCGGCAACATTATTTACAGCACGGACTGCGGGTGCGGGACCATTATGGACGTATTCACGTTTTTCTAAGTCATCTAAAGCGCCATTAGCTAAAAATGTCAGTGCAGCTTCGTTGATTTCGCGGGTGGTGCGGTGGTTGACTCGCAGTATACCAGTGCGTCCGACAAATTTTAAATCTTGGTGAATGTCACTCCAGCGAAAGCTACTACCATATATAGATTGATTCGCATCAGCGGTGATAAATAGGCGGTTGGGAGAAGCGCAAATGTGGGTGAGGATGCGTAAAGTGTTTGGGTCTAAATCTTGGGCTTCGTCAATTACCACTGCGTCATACAATGGTGGTGTGTCCATTTGGCGGAGAATTTCTAAAGCGCGACTGCGAAGTTGATGCCAAGTTAAGAGACCTTGTTGTGCTAATAGTTGGTAAAAATGTTCGCGTAAATGCCATATGGCTTGACGTTGCGTTTTGTTAAGGGAAATTTCTCTACCTGTTCTTGGTGTTGCTTGGTATGCTTCTAGGGTGTTGATTTCGCGAGATGCAATTACCGAACCAATTTCGTCTATAAGATAATCAATGCTGAGGCGTTTTAAGGTTTGCTCTTGGGCTTGACGTTGTAGCAAGTTACCTGTGAGAGAATCAATTGTGGACTCTAGCGCCTGCTTCATCGTTTTTCGCAGGACATCGCCAGTAGCAATATTTGGTTTACCCGTATTTTGGGTAATTATAGAGGCGATAATTGCATCTGCGGTTTTGACTTCTACATATTAGATATCTTCGCCTAAAAGACTCGCTAGCAGTTGTTGAGAAAAACCGATTAGAGCATTAGTATAAGTTGTAAATAGGATTTTTGGCTTCTTGACGCCACAAGAATTGCAACTTTTCTAGCATAGCGCGGACGCGGTAGAGTGCGACGGTACTCTTTCCGGTACCAGGACCACCTTTTAATAGTGTAGGACCACTAGCGTTAATTGCCCAACTGACAAACTTTTCTTGTTCGGGATTCATTTTTAGTAAGAAACCCAACAACTCACCTTCTGTGAACCGTAGCAAATCATCAGTGCTACCTGTGAGGTAACTGGGTTGGTTGAGAACTTGGTCAAAATTCGGTTCGGCGATACAATCGAACAAGCGATCGCTCCATATATTTGGTATATTCGCCGCCATTAAATCTTCTAATGTCTGACAAGCAGTTAAAATCTGCCAAAATTCCTCCGGTACGCGCAACCGTTTCAGCAATTCTGCTGTTAACTGTGTAGGTAGCGATGTTTCTGTATTTGTTGGGAGGGGAGTAATATTTACTTGATAAGTTGGTTCAATAGTAGGTTTGATTGTCAATAACGTTGCGACATCTGGCAAACTGCTGATATCTATTTCTGTTTTTTCCGCAATTAATTTATCACCTTTGTAGACATCTTTGCGAGCATCCACACCCAGCAAGAGAACCCAACCATCACCAAAAGTATAAATTATGCGGTAGTCTCCTGAACGCAAGCGATATACATCACCTTTATAGCCGTGGAGTTTCTTCTTTAATTTACCGTGAGGTTTAGGATCGTTTCGCAAGACTTCGATTTTCTCTAATATCTGTACCACCTGTTCTTTAGGGAAAACTAAGAGTTGGTTGGTAAATGTAGGCTTGTGGATGATCTCGAAGTTCATGCTGACTACAAATTATACTTGTAGCTTTGATTCTAATGATCTATCAGTATAAAAGCAAATTTATTTTAGAAATGGTATTTATCTCTACATTTATTTCCTATTCTCCTGCTTGTTGCTTGAGTAAATTTACTAAACTATCAGACAGCCACAAGCCAACGTCGCGCCAAGCTTGAATTCCCGGAGATATGCTTGAATTATACAATTAATCAACATTCGTTAGTTCCTCGGCTAGTTCTTGAGCAGTATATTGCATAAAGTTCACATGGTAGCGTGATAAGGCATCAATAATTCAGCACGGGTTAGTCCAGCAATTTCTGCTGCTTTAGCTGACGATATTTCACCTAATTCATACCACTTGACTGCTGCTGCAATTCGCATTTCTTGAACGAACTCCTCAGGATTTTTGCGAAGTGCGGAGAATACTGTTTCTGGCAGTTGAATTAGTATTGTTCTCATGGATTTATCTTCAGATTACCAAATAGAGTAAACTTTAAGAAAAATTAAATTGCTAATTATCTAGCAATATCTAATTTTATAATTATTATATCAACATATTTTTGAGTGTAACCAATGGAATTCGACAACATTTGTAAGATATTAGCAGAGAAGTATCCCGCTGATTTTGCAAGTTGGCTGCTACCTATTCAACCGCAGAAAATCGAAGTATTAAAAGCCGAATTAAGCATCGAACCAATTCGCGCAGATTCTGTTATTTTGTTAAAAACAGAGAATCGAATTTTACATCTCGAATTCCAAACAACAGAACAATCTGAAACTCCCATTCCCTTAAGAATGTTGGATTATTTTGTCAGATTAGTGCGGAAATATGATCTTCCCATCACCCAGGTTGTAATTTTTTTACAACAGACAAGTAGTCAAATCGTATTTACCGAAGCATACGTCAACGAGATGACAACTCACCGATACCGAGTTATCCGCATGTGGGAACAAGACTCGGCTTTATTCCTGGACAATCCGGCGTTATTACCGTTAGCACCATTAACACAAACAAACTCACCCCAAGGGTTACTATCGCAGGTTGCCCAAAATGTTGCTAAAATTTCAGATAGGGTGACTCGGCAGAATACTGCTGGGTATACAGAGATTTTAGCTGGTTTGCGATTTAAGAAAGATTTAATTCGTCAATTATTGAGCGAGGATGTTATGAAAGAATCCGTGATTTACCAGGATATTTTGCAGAAGGGCGAAAAGCGGGGCGAAGAACGAGGCGAAATACGAGGCGAACAGAAAGAAGCGATTAGCTTTTGTCTGTCTTTACTCGATGAACGCTTTGGTAAAATTGATTCGTCAATTATTGAGAGAGTTCGAGTTTTACACAAAGAAAAGCTAGAAGCTTTAGGAAGAGCACTTTTCAGGATTTCATCGCTACCTGACTTACTTGTTTGGTTAGATCAGCATGAAAGGGATTAATTTCCGGTACTGAGCAATTATAAAGTGGGTAAGTCGGAGTTTTTACCTCCGGCTTTTTATTTAATCTTTATTTAATTCGTCAATTATTGAGCGAGGATATTATGAAAGAATCCGTGATTTACCAGGATATTTTGCAGAAGGGCGAAGAACGAGGAGAAATACGAGGCGAACTACGGGGCGAACAAAAAGAAGCCCTCAAGTACACTTTACGTCTTGTAAATCGTCGTTTTGGTGAGATCGATTCATCTTTGTTAGAACGTATCCGAATATTATCCGCCAATCAATTAGAAACTTTGGGAGAATCTTTATTTGATTTTTCAACAGTAGAGGATTTAGAAGCATGGTTAAATCAGCACGGAAGTAATTAATTTCCGGTGCTGATCAACTATAAAGTGAGCAAGTCGGAGTTTGACCTCTGGCTTTTTGTTTAGAGGGATTAATTTCCGGTACTGATTCGGGAGAAAAACACCGTGAACAACCAATTAGAACTAATTCAGCATCACGATGCTTATAGTTTCAACCAGCGGGTGCGCGATTTCCTACTGCGTAATGAAGCGTTGCATCATGCCATGCTATCCCACTGTTATGCACTCACTCATACGCCAGAACTGTTAAAGCAAAGTCCTGACCTACTCACCTTGGAGTCAAATGGAGAAGTTGTGGCTGTGGCGATACGTTTGGGCAACTCTGTTTCCATTTCAATGCTGAATTTGGAAGGCGGAGTCGATTTACTAGCGCAGCAATTGTTGCGGCATGGTACTTTATCAATGGTAAATGCTCCACCTGATGTCGCTCAACACTTTGCCCAAGTCTGGACTCAGCTTACCGGACAACCCTATACGCCGGAACTAACCCAATGTGCCTATCGCTTGGAACATCTCCACCCCTTCACTTGGTCAGTAGGTCAATTACGACAAGCAACCGTTGCTGATATCCCTGTCGTTAGCCAATGGTATGCAGCCTTTTGCTTTGAAGCCCTGGGTAGTGTTCGCCTAAATAGTCAGGATTGGGCAACTCGTCAAATTAATCAAGGTCATGCGTTTCTCTGGCAAGATGGCGATCCTGTTTCGATGGGATGTAGAATTGGACAGACTGAAGATGGATTTCGAGTCTCCATCGTCTTCACTCCTCCAGAATATCGCCGCAAAGGCTATGGAAAAACTTTTACAGCAGCCCTGACTCAACGTTTGCTAGATGACGGTCAGCGTTACTGCTTTTTGTATGCGGATAAGATAAATGTTTCAACCAACCGGATGTATGAAGCGATCGGTTATGAACTGATGGGAGAGACGCAAAATTATCGTTTTGTTACTGCTGACTAACTTATATATCAGGTTGATTTATAGCTTTAACGTAATGATTTAGGTCTGATGGGGAATCAGAGTAGGCATTCTTCCTAAATCAAATAAATAACCCAGGATCGACCTGAAAAAAATCACCCAAAGCTTTGGCTTGAGTTTTGCTAATTTCTCGCTTCCCATTTACAACTTCAGATGTCACCTCACTCGAACCGATAATTCCCACTAAATCAGCCTGTTTTAAACCACGAGCTTCCATCAAATGCAGGAGCAGAGAATGAGGACTTGACTCACCCGTGGGGTATTGTTCATCTTCATATTTTTCAATTAAAGCAATCAAAAGCTCAAATAAAGCAGATTCTTCTGCTGTTTTGTTTTGAAGATGCGCTAGATCCTCGGCTAGTACAATTGCTTGTTCATTTTCTTCATCAGTCTTAATTACCTTGGGTTGGTATTTAGCAAGTAAATTGGCATAAATCTCTGGATTAATAGTAAGGGTCATTTATCCACTTATTTTTATCGTGTTCGGCGTGAGTTAAAACATATTTAATAAAAATTGTGGCTTCAGCATAGATAATATCTACTATTAAGCGATACTTATTACCCTTAATATTAAAGCCTATTCTTGTGACTTTTTAATGCCTGTTCTGATTCCCCACTCTCAGACCTGAATTCTTAAAATAAATCCAATTGCTCATTACCATCATTATCTTGTGTAGATTCCACTTTCGCTTTTTTATTTCCTCCTCCTTTTGCCTTTTTCTTCCCTTTATCGTGCAAACCTTGAGCTACTTCTTCTTTGTATCGTTCGTGGTTTAATTGTAATAGTCTATCTAGCACTTCTCGCCGTGCTGTTTCGCTGATGGTGAAGCGCAATCCTTGTTTGGTTTGGTGGAAGTCGTGTTGTAGTTCTAAATCTTGCCAATTATATGCTGCGGCTACAGCTTGATCCATTTCGATGTGCAATTCTCGCAGTTTTTGGATACTTGCGTCAGTTTCTTTGGGGTTGTGGAAGCGGTTGTAGGTTTTGGTTAGTCCTTCTTGGTTGGTTTGCATGATGTTTTGGCGATGAGTGTAGTAGGTTTCTCCTATTTCTTCTAGGTTGGTGGTTGTTGGGGGGAAGGGGAAGGTTTCAAAGCAGTCTGACGGGGTGTATCTCATTCGAGTTTCTAAGGTTGAACCACATACTCGTGACCAATTTTCATGAATAGTACTTTGAATAATTGCAAAATATAAGTTTTTTTCAGTTGAAATTACGCCAAGTGCGTGTGAGTAGACCATGTTAGTTGTTTCCCAAGCACAAATAAAGTGTTTAGAAACTAATGGAATAGCAATCACTCGTTCTAAGTTTGCGATCGCATCATACAATTCTATCGTAGGTCGAGTAAAACGCCACCAAATTTCACGCCTTTGCTTTTCTTTATTCTTATCTCTCTCAGGCTTAACCTTCTCTCTTAGAATTTCCAAACAACCAGGATAATCGCTTGCATAAGGTCTACCTTTAGGCTTCTTCGGATCATCATGTTCAGCATCTAAAGGATAATCCTTAAAATTAATCACCCAACGACTCGGAGATTGGTCAGGACGAGAATTTAAATCCTCACCATTTAAATAAGGAAATAAAACATCTTTATTTATTGGATTTTTCTTAATTAAAGCTTCTGCTTTCTCTGGGGTCATCACAAAACCCATGCCCAGCACATTCGATCCCTGAAAAGATTTATTTTGATTCGTTACTAACTTATGCGGATTACCTACAGCTTTGCCTGGATTTGTTAAAAATGCCGTAATTCCATCAACAACCTTATCATCTAAAACAAACTCACCTAACCAGTTATCTTGTCGCAACCACACATAAGCAACTTCTAAACTTGCGCTACCTTCCCATTTTCGACTTGGAACAGCGCGAGGAATCACACAACAATCAGCAACTAATTGGTCTAAACCAACCTCTCGCGTATCTCCCTGCGCTATCGTATTCGTAGCAATTAATCCAAATCCACCATGTCTATTTAATAAATGCTTTCCGCGTAAAAAAAAGTAACTACAAATATCAGCACTACCACGCTTACCATCCGCAATCCATTTAACTATAAAATCTCGATAATCTGTACCTAACGCACCAGTAATTTTTTGACCACCCATAAACGGTGGATTTCCTACAATTGCATCAAAACCTGGCGGATGCGAACTAGAAGATTTACCTTTTTTAGTATTTATAGTTGAAATCAATTCATCTACAAACACCTCAGGAAATTCTAACTCCCAGTGAAACGGACGCAACCCATCTAAATCAGGTAACGCTTTACCCATTCCATCAGGAATATCCGCACCATCGCGAAAAGTCCTTAACAAAGTCTGGCGTAAACCTTCCCTCTCCTTCTCCGACCAATTATTAAAATAACTCCCAACCAATAAATCACAACCCTTGTGCAAATCAAAACTTCTCGCATTCGCTTGCGCCAACAAATACGCCTTCCGCTTTTGGTCTTCAGGTGTCATCACAGGTAACGCGACAATTTCCCGCCTTAACTCAATCACCTGGTCAATTTCCCGACGAATCTCCTCAGCAAACAACTCCGGTGTCCCAGTGACATCCAAATTCCAATAACGCAACTGTTCCAAACTCACCCCAATCAGCGAATCTCCACACTTCAACGCATGATCCACAAAGGTAAACGGACGATTCTTTTGCAAAGTAATCAACCACAGCGACAACTTCGCCATCTCCACCGCTAACGGGTTCTTATCCACCCCATACAAACACTTATCAGCAATAATCCGCCGCGCCACCGTCAACCTTTCATCCGCATCCTTCGGAATCACACACTCATGAGGAAGCGACTTGGATAAAGTTCCATCCGGTGCTACCACCACCTTACCCGGATTCGCCTTCTCCGCATTTTCCCACGCTTCCACCAACCTTTCCGCCAAATAGCGACAAGTCTGCACCAAAAACGCACCCGAACCCATCGCCATATCGCAAATCTTCAACTTCAGTAAATCTGCGGCTAACTTAAGTTTCCATTCTTCCTTCGGTTTCCCCTCCACCACACCTTCATAAACCAAAGGTTCCAAAGTATACTGCACAATCTCTTCCGTCAAACTACGCGGCGTGTAATGTGTCCCCGTTTCCCGCCGATCATTTCCCTGAGTCACATACACACTACCCCCCGGAATCACTACAGGATAATCTAAGGTGTCTAATCGGACTAATCCCGCAAAAGGCAAAACGCGGTTAAATAATTCGCGGTCATTATTACAAGCCGTCAGCACCCGTTGTTCTTCTAAAGGCGACATCGACTCCTTCTCCCCTCCAGACTTGCGGGATGCAGCGCTAGTCATATCCTTCCGTAGTGCCGAAATTGACCTACCCGTCTCATCTTTGAGAAACTTAACTAACTCCTCCTCACCCTTCCCTAACTTCTCCTCCAACCTCTCCAAAGCAATT
>JBBQRU010000156.1:0-11660 GCA_038214545.1 Cyanophyceae cyanobacterium | reverse complement strand
AAACTTGCTCTCGACCAGCAAGAAGCCAGTCGATTGTTTGGGGGTGGTGTCAATGCTTTTTCGCGTTACGAAACAGGCAAGACTAAGCCACCTTTAGCATTAGTGAGGTTGTTTCAATTGCTGGATCGACATCCCGATTTGCTAGTCGAAATTAAAGCCGAGTAATTATTTGGATGAAAATTGCTACTGGATCGGCCCTAATTTGTCAAAGCGATCGCAACGCCCTCCTTACGGTTTGCATCCCCTAATTTCCGAGAAGGAGCGATAGCACCCCCACCCAGCCGTTCTACTCCGCTTCCCCAATCAGCATAAACACCACCCAGTCTTTTGGTTGAGGATGCTGTTTCATCGTGGTTAACTTAGCTTCTCGTAACGCCGCTGCTTTATCTAGTTTCTGCTCGCTCACTGAGATAGCTTGTATTGATAATAAAGTTCAAGTGCATTGCAAAAGCTATTTAAGCGATTCAGCAAAGCATTGTAGTAGAGGTAGGCATCGTCACGTTCATCTTGAAGATGGGCGTATAGGGTCAGTTCTGGCTCTGCGGCTAAATGATCTTTAGGAACATCTAAGCCCGCTTCAGCTAAGCGCGTTGCTGCGATCGCAACTAACAATGACCCAACTGTATTCGCCTTACCATGATGAAGATCGAAAGAGTCCAGATAGAATTAGATCCGCTCCCGGCAACTCGTTCAGACTCATGACTGTCCCTCCTCTGAGTTAGCTTCAAACCGTTTGATGAAATTTTCAACTTTGCTTCTCAATGTTCAATTCTTGTTTGGGTTTGGCGATCGCTTGAAAGATACCTGGGGGTTCATTCCTCTAAACGAATATCAATATCAACCGTGGAACTTCGCCATCCAATCAGTAAGGCACTAGCACCACCCGTAAAATAAATACAACCTGAACCTTGAGCTTCTCTGCCTAAAACTTGCATCAGTCGTTCTATCTTCTGAGAGTCAACGTTTAGGCGCATATTCTGCACAAATATTTACACAGCAACAGATTTTCTCGAACTCTACACCAATCTACCTCTATTTTATACGAAAGCCAGTTACAAGGTGACGATCGCCGCAACGTTTCTTGGACAACTGTGCATTTTGTTAAGAGCAGCTATCTACTAAAATTTGAGTATGCAATTTGCTGCTTTACTAAACCGGAATCTGATTACTATGCTTATAAATTAGCAAAAGAATATACAGAATGCTGTGCACCAAATTATGGTACTGGCTTAACTCCCGAATCGGTTCACATGCTGTTAGAAGTTGCTGAATTTTGGTGTCAGCATTATTTTGAGCAAAGTTTAGAAGAGAAGTTTTGAAAGTTAATGGCAAAATAATAAACTAATTTTTTGAGACTGTATTCAAAATTGGAGGGCGCGATCGCATCCTCATGCCTCCCGTTCTACTCACTCTCCCCAATTAACGTAAACGCCGCCCAATACTTGGGATGACGATCCCGTTTCATCGTAGTCAACATTGCCTGACGCAGCGCCGCCGCCTTATCCGATTTCTGCTGAAGATTTTTGTAAAATTCAGTCATCAATAAAGAAGTAGAATCGTCGGGTATAGACCATAACGACACAATTACGCTAGGCACGCCAGCGCTAATGAGTGATCGCGATAGTCCAATCACATTTATTTGAGAATCATGCGGCTTGGCCAGATTCCAACGGCAACCCGATCTTAGGCTTGCAATCTGAAAAAGTGAGCGAATCAGTGTCTAAAAAGTCTGACAATGCCATTTCCAAAACCAATTCAATGCTGTAGCCAATTTGTTTAGCGTGATTCAAGTAGGCATCACGGATATGTTCGGGTAACACAGCCAGCAGCATTAATGCGGCATCGTGGCTGAGGTGCTTCTTACCTGTCTCTTGGAGAATCTGCATGATCCGTTTAATTTGCGTTGAGTTGAGATTCTTGCGGATTTAGCTCTTGGAATTGAATAATATCTTTAAGTGGATCGGCGTGACCAACTTTTAGGAGTAACGGTTCGCCTAAGGTGACATATCGCTTAAATGACATCGGTAACTGCAAGCCTAAATCCTCAATTAAGATTAGACCCAAGTTAATATCTTCACGTAGCCACATTAATAATACTGCTTGCCACTCAGTGTTAGGTTGGCGGCGGAGATATTCTAAAGACCAATAACGATTTGTTTGTCGTTCTACTAAAGTTGCTTCTTGAGTAATACCACTCACCGTCATCATCACTTCTTTGAGTCCATCCGCTGAGAAAGGCAATTCTGACCCTCGGAGGTGAGCTTTAATTTGGAAGTGAGTCAGCAAGTCACTATAACGACGAATGGGACTTGTCGCTTGACTGTAAGTATCTAAACCCAAACCTGCATGACGTGCGGGAGTAATACTCATTTCACTCCGAGGCATACAACGGCGCACAGCACAAGCGCGAACTGCACCAGCGGGGAGTAGTAATAATTCCTCTTCGCGAGGTAATTCTGGCTGTGGCTGACCGCGAAATGGTAAGGGGATATTGTGTGCTTGACCGTAACGTGCAGCAACTTCACCTGTGACAATCATCATTTCGGCAACTAATTGCCGGGATTGGGAATCGTCTAAAAGTTCAATATCAATCTGATCGTCTCTGACTTTAATTGTTGCCTCTGGCATATTGATACTAATGGCTCCTTGGGAGTCGCGCCAAGATTTGCGCCGTTTCGCCCAAATAGCGATCGCGGCGATTTCTGGTTCTGCTTGCACACCCAACTGCAGCATTTCATCAACATCTTCGTAAGTCAGACGATATGTGGGCTTAATTTGACTGGCATGAATTGTGTAATCTTTAACTTTACCCGATTCGTCTAAAATTATCCCAAAACTCAAGGCGCAGCAAATCTGCCCTTGGTTCAGACTCATCGGTCCTGTAGCCAAAGCTGGCGGGAACATCGGGATCATTCCCGTGGGTAAGTAAACTGTTGTCCCGCGCCTTCTGGCTTCTAAATCTAAATCATCTTCCGGTACTAACCAACGAGTCGGATCGGCAATATGTACCCACAGGCGTTCCTGTCCATCTGGTAATTTTTCCCAACTCAGACCATCATCAATTTCACTCGTACTCTCGTCGTCAATTGTATACACCTTGAGATGGGTAAGATCTAGGCGGTGTGTATCAAGGTCAGGTGGTAGGGAGTCGATGCGCTGGTGCGCCACTTCTAATACCTTGGTAGGGAACTGTACGGAGATTAATGAGCGACGCAAAAACAGATTTTCGTGCGGACTCCAAATGCCTAAGTCTACTAGCAGTTGAAAGGCTGATTGCGGGGTTGTCGGACGATCTAAAAGACCTAGAGTTTCTTGAACTTGAGCCGGAGGTGGATAAGCGCGATGTAACGCTTCTTGATTGAGTCCAGACCGCAAAACTTCCGTCATTAGCGCTGCATACTTTTCTAGAGCATCCAAACGGTGACGCTCATGACGTTGCCATTCTACAGGTTGACCTTGTAGCGCCAAGTTAACGCGGTCGATAAATTCCTGTTGTCCTTTGGCTTTGAGGGCTTCTACTTCTACTTGGTGCTTACGTTCGGCGACAATAGCGGCAGTTCGTGCTTCGTAAGCGTCTCCTTTTTGCTTGAAATAGATTTTATCATCTGATAACAAACAATGAGCCGCATAGCACTGAGCGGCATCTGCTGAGGAGAACAGCAATTTTGCCATCTCTTTCGGAGTGACAGTCTCATCTCCTTCCACCAGTAATTCCCAAGCGACCTCTAAACCTGCTGGGTCTAGATACCGCTGTACCTCTTTTTCAAAACTTTTGATTTGGGACGGTTGATAGGTGTCTCCGGTAACCTCGTAGGTAATTTGTCGAGGAACAAGACTATGAGATTGACCGCGTTCATCTACCACAAACCAACGCGTTTTGCCGTCTGGACGTTCTACTACACCCAAGCGACGGTCGTTTTGGTTCCGAAATTCAACTAGCGTCCCCTTATCCACAGCGATATTTTAGATTTTTGATTAAGTAATTTAGTTTTTCGACAATTTTAGATCTTAGATTCTAAAATCAGCGATCGCTAACCCAAAATCTAAAATCCAAAATCGCTCTTAGCCTTCGGCATTGATGAATGGCATCAAGGCAACAATCCGGGAGCGTTTAATCGCCACCGTTAAAACACGCTGCTGCTTAGCAGTCAAGCCTGTAATCCGACGTGGCAATATCTTACCGCGCTCAGTCACAAACTTTCGTAACAAATCGATATCTTTGTAATCAATCGGATCTTCCGGCTTAATCGGCGATAGGCGACGACGGTAATAGCTCATCTCTACTTAATTTCCTTATGAACAGTATGCTTATTGCAATGGGGACAGAACTTTTTCAGTTCAATCCTTGCTGTAGTGTTGCGGCGATTCTTCTGAGTTGTATAACGCGAAACTCCAGGAGATCTTTTTTCTGGATTGGTACGACAATCCATACATTCCAACGTCACGACGATGCGGACGCCCTTACCCTTAGCCATAATTTTACCAACAGTATCAGCGGAAAATTAACACAAATATCTATCTTCGCACATTTCGGCTCACACTAGCAACTATCCGTTTGACTTTTAAATCCAACGAATAACCCCGCTGCGAAGACACAATCCGTGTGTCAGCATAACGGTCATGCAAAGCTTGCCGAAGTTGAGCATCCGATAAAGCAGTCCCACAGTCTATCACTAGTGGGGTGAATAGCAGTATAGCAGTTGGATTCGCAATCAGGTTATTTAAAGCGATCGCTACCAACAATACCCCAAAACCCGTAATTAACTCCCGCTTCACCAAAGACTGTAAATCCGGAACTCTACCGCGACCATCCAGCACCTTCATATCAAAAGCCCAACGCCCCAAACTCTGACCTTGATTATTCGCAACAACCAACACCCGCAAACCCAACCAACTCAAAACAAAAACTAGTATAAAAGCAAAAGCAAAGCCGCTGACGCCGCCTAAACTCGAACTCACCAACCAAACAACCAGAAAATCAGTCCCCAACGCCAGACCGCGTCGTCCAATTTCCACCTTCGGATAGTATTTGGGAGAAACTTTTTCGATAGACATGGGATAAGTATTTATATTAATAAAAGGCGATCGCCATGCTGAGTGTTAGTCAAGCAGAAGCAACCATTCTCAATTTAATCCAACCGCTAAATCCTGAACACGACACAGAAACCGTCGATTTACTCACTTGTCGCGGTCGCATTTTAGCAAAACCAGTCATCAGTCAACTAGACTTCCCCCATTGGGACAACTCCGCAATGGATGGCTACGCGGTACGTTATCAAGATGTCCAACACACTAACCCAGAACAGCCAACCATTCTGGAAATAGTCGAAGAAATACCCGCCGGTTATCAACCACAAACCACAATCCAACCCGGACAAGCCGCGCGAATTTTTACAGGCGCAATTATCCCCAACGGTGCAGATACAATCGTCATCCAAGAAAAAACCCACCGCGAAGCCAACCAAGTTACTATCCTCGCATCACCCCAACCGCAAGAATTCGTCAGATACCGAGCATCTTATTATCAAGCCGGCTCACCCTTACTCCCAGCCGGTATTGAACTTAATGCCCCAGAAATAGCCGTCCTAGCCGCAGCCCAATGCCAACAACTCAGTGTTTACCGCAAAGCTAGAGTAGCAATATTTTCTACAGGTGATGAACTAGTCACACCCGACCAAAAACTACAACCTGGACAAATAGTCGATTCCAACAACTACGCCCTCTACACACTCGTATTAGAAAGTGGAGCCGAACCGCTAATGTTAGGAATTGTTAAGGATAATCCCGAAGCACTTACTCAAGCGATCGCTCAAGCCCTAACCACAGCCGACATAATTATTTCCTCCGGTGGCGTCTCAGTCGGAGATTATGACTACGTAGAAGAAACTCTCACCGCCCTAGGCGCAGAAATCCACATCCGCGCTGTCGCCATCAAACCTGGAAAACCTCTCACCGTCGCCACATTCCCACAACTATATTTTGGCTTACCCGGAAATCCTGTGTCCGCATTGGTGACATTTTGGCGATTTGTGCAGCCAGCGATCGCTAAATTATCGGGAATATCATCGGGATGGGAACCAGAATTTATTCGGGCGCGATCGCGAGATGAACTGCGATCGGATGGTAAAAGAGAAACTTACCTTTGGGGACAACTTCATTTAGTTGATGGAAGTTATGAATTTCGGGTCGCGGGGGGTAGTAGTAGTTCTGGTAATTTAATTAACTTGGCTCAAACTAATGCCCTCGCGGTTTTGAGAGTCGAGGAAACACGGGTTGATCGCGGGGGGGAGGTGGTTGTTTTGAAACGCGGAGGAGGAATGAGGTAGCGCAGAGGTACGCGGAGCAACTTTGCGATCCTCTGCGTTACCTTAGTGTTCCTCTGCGTTTCTGTTAATCCAGACTCCCCGCAGTCCGGCTGCTTTGGCTGCCTCATAGTCCTCTTTTATACTGTCTCCGATGTGCCATGCAGCACTTGGGGAGCATTTGTGTTTTTGAAGGCTGAGGGTGAATATTTGCGGATCGGGTTTGGCGATTCCTACTTGGGTGGAGACTGTGACTGAGGTGAAGAATTCACTTAGTTCTAGGGCTTGTAGTACTGGGTATAGGCGTGAATCGAAGTTGGAGATGATTCCTAGTTGGATGTTCAGTTTTCGCCACTCTTGCAGGGCGGGTAGGACGTCGGGATAGACGAACCACGGTTTCGCGGTGGCGAAGTGGTGGTAAAGTTCGGTGAAGAATAGGAAGAATTGGGGGAATTGGTTGAGGACTCCGGCTTCTCTGAATGTTTGCAGGGCGATGTTTTGCCACCAGTCAAATTCACACTGGGGGATGTCTACTGGTTGGGTGTCGGGAAATAATGGGGGTAGGGATGTTTTGAAGCTTTTGATGAAGGCTTTGTTGAGTGTGGTTGGGGGGACTGTGACACCAAATCTTTGCGCCATCTGGCTATATACATCGCCGACGCTGCCTTTGACGCCGAATAGGGTACCGACGGCATCGAGGAATATTACTTTGGGTTGCTGGAGCATATTATTTTGATAGTGCCTCGACAATTGGATTGGTTAACCAATTAATACCGACTTTGAGTTTGTGTTCTAAGGTTGGTAGGCGGTAGAGGTAGGCGAGGCGGCGTAGGAGATGGGCGGGTAGTCCGTCTAGTTTGATGCCTAAGCCGGTGAGGGTGGCGTTGGCTGTGCCTAAGGTCATCATTTCTCCTAGAGGATTGTAGCGGAATGGGAGTAAGGGGCGATCGCTGATTGTTGCCCAGATATTCCACGCTGTGTAGTCTGCTTGTTGGAAGGCTGATTGGGCTGTGCTGGGGACTAGTTGTCCTTCGGCGTCATGGCAATCGGCTAGGTCTCCTAAGGCAAATATTTCGGGATGGTCGATGGCTTGGAGGGTGGTTGTGGTTGTGATTTGACCGCGTTGGTTTTGTTTGAGGGGGAGGGTACGCACGACGTTGGCTACTCGTGTGCCGACTGTCCAAATGACTATTTCGACGGGAATTGTATCGACTTCGCCTTTATATTCTAGGGCGATGGTGTCGGCGGCGATTGATTCGACTTTGGTTTCTAAATCGACGAATACGCCTCGGTCTGATAAGGCAATGGTTGCGGCTTCGCGGTTAAATTCGGGTGAGGTTCTCAGGATTTGGTCGCTGAGTTCTACTAGTCGCAGTCTTCCTCTGTTGCCTAGTCTTTCTGAGAGTTTACAGGCTAGTTCGACGCCGCTATATCCTCCGCCAATGATAGCAACGCGGATTTTGTCTGCTGGTGTTTCTTCTAAAACGCGCAATTTTTCTTCTAGGCAATATGCGTCGTTGATTGTGCGGAATGGGAAGGCGTGGGATGTTGCGCCGGGAACTATGTCGAGCGGCGGTTCTCCACCTAAGGCGAGGACTAGTTTGTCATAGGGTATTTGTGATCCGTCTTGCAGGTGGACGCTATGGTTATCTGTATCAATTTTATGTACTACGCCTTGACAAAAGCGGATGCCTGTGTTACTTAAAAGTTCGGCAAATGGCGGGGCGATTTCCCAGGTTTGGAGTTCGCCGGTTAATAATTCGTAAAGGAAGGGGGAGAAGAGGAAGCGATCGCTTTGGTCTACCAGCACGATTTCTGGTTTTGCAGCGGGTTCCCAAGGCAGTTGGCTCAAGCGTAAGGCGGTGTAGAGACCACCAAAGCCTCCACCGAGGATACATATTTTGGCGCTTTGTTGTGTCATCGGTATGTAGGGAGCAAATAAGTTCTTTTAGTTTAATGATTTTTGCGAGTCAATTGCCATCAACCAGCAGTCTCGAAATTTACCTTCGTGCAAATCGTGTTTCGGTAGTATCTTCACTTTCACAAAGCCACATTTTTCATAACAGCGGATCGCGCGGTGATTACCAACATATGGGTCAATGACGATTTTTGTGGCTGAACATTGAGTAAAAAGATAGTTGATTACGGCTAATAGTACTTTGGTGCCAATCCCTTGACTCCAATAGCTTGGCTCTCCAATAAACAAATCTATGGCATAGACACCGTCAGTTTGTTCAAGGCTAAATTCTTTTTTTTCTTTGTTTGAGAGGTCATTTAAAGCATAATATTGTAAATAGCCTACAGGTGTATTTTGATATGAGAATATGCAAGGAACTACTTTTTGATATCCTCTAATTAAAGGCAAATATTCTATTTTAACGTCTTCTATATAATAAGGATAATCGCGTCCGCCATAAAACTCTAGAACTCGCTCATCAGTTCGCCACTTCTCCATCAACTGATAATCATCTATCTCATCTCGCATCCGGCGGACGATTATATCATCTACTTGCACAACATAATCTGACATTAAAAATTCACCATTAAATCAAAGGCATTTGGCATTATAGACAACCGAACAAAACACGAAAACTCTATACTTCTACTTGACTGCGTTATTAGACCATTATCTCAATCACCTCACCCGCCACCCTGACCAACCCATCTCTACAACTGTCCGCATCTCATAATCGGCAAATTCCCGATTGAGAGGTCTTGGTACACATTCATCAAGCAGGATTCGCATATGCAATTAGCATTTCCTTTGCTAATTCTAACGCTGCGATAGCTGCGCTGACCTCACGGTACGCTTGCGTTTTACTCACACTCGGAAAATGATCTAGAAAAATATCAAGCGAATCACCCGCTTCTAGATAATCAAGTAAATTTTTAATTGGTACGCGAGTGCTAACAAAAACAGGAGTTCCACCGAGTATATCAGGATCGCTGTGAACAACACGTAGTGCAGGTTTCATTAGAAAGCTCCATGCGTAGAGTCATACAAAACATTCTACCTTCTGATCTACTAATTAGTAGACACTGATTATGGACATTAAAAATTCGCCCACAATTTACAAAGCCGCATCAAAAATCTGTTGGGCAGTAAGGTTAAGTTGGGGAAAGGTTGGGGAAATAATTAAATCGCTACCTGTAAATTTGGTAACTTGGAACTCATCTCCCACAAGCTCACATACTGAGAAAGTAGGTTGTTTGGGGTCTCCAATAAATTTTTTACCTCCTAAACCTGCATAGTCTGCAATTCAGAACTCAGGAATACCCATCTCTTCGTAGTCGGCAAACTTTTTATGATAGTCATCCTGCCAATTTGTCCAATTTGTACTAACTACTTCGACTACTAAGATTACAGACGCTGCTTAAGTAACCGTTGAATATTTAGCTTTTGCAACACCAATATATTCTATTTGCCACGTATGGGAAAGTAAACGAGAAAAAATGAAATAATTCCTAACACCGTTCCAATCGTGCTTACAACCTGTATAAAAACACTACCAAAACCAAAAACAAAAGTTGCTGCAAGCGTAAAAGCTAAAAATACAATAGTCCCAATTATTGAAGCCAGTAGAGGAGTTGTCCTCACTAAAATTGATTTATTACTCTCTTTAAATATTGGTGTTTCAACCAAGTTTGTATATGTGTATGCCTTTCCTTCTTCTAATTCGTGAATAAGCATTTTCCAAGGCTTATCAAAATTAGGTTTATCAATTAACTCAAATGTGTAAATATGAGCAATATTTTCCAGTAGAGAACAAGCAAAAATATCGCCTATGTAAACTTTAGATACTGATGTAACATCAAGGATTGCAGGGTTTCTTTTGCCGATATTAGATATGTAGCGTCTTAGATTCAGGTACTCAACTCTCTCCACTGTCCAATCAATAGCATCTGTTAAACATAAACTATATTTTGCCTTAAGTTTTGCTAGATCATCGGCGTTATACTCGGCATCTAACTGAACTATTTTATCTTTGGAAGCACCAGTATAATATTTATAGACTCCTCTTGAGAGATCTTGAAGTGAGTTATACACATTCATTTTTAACAAGTTTAGTTGAACTTGCTTTGTTTTTTCATTTTCCACTTCAACAAAGATAATTTTTCTTGTACCTTTTTCAATGCAATGTACGATTGAATTCAGGTACTGATCAGGTCTATTAGTAGTCACAAATATGTATAAGTATCTCAATCTCGATTGCCTCCAAAAATAATTACGCGACCCTTTCCTGAAACCTTTGCTTTTCTTAAAGAGATTAATGCTTCAACTGATGTTCTTCCAACACCGAATGACATTGTTTTTCCTGTTTGTTTAAGGAAATATGCAGAATAAGAAGTCAAGATATCTAAAATATTTAAGCAATCTGATACAATAAAACATATATCATCGCCAGCAACATATATTAACGAAGCTTTAATTTCATTCTTTGCCAGATTAGCTATATCTTCAAGAGCAACTTTTACTTGGGACGAAAACTTACTAGCTTCTTCGAGATTTTCTGAGAGTAAGTGGAGATCGATAACATCGCCTACATTATCGCCATCACCGACACAAATCAGTAAATTAGACATGCTTTTTCTTATAATTTCGTAATAATTCCTAAACACTATTCTAATAGGTAAACGGATAACTATTCAAATCTTGAAGGCTGACACTTAAATTCCCAGAAATACTCCTCCTGATACTTAGAGGCATAATCACTAAATTGAGCAGTAACAAGTAGGCTTGAGCAATAGACGAGGAGACTTCACACATCCGTTCCCGTAATTATGGCACTAATAAGTTTACCAGATAGGTAATTCTTAGTTCAACCCACCGCATGAGTATATTTTTCGGTGTACTTCCCACAGTATTAACATCACTATCCGGTATATTCTGATTATTATTGGGTGTGTCAAAGGATTAATGGATATTAGTGAAAAGTTAGCTCTGGTTGTCAGTAGGCTGAATATAGTGCAAGTGAGACTCCTGATTGAAATGGCGCAAGCCATGACTTTGGAGATAGAGGAGTTCGTTAATGAGAGTAGCGATATTCTGGAAACTGAATTTGTGATAAATTTCTCCAATCGTCTCATAATTCATCATGCAACCCATGTAGAAAAATTCAGTAAAAAATCATTTGAGTATGCTTTTGCCGCTGCTTCTACTTCGGCTCAAAGAAATGCGTCTATCTCACTCAAATCTACAAATCCAGGAGAGGATGTCTAGGGTGTTGACTTTGGGTGTTTTGAGATGATATTTTTTCATACAGAATACATCCCTGAAAATACCCAATGGAGGCTGGTTGTTAATGGAGGAGTTTAAGAGTCCACCCAGTCGGCTAGTACGTTTGTTCCAACGAAGCC
>JBBQRU010000155.1:0-11734 GCA_038214545.1 Cyanophyceae cyanobacterium | reverse complement strand
GTAGGAGAGTGTAGTCCATCAACATCTTTACCATCTGCTATCACCGCAAGACCTACTGGTAATAGTGTCCCTTCATCTATTCTATAATAATGTCCTGTTAGGGAAGCATAGTGAATATTGGCAAAGGTTGATGCTCCCGTTAGCGGTTGGGTGGGCTTTACCAAATCCCCATCAACAGCAATATCTATGTTAGGTCGGGGTGGACGAGGGGATTTTATGTTACCAAAAGTGTAGAGGGTTACAGGTAAAATTACTAGTTCGACCATTCCATGCAAGTTGATACGATTTTGCTCTAAATTTTCCACACTGATACTTTAACGTGAAAGATACTATTTATCGTGAGTATTTTAAAATTTACCCATACTTGAAAGTTCTTTTGGGCGCAGGGTAAAAGTAGAAGGGGTAAAGTTAGTATGACGTCATACCCATTACTTTTAACGCTGTCTGGAATCAAGCTTATGGAAGCCGCGATGTGAGACGGCTCGCACTGCGATTTCATTCTTCTCATAGCATCGGCAGTGAGCGAGGACGAGATCCTCTGGGGAAAGCTTCATCAATCCGGGAAATTTCATCTTCGGTCAAATTGAGTTCTCCGGCAACTGCGTTGTCAGATGAGTGTTCGGGATTAGATGCCTTGGGAATTGTAAAGAGCGATCCTTGCCGCACCAAGAACCGAAGCGCTACTGCTCTCGCAGTTGTGTCATGAGAAGCAGCGATTTCTTGTAACACGCGACCACCAGCGGTACGCGGATCGGGAAAGTCTCCTTGACCAAAAGGACTATAAGCTACCACTGCAACATTATGCTTCTCGCACCACGGGATTACAGCATGCTCAATCGCTCTCTCTTTTAAATGATAAAGAACTTGATTGCAGACGAGGCGACCTTTTCCGGCGATCTTATAAACTGCTTCCAGGTCTGGCACATCAAAGTTACTTACGCCCCACGAGAGAATCTTGCCCTCGTCCTGAAGCTGCTCGAATGCTGCAATTGTCTCCGCGATTGGATGTTGTCCGCGCCAGTGTAAAAGATAAGAGTCCAGGTGATCTGTTTTTAAACGAGCAAGCGATTTTTCGCAAGCGGCGATCGTCCCCTTTCTTGAAGCATTTGCGGGAAGGACTTTGGAAACTAAGAACACCTCATCACGTCGTCCAGCGATCGCTTCCCCAGTTATATCTTCCGCAACACCATACATTTCCGCAGTATCGATATGGGTCATGCCAAGATCGATTCCCCGACGTAGAGCAGTTATGGCGGAAGTGCGAGCACTGCCAATTTGCCAAGTCCATTGACCGATTACTGAGACAGAGCGCTTCATCGAACCGAATTGACGTTGTTCCATACAATTCCCTTCAGAACACACTATTCACTATCGCCGCAACTAAGCGCTACAGTTCTTAACAATTTTAGCGGAGCAAATGCTGGCGATCGCTCACTTCTTCACTGTCAACAATATAGAGTAAGCGTCCACAAATATTCATTTACTATGCCTTTGGAACAATGGGTGTTGAAATATGCTCATGGGCAATTAACCACTGATCGCCAACTCGCTCCCAAATCAAAGTGTTGCGACCACTACCACTGATAGGTGAGCCGTTTTTAAGAGTCCCTGTGATATTGAAGGTTGAAATTGTCCAAACAACATTACCGTTGCGGTAGACCAAAAAGCGATCACCTAAACAACCAATTCCTAGAGTCACTTATCAATATTTAGAGCTACTGACTCTTTTTCCTGATGATTCTCTGGAGTCACGAGAGTTGATAAAATTCTTGGAATCGCAGCCTCAAGGAGGGTTTCAGAAACTTTGGGGAAATTAAGAGAAGTAATTATAAAGTTTTATGTCGAAAAGAAATCTTTAATATAGAGCGATCGCATCTAGTGGAGCATTATAAACTTCCCTACGCCTCTTTAGCGAGATTCTGCAATTTGCGATCGCTTGTGCTTCCGCTTGGTATTCAACATCATCAGCCATATGAGCAAATTCTGCATCAATTTGGGCACGTTTTAGCGCCGCTAGTTCCCGACGTAAAGCTTGCGTCACAAAATCGCTGCGACTTTTAGCGAGTCCTGACTCCACCACTTTATCAGTAGCTTCTAGTAGTTCAGCCGGAAGTGCTAGTGTCGTGCGAATCATCTGTTCCATTAGGAATTACGTGATGCTTAAGTTGATGATAATTTTAACACCAGTTTAAGCATCACTTACGCAATTTCTGAAGCTGCGCTATCGCCCAATGCTCAGTGATGTCAAATCCAAAAGAAAATGACGTAATAAAATGAGGGATCGACGCGGTCTGTAAAGTTAGGGTGCAAATCGTGCTCTGAGATGGGAGATGGTATGTGTTCTTCAGATAGAGATTCTGCGATCGCTTTAGGTAGAAGCCAATTACTGATTTTCTGAAACATGGGTATTCTCCTAGAAAAAGTAAAGTTTCGTTACAGGCATCATTCTCCGCGCAGATGCGTTCCTTGACCATTACTTTATTAATAGGTGTGAGTGCGATCGCTTTATGCACTTGCCAGCTGAAATATAAAAATCTTAATACTCAGTTACAATCGTCGGATTAAATCTCTCGGCATACTTGTCATTGATTTCCCGGCGAGGGCTAGTTTGTGCCTGTGAATTAAATTTGGCGAGAGGCGCAAGTGCATAAGTTGGCGGAACCGACTCTATTAGATTATATGCAAGCGTAATCCGGAAAAATGTTAAAGTGCTTTTTTCGATATCTCCGCTTCTGTTTGTCTGTCAGCAATACTCCCTGTAGGGAATCTACTTATTTTGAGGAAGTGTGGTGAAGCAAAAAAAACGGCGCAATCGGGGCGTAATTCTTACCCCAAGAGCCTGGACGCGACTTCAGACGGCTATTGCTCAAGCTGAGTGTGAGGAGAATGCTCATGATAAATTTTCTCAAGAAGAACTAAGCGATCGCATGGGTTTAGCACTGCACACTACCTCGAAAATACTTGGACGATCGGAAGCGGTGGACAAAGGGTCGTTGCAGGCTGCCTTTGCCGCTTTTGGACTTGAGTTCTGCAAATGTGATTATACCCAACCTATTAGCCCAGTTGAGGAAATAGAAACCCGAACAGAAAACCCACAATCTGACTGGGGAGAAGCACCGTATTCCTCTTTATTTTATGGTCGCTCTATGGAACTAGTGCAATTACGGCAATGGTTGGTAGAAGAGAAATGTCGTTTAGTCGGGCTGCTAGGAATAGGTGGTATTGGCAAGAGTACGTTAGCAGTCAAGTTGGGGCTGCAAGTACAAACGGAGTTTGAGGTAGTGGTGTGGCGAAGTCTGCACAACGCACCACCAGCAGAGGAGATGCTGGCAAACATACTACAATTTGTGCTCTTGGCGCTACAACTCGATGTCATGCTACCCGAAAGCTTTAGTGGAAAATTATCGAAGTTGATGGAATGTTTGACCAATCATCGTTGTCTATTGATTTTAGACAATGCCGAGACAATTCTGGCTAGTGGTGGTCAAGCTGGGCAATGTCGTCCTGGCTACGAAGACTATATTCAATTACTTAAAAGTGTTGGGACAATACCTCATAAAAGTTGCGTTCTATTTACTTCTAGAGAAAAACCCAGAGAAATGTTAGCGTTAGAAGGAGAGGGGACAGGAATACGAAGTCTCTTATTGAAGGGATTAAATTCTGCCGAGGGACAAAAGTTATTCCAGCAAAAAGGAACATTTATCGGTACAGAAGAAGAGTGGCAGAGACTAATCGAGCATTATGGAGGAAATCCTCTGGCACTGAAGATGGTTGCAGCCGGAACCCAAGAGCTTTTCAACGCTAGGATTGCTGGAGTTTTGGAGTATGGGGAACAGGGAGTCTTAATTTTTGAAGATGTCCGCGACTTGTTAGAATCCCAGTTCCACCGTTTGTCGGTAGTAGAACAAGAAGTGATGTATTGGTTGGCAATTAACCCTGAACCAGTATCCCTTGCCAATTTAGCTTCTGATCTAGTTATATCTTCTTCCGAACGTCAGTTACCGCAAGCAATCAAATCCTTGTTACAACGCTCATTAATTGAAAAAAGCGGCGAGTATTTCTTTTTACAACCAGTAGTGATGGAATACACTACGCAGCGATTAATTGAAGAAGTAAGTCAGGAAATTAGGGTGTGGGGACAACCCACAGAAGCCGGTGGAATCCAAGACTCCAAAGTCCAAATCAAAATATACCTCACACCCAATACCCGACACCCGACACCCCTATTTCAAACCCACGCCTTAATTAAGGCAACGGCGAAAAACTACATTTGGGAAACACAAAAGCAGCTGATTATACAACCCTTAGTAGAGCAACTGTTGATCGAGTTGGGCAGCCAGGAAAAGCTTATGCTTTTGTTGAAAAATGTGCTAGAGCAGCAAAGATATAAATCTCCAATAATAGCAGGATATGTGGGGGGCAATTCCCTGAATTTGTTAGTACATTTGCAAGTAAATTTACGTGGATATGACTTATCAAATTTGACAATTTGGCAAGCGCAAATTAAGTCCAAACTAGAGACAAGAAATGAAGTGAGTGAGATATGAAACAGCCCAAAATAGTGCAGCAACATCCTAGACTAGGCACAGAATTACTGCAAGGTTGCTCTTTAATGGAGCTTACAGACCAACAGGTATCTGAATTAAAAATATCTCTGTGGGAACATGGTGTTATTGTTGTCCGAAAGCAGTGTCTCACTGCATCACAGTTGAAAGAATTTGCTATCCAGACTTTTGGTGATTTAAGCCTTGGTCTAAAACCTAAGCCCCTTGACCCGGAAATCGAACCAAATTTACAAAGTCCTGGTGTAGCTATTTTGGGAAATCCCAAATTGCATTCTCAGGAAATAAGAGGAAAGGTTGCTTGGCAATGGCATCATGACAAAGACCATCTCCCGAAAACAGCAGGACTGGAGATGAATGCTCTATATGTAGTGATGCTTTATGGAGTGGAAATACCTCAAGAAGGAGTTGATGGACAACCTCACACCACACAATTTCTTGATATGGTAGAAGCATACAATAATCTTGAACCTGAGCAGCAGCAGCAATTAGAGCAAATCTCTATGTATCATCTATCACCATCTTCTCCTCAGCCAGGAGTTGATGTGCCGATGAAATTGCATCCCACTGTATCAACCCACAAAGTGACTGGACGCAAAGGACTATATCTTGGTTCAAATACATCAATCCCAGTTGGAATGGAGGATTTACCAGAAGCAGCCCAAAAGTTCTGGTAGGATCTGTTTGAGACTGTTCTGACGCGCACACCAGTTTATACTCATGTTTGGCAACAGGGCGATATTATCTTTTGGGACAATTCGCAAGTCATGCACTCAGGTACTCCATACGATTCATTGAAGTGTAGGCGTATTGCATTGCGGGTAGGAGTTGTAGATAGGAGTGTTGTTAATAAAAAAGTTATTGATTGTTAATCCGAATTGTTTCTTCTACGGAAAATCTGGCTATTTCTCGCAAAGCTTGAGCGATAGAATTTGCTTGTACGCATAAACCAATACTTAGTAAAGAGAAAATGCTAATCATCAAACCTAAATATTTATGCTCACGTATATCTAATTTTTTTACTCTTTTTGTACATAGTTTAAGTTCGGCAATTAGTTCCGTTTCTATACTCGGACTCCAATTGTTTTTCAACTCAGTTTTTGAGATTGAGCTACTCACTAAATCTAAGTATTTATATTGTTTATTGTCAGGTTGAGGAGTATCATTTTTTTGAACTGACATCTTGATCCTATGGTAATTACTATTTTTTGATGCAACTAAGTTCCCAAGAATAGCCGTTACCGGAACCTTAGCTCCAACTCTTGCTAAAAGTAAAGCTGATAATCTAAGTGTGCAAATTTTTTTCTACTTACACCAAAATTTACCAAAAATGGTACATATTTAGCTTACATCTAGTCAGCCACTAGTTATTTATGCCGATTTTCGGAGATCTGTATCACTTCAACTCTCTGAGGTATAGAGCCTATTTCAACTTTTAATAGAATTGCGCTAGTTAAATTGCTCTTTTTCCGTTGGTTGTATAGTTTGCTTACTTCCCCCGACACTCACGTAAGTCAGAGCAGCTAAACTCAACAGTATAAGGAATGTACAAATAGTACAAGTAATGGCTCGATTCGTTGACTTTAATTTTTTGCGCGTTGGGGTTTCATCTATTTGCTCACCAGGTTGAGAAATTTCCTGCCTCATCAAGCAGGTCCATTCCATACTACCGGGCACCCAAAAGTCAGATGAATTTAACTCGCCTAAATAATGAAAATCTCTTCTTTCTATCATTTTACTTCCTCAGTATCTATCATCTGCGTAAAGCTGATAATCTAAGTCTGCAAAGTTTTTTCCATTTACACCAGGTAAGTTAAGTAAGTTAAGTCCAACTTAAGCTTATAATGGGATATCTGTTTTACTTATATAGTTGTTAAAATGACATGCGTGCATATAATTATACATCAAAAAATCGAGGTATTATTACAGATTTTTCCGAATAATCAACTAAATTAAATTCAATAACTTGTATAAAAAACAACCATACATGCCGTTAACTAGAAAACCTACATCTAGTTAAATTTGTGTTTTACAACTATCTAATTTATTTCTCTTTGAGGATTTCCTCGATTGAGATGTATTTACCCCGTTTTAGGTCATGTTAATGAAACAATCAAGTAAACGAAACCGAGGTGTAATTCTCACCCTTCAAGGTTGGGAGAAACTTCAAGCAGCTATTGCTCAAGTCGAGTTGGGCGAGAATGCTGGAGACTGCTTTACTTTAGACGAGCTTAGCTCACGCATGGATTTATCGCTGAACACGATCTCCAAAATACAAGGACGCTTGGAACCAGTAGATAAAAGTTCGTTGCAGTCTGCTTTTGCTGCCTTTGGGTTGGAATTGACTCCAAACGATTATACCCGACCCAGTTCTCCGGAAGATTTGGCAGCCCCACACACGTCCCCTCAGTATGATTGGAGTGAAGCACCGTCCTCCTTTCTATTCTATGGTCGCTCTGGTGAACTAGTGCAATTACGGCAATGGGTGTTAGAAGAAAAGTGTCGTCTAGTTGGACTGTTGGGAATTGGTGGTATTGGCAAAAGCACTTTAGCAGCAAAGTTAGGGAGAAGAGTCCAAAACGAATTTGAGGTAGCAGTCTGGCGAAGCTTGCAAAATGCACCACCAGTAGAGGAGATTTTAACCAGTATACTGCAATTTTTGCTCTTGCAGCTAAGATTGGAGATGGTGATACCGGAAAGCGTTGATGAAAAACTATCGCAGCTGATGGAATGTTTGAGAAATCATCGTTGTCTGGTGATTTTAGACAATGTGGAGACAATTTTATCTAGTAGTTGTAATGCGGGGCAATATCGACCGGGTTATGAGGGTTACGGTCAATTACTCAAGCGTGTTGGGGAAGTACCTCATATGAGTTGCGTTCTGTTCACTTCCAGAGAAAAACCAAGAGAAATGGTACCTTTAGAAGGAGAGGGCACAGGAGTGCGAAGTCTCCTACTGCGGGGATTAAATTTGGCTGAGGGTCAAGATCTATTCCGGCAACAAGGCGAATTCACAGGTACGGATCAGGAGTGGCAGATCCTCATCGAGCATTATGCGGGTAATCCCCTTGCACTGAAGATAGTCGCCGCCGGAATCCAACAACTTTTCAACGGTAGGATTGCCGGAGTTTTGGATTATGTGGAACAGGGGATCATAATTTTTGAGGATATCGGCAACTTATTAGAACGTCAGTTTCAACGGTTGTCGGCAGTAGAACAAGAAGTCATGTACTGGTTAGCAATTAACCGAGAATCAGTATCCTTTGGCAAGCTAAGTGAAGATATCATGAGATCTTCTTCCCAACGCCAGTTACCATCGGCAATCAAATCCTTATTGCAACGCTCATTAGTGGAAAAAAGCGGCGAGCATTTCTTCTTGCAACCCGTAGTCATAGAATATACTATCCAGCGATTGATTGAACAAGTTCGTCAAGAACTGAGGGTGTGGGGTGTGGAGTGTGGGGTGTGGGGATCATTACTTCAAACTCATGCCTTAATCAAGGCGACGGCAAAAGACTACATTCGGGAGACGCAACGGCAAATGATTGTGCGACCTTTAGTTGAGCAACTGCTGGTAGAGTTGGGTAGTCAGCACTCGCTTGTACAAATTTTAAACTATGTACTGGAACAGCAAAGACATCAAGCCGCAATTATCACAGGATATGTGGGAGGAAATATTCTAAATTTGTTAGTCTATTTGCAAGTAGATTTACGGGGATATGACTTCGCAAATCTGATCATTTACCAAGCAGATTTACAGCGGGTAAATTTAGCTGGGACTAGTTTTCAAAATGTAGCTTTTGATAAGTCTGTATTTGCAGAAAATTTAACTGATGTGAGGTCAGTAGCATTTAGTCCAAATGGCAATTTGTTAGCTCTAAATGATAATAACGGTAAAATTTATTTACGCCGAGTCGCGGATTATCAACTTCTTTTAACACTTCAAGAGCCTCATAGTTCGATATCGGTTGTGACTTTTAGTCCAGATGGTAATATCTTGGCAAGTAGTAGAGATGATAGTGCTGTGAGATTGTGGGATACTCAAACAGGTAACAGTGTCAGAGTCTTACTCGGTCACACTGCACCAATCTGGTCGCTAGCTTGGAGTCCAGATGGTTGCCAGATTGCAACTAGTAGTTCAGATAAAACTATTCGCTTGTGGGATGTTGGCACAGGCAACTGCGTCAGAATATTTCCAGGTCACACCCATGCAGTATCGGCAGTCAGCTTTAGTCCAGATGGTTGCACCTTGGCGAGTGGGAGTATTGACACCTCAATTCGCTTATGGGAGGTCAGCAGCGGTGAGTGTCGCCACGTATTACACGGTCACACCCATCTGATCGGCTCGTTGGATTTCAGTCCAGATGGTAATACCTTAGCAAGTGGTAGTATTGACTCCTCAATTCGGTTGTGGGATCAAAAAACAGGCAGTTGCTCAAGGGTTTTAGAGGGTCACACGGGTTTAATCTGGTCGGTAGCATGGAGTCCGGATGGTCGCATGATCGCTAGCGGGGACGGCTCTGAATATTCTGTTCGATTATGGGATGTGCAACTTGGTAGGTGTTGCCAAATTCTGCTGGGACACACGCGGGCAATTTGGTCGGTGGCTTGGAGTCCAGATGGTTTAACTTTAGTGAGTGGCAGTAATGATGCCAGTGTACGATTTTGGGATGTGCGGCAAGGTAAATGTTTTAAAATATTGCAGGGACAATCTAAATCAGTTCGCTCAGTTGCTTGGAGTTCAGATGGTTTGACTGTAGCCAGTGGCAGCGATGACTCCGGTGTGAGGTTGTGGAATGTTGATGATGGTCTGTTTTTGAAGGAGTTTCACGGACACAAGGGTGGAGTTTTAGCAGTTTCATGTGTACCGATGAGATCGGTTAACAATCAAGACTCACAACTTCTAGCAAGTTGCGGTTTAGATGGCACAGTCCGGTTGTGGGATATCCAGACTGGTGAAGCTTTTAGAGTGTTGTGTGGTCACACTGATCAGGTGTGGGATATCTCTTGCAGTCCAGATGGTCGCCAAATAGCAAGTAGCAGTTATGACTGTACTGTGAGGGTGTGGGATATTCAGACAGGTGAAGTCTTAAAAGTATTGGCAGGTCATACTAATTGGGTCATGGCAGTGACTTATGCACCCAGCGTGGATTTAAGTAATCCAGAAATTACGCTTTTAGCAAGTTGCAGTGTTGACAGCTCGGTTCGCTTGTGGGATTCACAGACTGGTACTTGTCTCAAGGTTTTCAAACATGATGCGAATCAAGTATTATTAACACTCAGCTTCGCTCCCGATCATCATCAAATAGCTTGTGGCAGCGATGATACTTCAATCTATGTCTGGGATGTACAACAAGGTGAGTGTACAAAAGTGTTGCGCGGTCACACCAATCGCGTGTGGTCAGTTTCTTGGAGTCCTTTGGGTGACATTTTAGCAAGTGGCTCTGAAGATGGTACGGTCAGGTTGTGGGATAGCAAGCTCGGTACATGTCTCAAAGTATTAGAGGGTCATACAAATGGGGTTTGGTCTGTAGATTGGAGTGCATGTGGTACGACTTTATTAAGTTGTAGTACGGATGATACAATTAAGTTTTGGGATATTGGCACAGGAGAGTGTACAAAAACATTGAGATGCGATCGCCTTTATGAAGGGATGAACATTGCTGGCACAACTGGGTTAACTTCAGCGCAGAGAGCAATACTCTTAGCTTTGGGAGCGGTTGAAGGTACGGTATATTAAAATATATTAAGATACTTGTCCCTCACTTTCCAGCACATTCAAACTGCCATTGAGAAATGCAGTCCGACAGGCATAACGCTGAATCTTACCACTGCTCGTTTTGGGAATACTACCAGTTTTCACTAGAACAGTGGTATAAACCTGTAATTCATGCTCTGCGGTTACAGCTTGAGTTACATTTCCTACTACCTCTTGCACATCTAGCTTCCGTAAGTAATTCCGCTCCACCTCCTGCACAATCACTAATCGTTCTTCACCCTTGATTTCTACAGAGAAAGCTGCTCCACAATCAGGTCGTAGTGCTGGATGGCACTTTTGGACTGTCGATTCGATATCTTGAGGATAATGGTTTTGACCCCGGATGATAATCAAATCTTTAATTCTGCCGGTGACGAACAATTCACCATCTTGCAAAAATCCCAAGTCTCCAGTACGTAAAAATGATTCCTCTCCTGTATCTGCCAAATGGGCATGAAAAGTTTGTTGAGTTTGTTCAGGTTTTTGCCAATAACCTTGTGTCACACTTTCTTCACTCACCCAAATCTCTCCCACTTCTCCATCACCATATTTAATTAAGGATTCAGGATTGACAATCATAATTTTTTGCCCTGACAAATTGCGACCACAACTGACAATTTCTTTATAATCTACTGATAATTTATCCCCCGAAACAACTCGATTTTGTAATAACTCTGTTTCTTGGACGAAGCGAATAATTGGTGGTTCTGCTTTCAAACCTCCGGAGATAAATAAAGTGGTTTCCGCCATACCATAACAAGGATAAAATGCCTGTTTGCGAAAGCCGCAATTCGCAAAAGTTTCCGCAAATCTTTCTAGTGTTTGAGCACGCACAGGTTCAGCACCATTGAAAGCTACTTCCCAACTACTTAAGTCAAGGCTTGCTAATTGTTCCGGCTTAATCTTGTTGACACACAAATCATAGGCAAAATTGGGACCACCGCTGGTAGTTGCTTTGTAATGAGAAATCGCCTGTAGCCAGCGGATCGGCTTTTGGACAAAATCTAGAGGCGACATCAATATTACTGGCAGACCGCTATAAATAAATTGTAAAATACCCCCAATCAAACCCATATCATGATGCGGTGGCAACCAAATCACACCTTTGCTATCAGCTGTATGCCCAAAACATTTGCAGATGAGGGCTAAGTTATGCAAAAGATTACCATGAGTAACCACTACACCTTTGGGGTTACCTGTCGCTCCCGATGTGTATTGTAAAAATGCTAAGCTTTCAGAATTGATTTCTGGTTGCTGCCATGAAGAAGCATTAATGGTTCTACCGCTCCCCTTATGGTGAATTAATACTAAAATGCCAGGATAATAAACTGCGTAGTCTAAAATTTTCAAAGTTGCGAAAGCCATATCCCAATCTTTTAATAACCTTTAGTTTGTTATTTATTCCTTCAACAAC
>JBBQRU010000154.1:0-11766 GCA_038214545.1 Cyanophyceae cyanobacterium | reverse complement strand
GCCGCAGTATTCGCCAAAAGACACGGCGAGCGGCTATGAACGATCAGTATATGCTCTCTGTGTTAGCGGCGGCTGTTTCAAATTCTAACTTCATACTATGATCCGCCTGTCAATAGGGTTTGAGACGCGCTAACCCTGATTGCTTCAGGTTGTCAAACTTACCTTTGCTCAATCAAGCTACAACAGCATAAATCAAATTCCGTATAAAAAGGTTCCAAGTATTAGAGTTGGATAAATGTCAGGTGGCTTATCGAGCTTATTTCCTTTTCAATCGCAAGAAACAGAAATTTTCATCTCCCATTTTTAAAGCTAATTTTGAACCGAATTTTTGGGAAGTCTAAAATTAGGCTGTATTAGATTACTACTGTATTTTTGCACAACAATTGAAAGCGCTCGAATGCGATTAAATACGGGCTTTATTTTGCCAAATTTGAGTAGGTAAAATGGTACAGATTGAACTATTAAAGCTCACCTGACATTTAGCCTACTTTAATACTTGGAACCAGATTCTGTTGCTGCCATAACAGTAGCAGTGGCATAAATTTTCAATTAAGTTGGTTTGTTATAAGTTAGCCAACTACTCTATCAACTTCCACCAAAATCAGATTCTTTTTTTCCTTAGCTAGTTCTTTTAGGCTTTGGCTGAAGCCACTTTTAGAGAATAAAATGAAATATTCTTGTCGTTGTTGATCATTTCGCCACTTTACCAGTTGGCTTTTACGGTTTAATTCCTCCCAAACTCCATGCCAACAATTTTAGTTGTCCACTTACACTCTCCAAAGAGAATCTGGTTTTGACTTTCGTTTAGGGCTATGATGTCGATTTGCTCTTCTATGCTTCTTTTTTCAATGGAGTTGTTAACTGTTTCCCACCAAGAGCCTACTTTTTCGATTTCAAAAGATTGTAGTTTATTACTTTGCGCGGTTACCTCCCAGATTAATTGCTTGCAGACTGATTCGTAGATCTGTCCAAGACTTGTGCTAAATTCAGCTTGGATTTTAGCTAGAACGCTTTCCTTGCGCCCGATTTCCAAGGGGCTTTTGTTAGGTAATATGTAGCGAAACCAGAAGGTATAAAAGTTATCACAAAGTTTGTAGATGCCTTTTTTGGACTTTTCAGGGTTATCAGTAATTGGTATAACTTTTTCTAGAAGTTGTAAATTTAGAAGCTTATCTAGGTAGGTGTCTAATTGATTGACAGGGAGTTGAATGCTGTTGGCAATTTTGCTGTGAGTGGTGATGCCAGAAGCAACGCTTCGCAAGATATTAAAATAAGTGGTGTTGTCTCGAAAGCTTTCTCGTGTGACATTTTCAACCTCGTTAAACATTTTATTCTGTTTGTTTAAGAGAACTTGTTCAATATTTTCTAGGGTTGATTTTTGCACGTCAAACTGTTCGCAGTAGTGAGGCATACCCCCTAAAATCGAGTAGAATTCTAAAGTTTTTGTGAAGTCAAAATTGGAGTAAAACTTTTGTACACTTTGAAAGGTAAAAGGTTTAATTATCATTGCGCTGCTATTGCGCCCGAACAGAGGGGCTTGATAGGCTATGGTTTCCTCGTACATAATGTTGATTAAAGAGCCAGAGAGAATGAGAGTGATGGGAGTATGTTTTAAATACTGGTCTACTCCTTTTTGAAAGATGGAGCTAGTAGCTTTATCGGTGATTGTGAGATAGGAGTATTCATCTATGATGAGGACAAACTCCTCTTTAACTTGGCTTTCAAGGAGTTTGAAGATATCGTACCAGTCTTTGGCTTGATAGTTGCTGATTAGGGAATTATTTAATTCTTGTCCGATGTAATTTAGCAGTTCAGGGAATTGTAAGACGGCACTGCGTTTGTCAGCTAGAAAGTAAACCCCTTTTTTATTCTTTAAATACTCTTCCATAAGTCGAGTTTTACCAACTCGGCGTTTACCATAGATTATAGAGAGGCTGAATTGATTGTCCCCGTATAGGCTGTTTAAGTGAGCTAGTTCGTTTTCTCGGTTGATGAAAATGTTTTGTTTAGGCGAGTTGGTAGCGAGTTTAGAGGTATTAGTGATGGGCATTAGAGATTCTTTTTAGGATGAGCTTATGTGATTTTTGGTTATTTTTAATAATTAGACTTGTAAAAGTAATATTTTTATAAGATATTTCATAATAAGACTATTTATGAATAGGTATATTGTCAAACCATAAGATTAAACTTTCAAAAATTTTTAATGAAGTGAAGGATAGCTTTGACAGAATATATAAATATTTACATACTTTAAGTAATAAATTAATTAGTATATGTTTGACACTAAAACTAAGGTAGCTGATAAAATAGCTTCCGTGCGAAGAGCTAAACCACGTAAAGCTATAACTTTTAATAGAGAAGACAAGATTAACAATTGTCTGGAAGATTTGTTGCAGATTTACGAGGGTATGAGTGAAGTGGAGATTGTGAAGCTGGCTTTGATTGAGTTAAGAATGAGAGTTAGAAATACTCATCCTCCTGTGACTTCTGCTTCTTTTAGGGTTTTGAATAGTCCCCAAGTTTTTACTAGTAAGGACAAGCAGGAGTTTGACGATGTACTTGTTCAGACTAGAGCACGAGGTAATCAGTGGCTTTTAAGAAATGGTTATAGCCAAGAGGGAGTAGATAAATTAAGCGAAGAACAGATTTATGACATCGTTGCCCAAGCCTAATAAGCCTAAAGTTGTAGTGGATGTGAATATCTTTGTGGCTGGGGTAGTTTTCAATAGTTTAATTGGAGTTAAAATTATTGATCAGTTTTGCGCTTCACAGTTCCAGCTTTTTTATAACCAGCCTTTTTTAGACGAATTAACTAGAAAGCTGATCTATTTTGGGTTATCAGAAGATCAAAGGCGAATTACTTTAGAGAAGTTGGAAAGGCACGCTTATTTCGTAGAATCTTTAGTAACAATTGGACATCTTAAATTCCAAGCTAGAGACACTCAGGATAATTATTTACTGGAACTGGTACAAACCATTAAAAGTGATTTTTTGGTTACGCGGGACAAAAATTTGCTCTCTATTAACAACCCTGAACCGAAGAATCTCCTTAGTTTTGGCACTTGGGATAGTACGGTGATATTTAAACCAGAGGCATTTTTAAGCTCTTTTGGTGAGGGTTAGGTTTGTATATGTCGGACTTTGCCCGTAAAATGGTACAGGTGAATTCTGAAATTATCACCTGACATTTAACCTACTTTAATACTTGAAACCTATTCGCCAGAAGACGCGGCGAGCTGCTATGAACGATCAGTATACGCTTTCTGTATTGGCGGCGGCTGTTTCAAACTCAAACGCCATATTATGATCCGGCTGTCAAGAGGGTTTGAGACGCGCTAACTCTGTGTGGAAACCTTGCAGAATAATTAGATGCGTTTGCCCTGTACAATCAGTGGAGAAAAAACTCCACCGATTAGGCTCGTCTTTATGGTAATTCACATTGTAGAACTTGAGCGCACAATCGCAAAACAGCATGAAAAATCACCTTTCTCTGGTGTAATTTGGGTCAAAGAGCAAAGCGAAATTGTTTATGCCAAAAGTTACGGTCTCGCAAATCGCTCTGAAGGGATACCCAATACTCTTAATACCCGATTTGCTACAGCCTCTGGCACCAAAACATTCACCAGTGCAGCAATATGCCAACTGGTTGAGAAAAACTTACTTACGTTTGATACGCTTCTCAAAGATTGTTTGAATATTCCCTTTCCCAACTTCGATCCAGCGGTCACAGTTCATCATTTGCTGACCCATAGCTCAGGTATTCCTGACTACTTTGATGAAGCAGTAATGGACGATTATGAGGATCTATGGAAGGAGCGACCGATGTATAGCGTTTGCACCCTAGAAGACTTTTTGCCAATGTTTCAAGATCGGGCGATGGAATTTGCCCCAGGGGAAAAATTCGCTTACAACAATGCGGGTTACATCCTATTAGGGTTAATTGTTGAGCAGGTTAGCAAACTGAGTTTCCAGGAATACGTCGAAGCCAATATATTTGCAGTCTGCAATATGACAGATAGCGGCTTTTTTGCAATGGATTGTCTGCCGCCATGCACCGCCTATGGTTACATCCAAAAGTCCGATCAGGAATGGCGAACTAATTTCTATGCTCTGCCTATTATTGGTGGCTCAGATGGTGGAGCCTTCACAACGGTTGGAGATATGGAAAAATTTTGGCAGGTGTTGATGACCCATCAACTTTTATCTGAAGCGATACTCAAGCAAATGCTAACTCCGCACATCTCAACCGGAGCGCAATGGAACAATGGAGCAAATATTTACTACGGATATGGCATGTGGATAGCGAAACAAGGAGAGGCGTTGTCTTATCACATGTTCGGTGGAGATCCTGGAGTCTCTTTCTATTCAGGAATGTATGCGGATCGGGACATTCAAATAACTCTTATGGGGAACATAGTTGATCCATTTGATGATATGCGTGATTGCGTTACAGATTTTATTTCTTAATGGAAAAGTGCGATCACCTGCCCTAAATAAGAATCTGAGACCTATGGGAAGTTACCGCGAACTGACAAGTCAGCGCAAGCTAGTTCCAACTATTAAAGTAGGATAAATCTTTGATGAGAACATTCTAAAAAATCGTGTACCATTTTACCTACTCAAATTTGGCAAAATTAAGCCCGTATTTAATCGCATTCAGGAGTTTTCAATTGTTGTACCAAAATACAGATACCAAATCCCAAAACTAAACTAGCATTAACCTATTAAAAAAATCACTTGCAAAAATCATCCTATAGTAATTACACGCCAATCCTTTTGACAAACTAAATTAGGGTATTTGAAAACTTAATGTCTGTTTAATTTTAGGATTTGGTAGAAGTAATCTGATACAGTCTAATTTTAGACTTCCCAAAATTGTTATTTTGTAACGGGTTTAAAAATGGGAAATATATAAGTGCATTTTATGGCTATTTAATCAATACAATGTAACTCTTTATCAAAGATTTGACCTACTTTAATACTTGAAACCGATTTGTGGCGGTGACTTGCTAACGATGTTTTAAACATGTGTTTATAGCTTTGCTAGATAAACTAGGGATTATTGGAGATTTTGTGTAGTTAATGTTTAGTACTGTGTTAGGGGTGGTGTAGGTTTTCAATGAAGTAAAATCACTAAGGAATTATAGACCCTTTTGCTTCTTCCAAAATTATAAGCATTTATGAATTGGAGTGAATGTTTAAATATTTGTTCAAGGTGAAATTATTTGACATTTCAGAAAACTAGTTTCAGAATTTACATATGTCTGATACCATTACCTTCTTCCAAAGTACAATTACTAGAAGCCCTAAACTGATTCAAGAAAAGTTAGATTTAGGATTTAAAATTATTGTGAAAAAAGCTGGGAAGTATTTATACACAATTTCTAAAGATGATGTGCTTAGTCAAGAAAAAAAAGTTCAAGGAGTTAGTGCCAAAACTCTTCAAAGAGTTAAGAAAATGCGAAGCCAAGCTAAGTTACCAGAACAATATAAAGGTATGAATTTTGAAGCCTTGCAAGAAATAGCTGAGCAGAGCGATAACGATTATTCCTATGCTTAGTGAACTTAATAACCTATTGGTTGATACTAATATTTTGTTTGAATATTTTGTGGAAAGCCCGAATACAAGTCAAATTCAAGAGCTTTTTGCAAATAATAAAAATTATATATTTGAAGGTTGTTTGTTTGAACTGCAATCAATTTTAAAAAACTTTATTAGCTCAAAATACGCTCATCAGTGCGTAGAAGAACTGTTGGAAAGTAAAGATTATAATATAATAAAAAACTCTTCCAAAGATATTGAAAAAGCTTTAGATTATACTTTGTGGCATGAATCTCAGTTTCCTAAAAAGAATTTAAGTTTAATCGATGCAGTCCAAATCCATCTTGCAAGTATTAACAATATTAAGCTGGTTACGCTTGACGGGCAAATGTACAAATACCCAAATTGCATTTCGCTTTGAACTATTAAAGAAGCAAATAAAAGAGAATCTATGAAAAACGGAAATTTGTAATTAATATTTACAATTTTAGATTTTATCCTACTAGTTAAGTGCTATTTAATTTTATTTATTTAAATTATAGTTAAGAATGATTTGACATAAATAAATTTATATTTCATAAGTAATATTGAGTAAACAAAACTCATTTTTACACATAGAAAATATTTACTAAGGAGAAAAACTATGTCAGTTCAAACAGTATTAGATAATTTTGAGTCTAGCTCTAAAGAGTTAGTAGCTATTGAGCGAGAGATTGTTACGGGTTTTTTTAAAACAGTTTTCTGCTTTTTGGTAATTCTTTATATTTTAAGTTTACCAAAAGCTAGTTATGAAGTGAAATCGATTAGTACACTATATCAGCCCTTGTATTGACTCTATGTCGCAAAGATATAGAAGCCAAAATCAAGACTGAAGCTAGTTATAATGCAAGCTTGAATGAACTGCTGGCATTAGCAGAATCTTCGCATGAATAGTTCTCTTTAATTTTTTATCTAAATTAATAATTGCTTGCCAAGTGTTTTTCACTTGGCATATTTTTTGTCCGGATTTTTCATCATTGGGGAGTGAGATTTGGCTGACTCTCAATTATTATTGGATGTAGCTGTACATTCTTAAAAAAAATCCAACAGTATTTTGAGCGTAGGACTTAGCTGTTACAGTTTTATTCTCATTAGTAGAGAGACTAAATTATTTTATTTTTTCTTTACTAGTTTCAAACTGTTTATTTGAACACCTAACAGAGACTTGGTTTCAGTATATGGAATTCCAATACTGATAGATTTAACCCTCGATAGATTAACTTCATTTGCTAATTGATATAAAAATATAGTATTATCACCATCTTTAACAGGACGGAAAGGGGGGTTTTGAAGATTGCTGATATCATTAATGTACAAAACAGGTGACATACCTTCCTTCTTCATACTTAGATTAATTTTAATACTTTCATAGTCAGCAAAACTTTTGCCTTCTGTTTCGGAGAAAGTTATTTTAATTCCAGCATATCCATATAACGGATGAAAATACAGTTCCTGAGATATAAATGAACTATCAGCAAAATTAACTGGCAGAATAGAAAATTCAGAACTACTGCCATTTTGTACAGGTTTTTGTTGAGCGGAAGAACTCAATCCTTGAGATTGAGAATTAGGTGTTAGAGTTGAAGTTGGAGATGAAGATGCCTGTATTGGAGGAGTGTTTTTTAAGGCTTCTTGATGAACAAAATATTTTGTAATAATTAATAACAGCACACTAATTATTAAAGAAAGTGCAAATCTTGAAAGTTTTTCATACTTTGACTTGGAAATCCAAAAAAATACGTTATAAAAAAATACTACAGCACAAATCAACAAAACACCTATAGCGATGTTTTTATATAGGTATAGGTATTGAGATTGAGGCAATATTTCCTTAATAAAAGCAACAATAAAACCGACAATTCCTGATAATACCCAACTAGACCTTTCAATGAATTTCCAAAAACTATTAGAAGCAGGAGTAGGATTTGTCATAATTTAGCGTTTATATTATTTAAAATTTATTAATCTATAGTCTGAGAAATTTAAGGACTTATCTTTTAAGGATTTTAATGACTGACTAGCAGACGCCAAGATTTAGATTTTATATCCTGCCTTGACGGCACAGTTTCTTGCGCTTCTGGCACAACTTGAGCGCACCCTGTAATCAAAAGAAATAGTGAGATAGTTATAGGTTTTAATAACATAACAGTATTAACTGGGTATAAACAGCTTGCCTAGGTACGCTTGAGTAAGATTATGCACTAAGGACTATCATTTACAAGTATGCTGTATTACATATACGGCTTGCGTATAGCTTACCTTTTACCGTTTGCATGAGTTAGCAGGAGAATTTGAAGGTAATTACTACTTCTGGTGGCAGTTTTGGAGTTTTGTAGTCAATTTATACTCAATTATTCTCCAACTTCAAATGCTAGATTTCTTCTATATGAGCCATATCAGAGTCTAAAGCTTGGCAAAAACAGCCAAACCTGCCTCAAACCAACAGCTTGGAAGAAAGCCCAAGTCTAGGACTTTTCAACTAGTTCTCACAACAGCAGGCAGGAGAGGAAACCATTCAATGTTAAACCAATCTGACTTGAATCAGTTTATGGGTACAAGCCAATATCACCACCACTTTTTGAACCGATTCGTGTTCACGGACGGAGTGAAATATTTAGCTGAGCAAGCTAACGCTTACTGGCTACTGGACGCAATCGCCAGCTATCAGCAGGCAGAGCTTCTCAAAGACTCAGCGCTAAAATATTTTCAGGTTTGGAAACTTACGGTCGCCGTGAACCCTCAAAATCCTGATAGCAAGACCGCTCAACTGGTTTGCGATAGGGATAAAGGCGATATTGTAGTAACACAGAATTTTGGAGTGACGGATTTCCCGCTTCCTGAAGTTAGCTTGTTTCTGATTCGCAAAGTCCTGATGCTGCCTTCGGAGTATTGACACGCGTGTAAGTCTGCACCAAGTTGCTACTGAACGAAACCCCACCGCTTAGCTTATTTTTGGCAAGCGGTGGTTATTTTATCTTTACAATTTGTAAAGTTGCTTAGTTTTTGCTATTCGATTTTAGCTCTGCCTGTGGCATTGTTAGGTAATGCTCTTGTTATACCCAACAACAGAAACATTAAAATTTCTAACACTCCAAAACTGAAGCATCGCCAGCAAGATAACATCATAAGTAGATATTGCACTGGTAGAAACTGAAAGCAAAAAATAATAGGAGATTAGAGCAATGGATGAGCGTCATCGGTATTTGCAAATCGCCCTTGTTGTTGTAGGCATTGCTTTTCTCCTTATTTACCCGTTGATGAAGATATGGGCATCAGGCTGGTTGTGGCAAACTGGGTTGTACGAATACGCCCAAATGATTGTTGGAGTTTACGCAACTCTTGGTATCTTTTTACTCTTGGCTTCTCGACAACCAGAAGCTAACTTGAGTTTAATCTGGTTCACGATTTGGTCAAGTTTAATTCACGGGCTAATTATGGGAGTACAAGCAATAGTTAATCCTGCTGAACGAGGACATCTCGTTGGTGATGTTCCAGCACTGTTGTTGGTGGCAATTGTGCTTGCCTTTCTTACGCCACGCAAAATGGTTTCTAGTGTAATTGAATAGCCTAACTGCTATTTTGGCTTAATTTGCTGTGAGCACAGTTCAACAGATACAGACCTAAGACCTACTTTTCTTGATAAAAAAGGAGTATAAGGTAAAAAAGCTCAGGAGCTTTACTTTTAATTTTGCAAGTAACTAGTTAACGAATTTTAGCTTCAATAATCTTCTTGTTCTCAGCCCAAACTGCCTTTCGCTATTCAATAGTTGGTCTGCCTAAGCCTCCGTGAGAATGGTATACATTAAAACAAGGATCAAATACTGTTTTATAGCCTCTGGCTCTCATTTCCATCGCCCAGTCCATATCCTCACTTTCTCTCAAGCCCTCGTCAAAAGGGTAAATTGCCCATAAATCCTTTCTGATTATGCAGTTAGTGTTGGTGATTTCCCTAAAATATTCTTCTCTCTGGACTCCTTTAAATAAGTCACTCTGACTGATACGGTAGATGTGGTATCGTAAATCACCTAATTTCTCGTTATAACTTCCGTCAGGTAAGGAAGTGTACTGACCACCTACGCAAGCCACTTTTGGATCGGCAAAATTTCTGAAAGCTTCTGCGTACCAAGTTCTTGATATTGGCAGAGAGTGAGCGCTAATTATACCAAGATATTTGCCCCAAGCCTCTTGAATACCTAAATTAAGAGCATAAGAGTAATTAAATTCTTCAGGTAAAATCTTCATTATTTTTCTTATTGGAAAGGAGGAGGCAATTTCAAGTGTCTTGTCAGTAGAGCCAGAGTCAACAATGATTATCTCAAAGTCTAAGCGGCTTTGTAAGAATAGAGTTTCCAAGACTTTGGCAAGCCATTTTTCTTCGTTTTTAGTACGAATTACCCAGCTAGTAGTCGGATTTTTAGGAAATTGTAAAGTTTGGTTCATAATTAGTTTCAATAATTTTTTCTTTTGTCAGTTGCCAATTCAATTTATTGGCTATAAGTCCAACGAGTTGGTGCCAATAGCCAATTCTATTTTCTAAGTTTGTAGCGTACAGAAACCCTCTCAGCGAATCGGCAAACTGCTTATCCCACTTATCCAGGTCGATAAAGAGCTTCTTGGCTTGTACTGTGAATCTTCCACTAGCTCTATAATAAATATTGACCAGTTCTCTGATACAAGTGAGCATTGTAAATTGACAATTATCTTGATCCAGTAGAGAAGCCTGTTCAATCTTCTGGTTCATTTTCTCAATATTTTTCTTAAATAAGGAAGTATCTTCTGGTGAGATTGATTTAGGTTTAGAAAGGGCTGAATAGTAAGCTTTTAGGGAATCTAGGTTGCTTCCATCATCACTGAAAAGAATTAAGGCATCTGAGAGCCAAGTTCTGCGCTCGGCTTTGGTCAGAATTTCCTCCTCTCGCTTTTTTACCTGCTCTAGGGTTTCCACTGATAAATCTACGTTTATATCTTCTATTTGCAAGCTTTGATATTCTTGCGTATGATCTTCATCTTTGACTACCAGCACGATGTCAAGATCACTAAACTGGGTAAAACTGCCATCAGCGAAAGAGCCGAACACGAAACAGCCAGTATATCTGTCATCTCTGGCTTTAGACTTGAATTGCTGGACTACTTGCTGAGCCTTTTCAAGATGTTGCTGGTAAGCCTGGTTTGTGGAATTAACTGTTGTTTGCATAAGGGAAAGTTTTAAAAAAGTGGGATTATTGAGTTTTTATCTAATTACTCCTGGCAGGATATTTGTCTAGTTGCAGGATTAATGAAGTAATAGCGTCTTTTGATATCTCACGCAGCTTATTACTGGACTTTAGACTAAGGCACGAGACTGCGTAGCTATCGTGACGGATAGGAAGGGGTATAAAAAATAAAGGAGATGCCTGTGGTTAAAACAAGCATCCCCCGATGGAAGATGAGAGAAGCACTACCAACTCACATCAACCACTATGGATGTTTTTGCCAGATTAAAGGCTTTCCGTCAAGCAGTGTATGACAATTTGTGTCGAGCACATGATGCGGCTTTTGAACTAACAGATGCTGTAATGCTGACACGTCAAGCATATTGTTTTGCAGACCTGTCTCAATGCCCGGTATTTCGCCGTAAATGGTCAAGTGTCTACGAAGCATTGCAGGATACAAGACCTCAGCGTCAAAAGTTGATGAAACTATACATAAGCCAAATGCCGACATCAGGTCGAATTATATTAGCTGGAGATCATACAGCTTGGTCTCGACCAAATGCAGTCACGCTCAAAGACAGAACTTTTGAACACCACGCTCATTGCGGGAATGCCAGCAAATAAACCAGTTACTTCCGGTCAGGGATATAGTACTGTGGCTTGGATACCAGAAAGTGAAGGTAGTTGGGCAATGCCACTACGACACGAAAGAATTACTTCTTGGGAGAGTCCGATTAGTAAAGCTGTCTGGCAACTGAGACAAGTATGTAAGTTCTTGCCATCAAGACCGATTTCTTTGTGGGACAGCGAGTATGGATGTGCTCCGTTTGTTTTGAAAACGGCTGGTATAAATGCTGTCCGTTCGCTCATTTTGTCCTCATGAGAAGTAATTATGTCTTACACAGGTTAACTTCGAGCATATAAAGTGATTCAGGCATTTTCATCAATGAAAGAATCTGTTTTTGAAGGTCGTTAATAGGGGTAATAAAAATA
>JBBQRU010000153.1:0-11841 GCA_038214545.1 Cyanophyceae cyanobacterium | reverse complement strand
CATCTCTGTATGCAGGGCTGTGGTGATGACCTGTCCGGTGGAGATCAGGTTTAACTGTTTCGCCATGAGTTCTGTTTCCTGAATTTTTACTATCTAAAAGTTTCTTTAATTTACACCTGCAGTAGCCACAGCATAACGGATCAGATGCTCAACACATCTATTATTCCTACGGTAGCTTGAGTATACTGAGCAGTAGTATCATCCATGAGGAGAGGTCTGTACTTTCTTTTGGGAAAACAGTACACACAACTGGTTGAAGTCTGTAGTTGAGCGCGTTGCCAAAATACGCCTCGATTTTAAAATATGGGGTATCCAAACTCAAATTCTCATGAAAACCGTTTTGATTGTCGAAGACGATCTGGTCAATGCTCGCGTTTTTTCCAAAATTTTGACCAAGCGAGGCGGCTTGGACGTGAAGCATACTGAAAATGTCGAAGAGGTAATGAAAATTGCCCAAGCTGGGGAGGCTGACATTATTTTGATGGATGTTTCCCTGTCTCACAGTGTGTATCAAGGTAAGTCTGTTGATGGTATCAAAATTACGCAAATGTTGAAATCAGACCCAGAAACAGCTGCTCTGCCCATTATCTTAGTCACAGCTCACGCGATGGAAGGCGATCGCGAAAACTTTCTCAAGCAAAGCGGCGCTGATGGTTACATATCGAAACCTGTTGTCGATCATCAACAGTTTGTCGATCAGATTTTGGCATTACTACCAAAGTCATCAGAGTAAATCTAATTCAATGGAGCAGCAGCCGTCTATCAAATATGTTAGACGACTGCTGCCATTTTAGTATATACGTACTACGAAAATATTCCCCTCTTTCTTTCTATCGCAGCGCATCACTTGGATGTTGCTGGCGACCAGAATTAATCCGCGAGAGTTCGAGGAATTTTTTCGTGTCCGATAGCAGGCGATTCCCCCAAAGATTCTCTTTGAGGAAATTTAAATCACCATAGCGATCATCAATCCGCAGCGCTGATTCTCCCAACGCTAGACCTTTTTCGCGATCGCCTTTGGCATATAAAGCAACACCCATTGCTAACATTGGTTCAGCCGCTTGCCGATCTAAAGCCACAGCACCTTGCCATTGTTTAATCGCGCCGGTAACATCACCCTGTTCATATTTGACCAAGCCAATATTGTTAATCGCGGGCCAGAATTTTTTTTCTTTGGTGACTGCTTGGGTATACTGAGCGATCGCATCAGTCAACCGTCCGAGCTTATAGTAAGCGTTACCCAAATCAAATAACCCTTCGGGATCATTAGGTTTTAGCTTCAAACCAGCTTGCAGGTGCGTCACAGCGGCTTGGTATTGTTGCTGTTGAAAACTTGCCGAACCTAAAGCAAACAAGACATCTCCATTTTTGGGATTAAGTGTTTGTGCCTTTTGCAAAGAAGTCACAGCTTGAGGAAACTGCTTATTTTGCAAATACAATCCACCCAATAAAAACCAAACTTGATCGCTTTTGGGAGCTAGTTGAGTTGCTAGTTGTGCTCTTGGTAAAGCTAAATCATACTGTTGAAACTGCGCTAGCTGAGCAGCTTCCTGTGCCAAACTCAACCCTTGCTTTTCCAGCTGAGCCGGATCTAATTGCAGTGTGTGCGGGATTAATGCCTGTGCATGAGCAGCGCCCGACACGCTCCACAATGGAATGGCAACTAATAATGAAATCAAACGCATGCATTTTGGCACAGTAACGCCTCTAAGCCTTCTTATTAAACAATCTTTACGCTTAGCTTAAACCATAGTCGCCCTACAGTGGGAAGGGGTGAATACACTTGACGATCGCTAAAAAAACAATTAAATTAATAAGTAATCACTTACTTATATATGGCTCGGACACCCAAAATTACCAACCAGCAAATTTTGTCGGCGGCGCGTGAAGTCTTTCTTGAAAAAGGTTTCGGCGGTTCAACTTTAGAAATAGCCACACGGGCGAATATTTCGGAAGCGTCGATTTTTAAGCGCTTCTCTACCAAAGAAGAATTGTTCTTCGCCGCAATTGGAATCCCGGAAACACCAGTGTGGGTTAAAGATCTGGAAACTCTCTCCGGTATCGGAGATTTTCAAGAAAATATCACGCAAATCTGCTTAGAGATGTTGAAATTTTATCGCGAGGTGATGCCGCGACTAATGATGATCCGTTCCCGAGGTAATGTTATTCCCTTTGGTCCAGAAGGAGCGTCAAAGCCAATGCGCGACCTCAAAGCATTAGCTACTTTTTTAGAACGGGAGATCGAATTTGGCCGGCTGCGTCCATGCGATCCAAAAATCACCGCCCATGTTTTGCTCGGCTCGTTAATGAATTACATTTTTTTAGAACATTTAGACACTCATGTAAATACGCCAACCTTTGACCCAGTATTTGTCCAAGGTCTAGTAGGAATCCTCGCTCAAGGCATTTTGCCACAAGTTAATTCAGTAGATGTTGCCTGTTCAAATACAAATTTACATACATAATTCACCCATTTAGGTGAAGTAATATTGCCAGATAAATAGCTAAAATTAAATCAATATTTATCTAATACAAAGACACATAGACTCAAATCTATGGTTAACAAATATTTTTGATTATGCGGTATTTGATGGCAAAAAATTATGACAAATTATCTCCCAACTCCAGTGATTGATAAATTTAAGAAATTTCCGCGTTGGCTTATCGGCTTGATGGCTGCGGGTGTGATTATTGGACCTGCGACTTTTATACTCTATCATCGCGGGGGGTCAAAAGTTGATGTGACTCAATTAACGGTGCCCGTAGAATCCAAAAATATCACCTTGCGAATTACTGCCAGTGGTAAAGTACAGCCAATTTTAAGCGTCAACATTAGCCCGAAAAATCCCGGTATTTTGGAAAAACTGTACGTAGAGCAAGGCGATCGCGTGACCCAAGGGCAGATTATCGCCCGGATGGATAGCGCCGATGTCCAAGCCCAAATCCGGCAAAATAGCGGTAATGTAAGCCAAGCTCAAGCACAGTTTGATCAAGCTCGCGCTGGGAATCGTCCGCAAGAAATTGCCCAAGCTAAAGCGCGTTTAGCTCAGTCACAAGCACAACTAGCCGCAGCCAAAGCAGGGAATCGTTCTCAAGATATTGCTCAAGCTCAAGCTCAAGTTGATTCGGCCAAAGCACAGGTAGTATTAACTAGTTCGCGGGTGACACGTTATCGGAATCTTGCTGGTCAAGGAGCAATTTCTCAAAACGATTTGGATCAATATACTAGTGAAGATAGCAAAGCCAGAGCCGCTTTAGATGAAGCGCAACGCCGTTTATCATTGCAGCAAAGTGGGAGTCGGAGTGAAGAAATCGCTCAACGCGAAGCTGTAGTTTCTGAATCTCAATCCGCACTCCAATTGCTAGAAAAAGGTACTCGCAGTGAAGAAGTCCGCGCCCGTCAAGGGGCTGTAACGACTGCCCAAGGTCAGTTACAGGCGCAGCAGGTGAAGTTAGAAGATACAATTATTCGCGCCCCCTTCAGCGGTATTGTCACTCAAAAGTACGCCACCATTGGCGCATTTGTGACTCCAACAACTTCCGCTTCTAGTAGTGCGTCGGCAACTTCTAGTTCGATTGTTGCCTTAGCCCGTGGTTTAGAAGTTTTAGCTAATGTCCCGGAAGTCGATATTAGCAAGATTAAAAGTGGACAACTCTTAGAAATTGTGGCTGATGCTTATCCCGATCGCGTCTTTAAGGGACATGTGCGCCTGATTTCACCCGAAGCTGTTATCGATCAAAATGTGACATCCTTTCAAGTTCGCGTGGCGATTGATACAGGTGAAGACCTACTGCGTTCCGGCTTGAATGTGAATTTGACATTTTTAGGTGATGCAATCAAAGATACATTGGTTGTGCCAACAGTCGCGATTATTACGGAGAAAGGACAAACAGGAGTTCTACTGCCAGATGCGAACAGTAAACCTCAGTTTCGCCCGGTGACAATTGGCACTTCGATTAAAGACCAAACGCAAATCTTGACAGGAGTAAAGATCGGCGATCGCGTGTTTGTGAACCCACCAAAAGAATACACAATTCAAAAACAACAAGAGCAACAAAAAAAATGAACCCAGTCGAAAGCATTCAAATGGCCACTAAGACGCTCGTTTCTAACAAACTGCGAAGTGCTCTCACCATGCTGGGAATCGTCATTGGTAATGCTTCCGTCATTGCCATGATTGGGATTGGTCAAGGAGGGCAAAAATATGTTTCGCGGCAGTTAGAATCCCTAGGACCAAATGTCTTATTTGTGCTTCCAGGTAACAGAGAAACTCAGCGCGTTTCTTTCAATGTGCCAAAAACTTTAGTCCTCGCCGATGCTGAAGCTATTGCTACCCAAGTCCCCACAGTCGCCGGAGTCACCGCCGATTTGAATGGCAGACAAGTGGTGAACTACCGTAACAAAAATACAGATGTCAATATTGTTGGTACAACTCCCAGCTTTCTTGTTATTCGCAACTTTGACACCGCCAAAGGTCGGTTCTTCACCGACATCGACATCAAGCGCAGTAACCAAGTAATGGTACTAGGTTCAGATTTAGCTAGCAGACTTTTCGGCAATACCGACCCAGTCGGAGAACAGATCCGCATCCGTAATACCAGATTTCAAATTGTCGGCGTGCTCGAATCTAAAGGCTCAAACCTCGGCATTGATTATGATAGTGCGGCTCTAATCCCTGTGACAACGATGGCAAACCGAGTTGTCGGCAGAACTTCTCCCTATGGCACCGAGTTAACTAGCATTGTTGCCTCAGCCAAAAACGACCAAAGTGTTGACGCCGCCACATTTCAAATTACCAATCTCCTGCGCCTGCGGCATAAACTCACCGGCGAAGACGACTTTACAATTCGTACTCAAAAAGATGCCTTGCAAATCGTTGGTCAAATTACAGGCGCATTGACAATTATGTTGGCTGCGATCGCGGGTATTTCTCTCTTTGTCGGCGGCATCGGTATTATGAATATTATGCTAGTCTCCGTCACCGAGCGCACTCAAGAAATTGGCTTGCGAAAAGCGATTGGCGCAACTCAACAAGATATTTTGCTGCAATTTATCATTGAAGCTGTCATCCTCTCTGCTGCTGGTGGCTTAGTTGGCACCGCCACAGGCGTAGGTGTAATCTTATTAGTGGGTGCAGTTACTCCCCTTCAAGCCGCCATTTCCCCCATCGCCATTTGTGTCGCAGTCACCGTCTCCGGCGCAATTGGTCTATTCTTTGGCGTCGTTCCCGCCCGTCGCGCGGCTCAACTCGACCCTATTGTTGCTTTACGCAGCGCCTAAAAAAATATGGAAAACACTTCGACAACTATCGACAACCTGATTCCCAAACCAGTCGTCATTCGTTTAGAAAACATTTTTAAAATCTACGGCGCAGGCGAAACCGAAGTGAAAGCACTCAGTGATGTCAACTTAGTAGTTGACCAAGGTGAATATTGCTCAATCATGGGACCATCCGGTTCTGGTAAATCCACAGCCATGAACATCATCGGCTGCTTAGACCGCCCAAGTAGCGGACATTATTATCTAGACAATATTGACGTCGCCCAACTCGCAGATGCCGACTTAGCCCATATCCGTAACAAAAAGCTCGGCTTTGTGTTTCAACAATTTCACTTGTTACAACAATTAACAGCCCTGGAAAATGTCATCTTACCAATGGTCTACGCCGGTATACCCAACGCCGAACGCCGCGATCGCGCAACTGAAGCACTCACACGCGTAGGCTTAGCCAATCGCCTCAACAATAAACCAAACCAACTTTCGGGTGGACAACAACAACGGGTAGCGATCGCGCGGGCTATTGTCAATCGTCCCGTCTTACTCCTCGCCGACGAACCAACCGGCGCATTGGATTCACGGACGACTCAAGAAGTCTTAGAAATCTTCGGCGAACTCAATCAAAGTGGCATTACAGTAGTCATGGTTACACACGAACCAGAAGTCGCCCGCCAATCTAATCGCATTGTCTGGTTCCGCGACGGTCAAGTTATTCATTCTCATCTGACACCAGCAGAAATGAGCCAAGTAGCGGCTTGAAAGTCTCACGCAGGGCTATTTCATTCTCCATGAGTCCGCCTAGGATTTTAATCCTAGGCTCATAGCCAAAGTCATCTTTAGATGACTCAAGAAAAATTTCAGTCCATTTTAATGGACTTTCACTATGAGACTGGGATTAAAATCCCAGGCGGTCTCAACGAGAATGAAATAGCCCTGATGTCTCATGCCTTCGCTTCGCTAATGCGTCTAACGCCTTCGGCTTCGCTTCGCTAATGCGTGAGGTATTTTATCTAAAAACTAGAAGTCTTCCCCGTCTGAGCTTGAGTCTCAATTGGTTTAATATTGGTGTATCCCATTTCGCCAGCGATCGTGCGTAAGATGGAAATTTGGTCATCAAAGTCAAGTTTTTCAATTTGTGAAAGTACGTTATTAATTGATTCGCTGGCTTGGTAATTATCAGGCATACCAACTACTGTATCTCCCATCGCTTGTGCCCAAGCATACCAAACCATTAATTGATTGTTTTCTTTGAGAGCACCATAATCATGAGAGTATTCTGTATCTGCACAGTTTACAATCTGGCGCATGATATCTAATTGTTGTTGACCTGACATGTCATAAAAGTTTCCTAGCAAAAATGGTGCTAGTTCTGGTTCCGTCGCGGCGGGTGCGGCTGGGGTGACGGATTTACCCATTTTTTTATATACCAAATAAAGCAATGCTAATTTGGCGTCGGTATCTAGTTTGTTAAAGACATCTACAACATTTTGAGTTTCTGTGCTACGAGCTTGTGATTTGGTTTTATCGTAACTTGCGGTCATAATTGTTCTCCGATTGTGATTTAATTAACTAAATTAAGGCTTAACAGACTTAGTGAATTTAATTCGCCCTCCAATAGAAGGAGTTTGAAAAAATTGCTCGGATACATTTTCTCTTTCTTTTAACAGAGGTAAGAAATCTATCTAAAGGTGTCGAGAGTTTGGGGGTTGCTTTGGTAGTATTACTTAGTCAGTCGGAAGTCAATCGGAGATGTTTATGTCTGAACAAATTAAACCCAATCCAATGGCAGCATCAACTCAAGATGGTCAATTAGCCGCAGAAAATATGGCTAGTGGTAAAGAAAAGCTACCGACTATTGATGTGGATGCAGATTACCAAGCAGCGCAACAATTTAATGTGAGTGATGTTGATCGCACTGGTGCTGGTGCGGATGCAGCTGCTGTAGCGACGGCTCATAAGTTTGAAATGCATGAGCCAGAAACGACCAAGATGGTCGCAGAACCAACCAGCGATCCTCATGATTATTTACAAATGGCGCACGAAATTACCGGCTCAACCTCTGCTGCTGGTAATGTCAGTGATGATTTAGTTCACAAAGCTTTACAAAAGGGTGAAGCGGGAAAATAACCGCAATTTTAGATTTCATTTGGGTTAATAAATCAGAGAAAGAGCGAAATTAGCCCTTTTTTGTAACTTTTGAGAAAATATATTTGGCTCCAAATTCTGTTGAGTCTTACCATATCTCTTTAGCATTCACAAGTTATCACCTGAGACTACCAAGCGCAGGGTGCATTGTGAGTGCTAAATTGTTGTGTGATTAGCTAAGTTATACTGAGAGTAAAAGCACTCGGACATCCTACCAGATGTAAACTGATGAGTCTAAAAACCACAGCCACAATTGAAGATTTGTACAGAGTTCCAGAAAATGGCAAGGCTGAGTTGGTTAATGGAGAACTATTAATTATGGCAGCAACCGGGTTCCTACCTGGATTTGCTGGAGGTGAAATCTACAGCAGCTTACGTGACTACTCTTTTGCAACTCGGCGCGGTTATGCATTACCTGATAATGTTGGGTATCTCGTTAATTTACCAGTCCGCCAAGGAGTCAGCGTATGGTGGGAATCTGCTAATGGTTGGCAGAAATTCATTACTGATTTGCCCAAACGTGAGTCGTTTAGTCCTGATGCAGCTTTTTTCACAGGTCTAATTCCTGCTAATTTAGGTAAGTTTCTTCAGGGATCACCGATATTGGCAGTAGAAGTGAGAAGCGAAAATGATTATGGAGAGACATCTGAGAAGGAAATTGCGAAAAAGCGAGTGGATTACTTTGAAGCTGGAACTGTGGTGGTGTGGGATGTGGATGTACTGAGGGGAGAATTAATTAAAGTATATCGTGCAACTGAACCGCGCAATCCTACAGTTTATCAACGAGGAGAGATGGCGGAAGCTGAGCCAGCTTTTCCTGGATGGAGGACTGAGGTAGAGCGGTTGTTTCCACCAATTTGGCAGTGATTTTTTCCTCATGCAGATTTTCTGAGCGCGATCGCAAAGAGTACCCAGTGCCAACTTTTTTACTTGAGCAGCGCATATCAGTGTGGTAAAGAATACATAAAGATTATATGTAGATTGTATAAAGTGTGATGTATATATTAAATCTCCTTGTAGAAACAGAGGATCATTTCAAAGTATTTACAGGGAATTTATCAATGCATTCGATTTCAACAATCAAGAAAAGTATCCTCAGGCTTTTATCTACGACGGCAGCGGGAGCAGTCGTAACAACTGGATTAGTAGCTAGTGGTTTCGCCACCCCTGCTACAGCTGCTGACTTCACATTCAACGGAAATTTTACTAACGGCTATTCAGCTACAGGTTCGTTTACCACCAAAAATAGTGCTCCTCCTTCTTTTTCCGAAGCAGGTTCTGGCGTAACTAAATTTTTACAATCTCTGTCACTATCTGTTCTTAAAGGCATGACATCTCTAGACAGCAGTAGTACAGTTGTAAATGGTACTTCAAATGACAGTTTTTTGCGTTTGGATTACAACTCCCAAACTAATAGCCTTCCAGCCTTAGATGTCAGTACAACTGAGCCTAATAAATCTCTTTATTACTACATCACCAATGCCAACGATCCCAGCAACCAGAGAGTTCCATTTGGGAGCACTACTTACAACCTCTTTTCTTTTGATACAACTAAACCCTTAGCTAGTGGTGCTACTTTCCTCGGTTCCGCAAGTAGTATTCAGGTCGCCGCTGTCCCCGAACCTTCCGAGATGTTCGGTACACTAGTCTTTGGTGCAATCGGAGTTAGTTGTTTAGTCAAGCGCCAACTTAAGAAAGCTGCTGTTTAAGAAACAGTAACTAGCGCGTAACTTCTTAATCTACCATAATTTCAGACATAAATTCCTGTGATAATACTTCCAGTCACAGGAATTTGTTTTTGTACATCAAATGACAGGATTTGACGTTTTTAAAGCACGAAAAATGTGAATTGCAAAAATAATTTTACTTATCTAAGTTGGCGATCACTTCTAAGAGTTCACTGGGGTGGTCTATGAGAAAGTCAGGGTTTTCGGCGGCTAGGACTTCGCGGGAATTAAAACCCCAGCTAACGGCGATGACTTTGACATGGGCTTTTTTGGTGGATTCGATATCTCTAGTTTCATCGCCAATATAAATAACTTCCTCTGGCTTGAGATGTTCTTGCTTTAAAAAGTTATTGATAATTCTGGTTTTGCCAAAAATAGTAGTGCCTGAATGTATAAAGTCAAATAAATCTTCTAGGTCATTTTTTTGTAAAAATGCTGTGACGTTATCGGTGGAGTTAGAAGTGATAATTCCCAGTCTATGACCTTGATAGTGTAGCTCGATTAAAGCTTCTTTAATGCCGGGAATTGTACTTAGGTGTTGAATTTGCTGTTTTAACTCGCGTTTAACTCTTTTGACTAGAAAAGGAATTTGTAAAAGAGAAATACCTGATTTTTTGATAATTTGTCGAGAGTTTAAGTTTCTGAGTACGGCAAGTTCTTCGGGCGTGATTTGTTTATAGTTAAACTTTACCGCTAAACTATTAGCGATCGCCACAAGCGCGTCGAGGGTGTCGGCAATCGTACCATCAAAATCAAAGATAATTACTTTTAAAGTCATGCGGCATTAAACTAAGCAGTTGTCAAGATTAGCACGAGCATTCCGCCGCAGCATTACAGGTTTGATTCGCCGTAATGCCGATGATGGAAATCGTCTATTCCAATCTTCCTCGGAAATCTCTGCTAAATCTGTCAACCTGGGTGCAATGTTGTCAGGATATGGCTGAAATTCCAAGATATCAGTTGGTTGAGCAAAACGCTGATTCCACGGACAAACATCTTGGCAAATGTCGCAACCTGCAACCCAACCTTGTAAGTGAGGTGCGATCGCCTGCGGTAATTCAGGATCGCGATTCTCGATTGTATGATAGGCAAGACAGCGATTAGCATCAACGACAAATGGTTGGGTAATTGCTTGGGTCGGACAAGCATCTAGACAGCGAGTACATGTACCACAATGTTGACTATGAGGTGTATCAGGTGTCAAGTCGAGATTTGTCAGCACTTCGCCTAAAAATACCCAAGAACCATATTCTCTTGTAATTAGATTCCCATTCTTGGCAATCCAGCCAATTCCAGCGCGTTGCGCCCAGACTTTATCTTGAACGGGGCCAGTGTCAGCATAAGCCCGCGCTTGAATGTTTTCACCTTGGCTGATTAACCAAGCCGATAGGGCTTTGAGTTTTTTAGACATGACTTTGTGGTAGTCTCGCCCCCAGGCATAGCGGGAGATTTTGGCGTATTCTTTGCCTTCTGGTCGCTGATGTGGTGTGTAGTAGTTGAGGGCTACGCAAACAAGCGATCGCGCAAGAGGCATCACCGTGCGAATATCTTGCCGTTGAGGATTAGCCATCCATGCCATATCTCCTTGATAACCTAGTTCCAGCCATGTTTGTAAATGCTGTACCTCTGGCTGTGTCTGGTCTACAGTGGCAATCCCGACTTTGTGAAATCCTAACTCTAAGGCGATTTGCTTTACCTGACTGCTAACTGAGGACACGGGAACTGGGTTCATGAAGGTATTTTTTAGATTTTACAGTGCTCTTATGGCTGATGAAAATATATCTACAGGCGCAGGTTGAAAGTTAATTTTCTGTTTAGTTTGATTACTAATAAACTAGGTGAATTTTTATGAGTGCAGCGACAACTGATTCGCCAGAATTCCAAATTGAAGGTGTGACTGAACCAGTTATTGGGCGTTATTTTGCTACTTTGAACGCTGGAGATATGAAGGCTTGTGGGTCGTTGTTTGCTCCGGACGGAGTGATGCATCCGCCTTTTGAGGATGAGATTGTGGGCACAGAGGCTATTGTGAGTTACTTGCAAAGAGAAGCCCAAGGTATCAAAGTTTACCCACGCATGGGAATAGTTGATATTGACAATCAGCAGCAATTTCAGGTAAGTGGTATTGTTCAGATGCCGTTGTTTAGCATCAATGTATGTTGGCTGTTTGTGATCAGCCAACAAAGAGAAATTGCCTACACCAAAATTAAACTTTTAGCTTCTCCTCAAGATTTACTCCAATTAAAGCGAGCTTAACTTGAAGTTTCTTTTTGAGTAGTCACCTCGGGGAGAGTTGCTTCTAACTTGAGACAATTGCGACCATTGACGTGGAGTTTATATTCCACACGATCCATTAAGCGGTGCATAATTAGCCAACCATAACCGCCTTCTTGCCGATCTTCGGGAGATGGGGCTAAGTAGGTAGAAATATCGAAGCCTTTACCGTGATCCCAAACTTCTAAAGAGATATCTCGCTCTTTCAGTTCTAAGCGCAGCAAAACAGGTAAATTTGGCTGATCTCTATGGGCGTGACGCACGACATTTGAGTAGGCTTCTACCAAAGCTAGGCGTAAGCGATTAGATTGTTTCTGCCAATCAACAGAGTCTCCGAGTTGGACTTCCAAGCACCCCAATAGCCAGTTTTCGACAATGGCTAAAAACTTTAATTCACTTGGGACATGAAGCTCTGTT